>JANNCT010000188.1:0-11324 GCA_031386895.1 Polaromonas sp.
AAGAGCCTGGAAAAGCCGCAGGAGCCGCAGCGCAACCGGCGGCCCCAGCAGATGCAGCGCCTGCTGACGCTCCGAAAGATGGTTCCAAAGCTAACCAAATACCGAAGTAACAAGTTATAATTTCACTCTGAAATCACGAGCCGTCGTGGTGGAATTGGTAGACACGCTGTCTTGAGGGGGCAGTGCCGAAAGGCGTGTGAGTTCGAGTCTCACCGACGGCACCAAAAAACAGACCTTCCGTTCGTTAGTGCATGAACCGGGGTCAATCCAGAGTTGCACCAAGCCACATCAGGGCTTCATGAATCTCGAATCCTATTTTCCGATCCTGATGTTCATTTTTGTCGGGATTGCCATCGGCGTCGCGCCGATGGTATTGGGTTCCCTCCTCGGGCCGAACCGTCCGGATAGCGAGAAACTCTCGCCTTACGAGTGCGGCTTTGAAGCCTTTGAAGACGCCCGTATGAAGTTCGACGTACGTTACTACCTCGTCGCGATTCTTTTTATTCTCTTTGATCTTGAAATCGCCTTCCTTTTTCCTTGGGCGGTGGCGCTAAAAGACATCGGTGCGGTCGGCTTTTGGTCGGTGATGGTTTTCCTCGGCATCCTGGTTGTGGGGTTTATCTACGAGTGGAAAAAGGGCGCACTGGATTGGGAATGAAAATCAAGACTTCCAACGCGGAGCTATCAAAGGTTTTGTATGTCACTTGAAGGTGTGTTTAACGAAGGCTTCATGACCACGAGCTACGACTCGGTGGTCAATTGGGCCAAGACCGGCTCGCTGTGGCCGATGACGTTTGGCCTGGCGTGCTGCGCAGTTGAAATGATGCATGCGGGCGCTGCCCGTTATGACCTGGATCGTTTCGGCATGCTGTTTCGCCCCAGCCCGCGTCAGTCTGATTTGATGATTGTGGCCGGCACACTCTGCAACAAAATGGGCCCAGCACTGCGCAAGGTGTACGACCAGATGTCAGAGCCACGCTGGGTGCTGTCCATGGGCTCGTGCGCCAACGGCGGCGGTTACTACCACTACAGCTATTCGGTGGTGCGAGGCTGTGACCGCATTGTGCCGGTGGATGTGTATGTGCCTGGTTGTCCGCCGACGGCTGAAGCGCTGATGTACGGCATCATTCAGCTGCAGCAAAAAATTCGCCGCACCAACACGATTGCGAGGGTTTGATGCTGGTTGTAACGTCAGATGCACCCGCAAGTGCGCAGCAATTAAGCGATACGATCGCGCTGGCCTTGGGCGACAAGGTGAAATCGATCAGCGTTGCTTTTGGTGAAGTGACGCTGAGCGTTGCAGCGCGTGATTACCTTGCAGCGGCAACACTGCTTCGCGATTCTGCAGGCTGCAAGTTTGAGCAGCTGGTGGACTTGTGCGGTGTCGATTATTCCGAATACAAAGACGGTCAATACGATGGTCTGCGTTTTTGTGTGGTGTCGCATTTGCTATCGGTCAGTTTGAACCAGCGCCTGCGCTTGAAGGTGTTTTGTGCAGATGATGATTTTCCTGTTGTCGATTCAGTCAACGACATCTGGAACGCTGCCAACTGGTTTGAGCGGGAAGCGTTTGATTTGTTCGGCATCATTTTCGAAGGTCACAACGACCTGCGCCGCATTCTGACCGATTACGGCTTCATCGGCCACCCATTCCGCAAAGACTTCCCCGTCACTGGTCACGTTGAAATGCGCTACGACCCCGAGCAAAAGCGCGTGATCTACCAGCCCGTAACGATTGAGCCGCGCGAGATCACTCCAAGAATCATCCGCGAAGAGAATTACGGTGGTGTCAAATGATGACCTTCCACACTCACATTAGTTCGTTGCCTCTCGAGAAGGCGCTCGTATCCCTTAAGGGCTGCCCGTCGGGAGCGTCAACATGGCTGAGATAAAAAACTACACGCTGAACTTTGGCCCGCAGCACCCCGCAGCGCACGGTGTGTTGCGCTTGGTGCTTGAGCTTGACGGCGAAGTCATTCAGCGCGCCGACCCGCACATTGGACTGCTGCACCGCGCCACTGAAAAGTTGGCCGAAAGCAAGACCTACATCCAGTCACTGCCCTACATGGACCGGCTCGACTATGTGTCGATGATGTCGAACGAGCAGGCGTACTGCCTAACGATTGAAAAACTGATTGGCGTGGATGTTCCTGAGCGCGCGCAATACATCCGCGTGATGTACGCGGAAATTACCCGCCTGCTGAACCACTTGCTGTGGTTGGGTGCGCATGGTTTTGACTGCGGCGCAATGAATATTTTGATTTACTGCTTTCGCGAGCGTGAATCGTTGTTTGACATGTACGAAGTGGTGTCGGGTGCACGCATGCATGCGGCGTATTTCCGGCCGGGCGGCGTCTACCGTGACTTGCCAGATCGGATGCCGCAGTACAAAGTCAGCAAGGTTAAAAACGCCAAAGCAATCGAAGCCTTGAACGAAAATCGGCAGGGCTCATTGCTTGACTTCATCGAAGACTTCTGCAACAAATTCCCGGGTTATGTTGACGAGTATGAAACGCTGCTGACTGACAACCGCATCTGGAAGCAGCGTACTGTCGGTGTAGGCGTGGTGTCCCCTGAGCGTGCCTTGGCACTCGGCTTTACTGGGCCTATGTTGCGCGGTTCAGGCTTTGCATGGGACTTGCGCAAGCAGCAGCCGTACGACGTGTACGACAAGATGGACTTTGACATCCCGGTCGGCAAAACCGGTGACTGTTATGACCGCTACCTGGTTCGCATTGAAGAAATGCGCCAATCGAACCGCATCATCAAGCAGTGCATTGACTGGTTGCGCGTGAACCCCGGCCCGGTAATTACCAGCAACCACAAGGTTGCCGCGCCTAACCGTGAGTCAATGAAGTCCAACATGGAAGAGTTGATTCACCACTTCAAGCTATTCACTGAAGGCTTTCACGTGCCCGAAGGCGAAGCGTATGCGGCGGTTGAGCACCCGAAAGGCGAGTTCGGCATTTACATCGTCAGCGATGGTGCCAACAAGCCGTACCGTTTGAAAATTCGCCCACCAGGCTTTTCACATTTGGCAGCGATGGACGAAATGTCGCGCGGCCACATGATCGCTGACGCGGTGGCCGTGATCGGCACGATGGACATTGTGTTCGGTGAAATTGACCGCTAATCCAGGCATTTTTAAATATGATTTCTGAACAAGCAAAATCGAAATTTGCGCGCGAAGTCGCAAAGTATCCGGCTGATCAAAAGCAGTCTGCTGTGATGGCTTGCTTGACAATTGTCCAGGAAGAGTTGGGCTATGTCAGCGCTGACAGCGAGAAGCTGGTTGCCGACTATTTGGGCATGGCACCCATTGCTGTGCACGAAGTCACTACTTTTTACAACATGTACAACCAGCAGCCAGTGGGCAAGTACAAGTTGAATGTGTGTACCAATCTGCCTTGCCAGTTGCGTGATGGTGCAAAGGCTCTCAAACACCTCGAACACAAGCTGGGTATTTCGATGGGCGAGACTACGGCTGATGGCTTGTTTACTTTGCAGCAATCTGAATGCCTGGGTGCTTGCGCTGATTCCCCCGTCATGTTGGTTAACGACCTGACTATGTGCAGCTTCATGAGCCATGAAAAACTGGACCAGCTGATTGCTGGTCTGCAAAATGCTGAGGCAAAAACCCAATGACTGTTTGTGTGAATTCCGTCGTGAGTTCTGAAGCTAAAAACGTGCTGTCGCAGTTCGCTGCAACGGGCGTACAAAGCAGCTTTCACGGCCGCCATATCAACCCCCAAATCATGGCGGACTTGAACGGCAGCAACTGGCGTTTGAAAGACTATGAGCAGCGCGGTGGGTATCAGGCGCTGCGCAAAATACTTGCCCAAGGTGAAGGCGTTGGAATGACGCCAGACCAAGTAATTGCCGATGTCAAGCTCGGCGGCCTGCGCGGTCGCGGTGGTGCGGGTTTCCCGACGGGCCTGAAGTGGAGCTTCATGCCGCGTCAATTCCCGGGGCAAAAGTACCTGGTCTGCAACTCTGACGAGGGCGAGCCGGGCACCTGCAAGGACCGCGACATCATGCAATTCAATCCGCACAGCGTTATTGAAGGCATGGCGATTGCCGCTTATGCCATGGGCATCACGGTGGGTTATAACTACATTCACGGCGAAATTTTTGCAACTTACCAGCGCTTTGAAGAAGCATTGGAAGAGGCTCGTGCTGCGGGCTTCTTGGGTGACAAAATTTTGGGCAGCAACTTCAGTTTTCAGTTGCATGCGTCACACGGTTTTGGTGCCTACATTTGCGGTGAAGAAACCGCTTTGCTTGAATCGCTTGAAGGTAAAAAGGGCCAGCCACGCTTCAAGCCACCGTTTCCGGCCAGCTTTGGTTTGTATGGCAAACCAACGACGATTAACAACACCGAAACCTTTGCCGCTGTGCCTTGGTTGATTCGCAACGGCGGCCAAGCCTATCTGGAATGCGGCAAGCCGAATAACGGCGGCACCAAGATTTATTCAGTGTCTGGTGATGTCGAATGGCCCGGCAACTATGAAGTGCCGCTTGGCACACCCTTTGCCAAGTTGTTGGAATTGGCTGGCGGTGTTCGAGGTGCTGATCAAGGCCGCACACTTAAAGCCGTGATTCCTGGCGGCTCATCAGCGCCCGTGTTGCCAGCAGCCATCATGATGGAATGCACGATGGATTACGACTCGATTGCCAAAGCTGGCTCGATGCTTGGTTCAGGCGCAGTGATCGTCATGGATGACACCCGCTGCATGGTCGAATCGCTCAAACGTCTGTCGTACTTTTACATGCACGAATCCTGCGGCCAATGCACACCATGCCGTGAAGGCACGGGCTGGTTGTGGCGCATGGTGGACCGTATTCATACTGGCAAAGGCAAGCCGACTGACCTGGACTTGCTGAACTCTGTGGCTGACAACATTCAGGGCCGCACGATTTGCGCATTGGGTGACGCCGCGGCCATGCCGGTACGCGCCATGATTAAGCATTTTCGCCATGAGTTTGAAGCCATGATTCCTGCGGCATCAGTTGCTGCGGTTCACAGCGCATAAATTGCTCGCACCAGAACGGCGCTTAAAAATATGATCGAAATCCAGTTAGACGGCCAAAAAGTTGACGTGCTCGAAGGCAGCACGATCATGCATGCAGCCGAAAAAGCCGGCACCTACATTCCGCACTTCTGTTACCACAAGAAGTTGTCGATTGCAGCGAATTGCCGCATGTGCCTGGTCGATGTTGAAAAGGCACCCAAGCCAATGCCAGCGTGCGCCACGCCAGTGACGCAGGGCATGATTGTCCACACCAAAAACGACAAGGCCATCAAGGCGCAAAAAGGTGTGATGGAGTTCTTGCTCATCAACCATCCACTCGATTGTCCGATTTGCGACCAGGGCGGTGAGTGCCAGTTGCAGGACCTGGCTGTGGGCTATGGCGGGAGTGGTTCGCGCTACGAAGAAGAAAAACGGGTGGTGGCGTACAAAGATGTCGGCCCGCTGGTGTCGATGCAAGAGATGAGCCGCTGCATTCATTGCACCCGCTGCGTGCGCTTTGGCCAGGAAGTCGCAGGCGTGATGGAGCTGGGCATGTCGCATCGCGGCGAGCATGCCGAGATTGAAACCTTTGTTGGTATGTCGGTGGACTCTGAACTGTCAGGCAACATGATTGACATTTGCCCGGTCGGTGCGCTGACGAGCAAGCCTTTCCGTTACAGCGCCCGCACCTGGGAGCTCTCGCGCCGCAAATCGATCAGTCCGCACGATTCAACTGGTGCAAACCTCATTATTCAGGTCAAGGCGAACAAAGTGATGCGCGTGGTGCCGCTTGAAAATGAAGAAGTTAACGAATGCTGGATTGCTGACCGAGACCGTTTTTCGTACGAAGCGTTGAGCAGCGATGAGCGTTTGACAAGCCCGATGCTCAAGCAGGGCGGCCAATGGAAAGCCGTTGACTGGCAAACCGCACTCGAATACGTGGCCAATGGCTTGAAGCAAATCAAGGCTGATCACGGTGCTGACAGCATTGGTACGCTCGCCAGCCCGCACAGCACACTTGAAGAGCTGTACTTGGCCGCATCGCTGATGCGGGGCTTGGGCAGCGACAACATTGACTACCGCCTTCGCAACGCTGAGTTCAAGCCGTCCGCATCCGTCCGCTGGTTAGGCACTTCTATCGCGTCACTTTCAACACTACAGCGTGTGCTGGTCGTCGGTTCTAACTTGCGCAAAGACCACCCACTATTTGCACAACGAATTCGTCAGGCAGCGCGCAAAGGATGTGCGGTAAGTGCTATTAATTCCGTAGCTGAACTGGCCACTGTCGACGCGTGGGCAATGCCTGTTGCACATTCAGTTTCAGCAAGCCCAGCGTCTTGGGTGAAATTACTTGCTGATGTGGCTTCCGCAATTGCGCTTGAAAAGGGCGTCACTGCCCCGGCAGCCGGCCAGGCGACCGATGCAGCGAAAGCCATAGCCAAGTCGCTTCTGGGTGGCGAGCGCAAAGCCATATTGCTTGGCAACGCAGCAGCCCATCACTCCAACGCGTCAAGCCTGTTAGCAATTGCCAACTGGTTTGGCGCACAGTGCGGCGCTACGGTTGGCTATTTGACCGAAGCTGCAAATACCGTTGGCGCACAGCTTGCGGGCGCTGTACCTTCTGGCGGCGGGCTGAACGCCGGCAAGATGCTGGACGGGCAACTCAAGGCAGTCCTGCTGCTGAATACCGAACCTGAATTTGATTCGGCATTGGGTAGCAGGGCCAAAAGCACGCTGAATACCGCGCAAATGGTCGTTACGCTCAGCCCGTTTAAAACCAATATGGAATTCAGTGACGTGCTGCTTCCAATTGCACCGTTTACCGAAACGCCCGGAACTTTCGTGAACGCCGAAGGCCGCGCACAGAGTTTTCACGCAGTGGTGAAACCGCTCGGCGATACCCGCCCCGCTTGGAAGGTTTTACGTGTTTTGGCCAATCTGCTCGATATGCCAGGGTTTGATTTTGAATCGTCGCAGGACGTTCTAGCGAAAATCCCAGGTGTTACAGACGGAAAAGTAGTTGCCGAAAAGCTTGGCAATGATACTGATGTCGCAATAGACCTTGGAGCGACTTCTGCAGCCGAGCCCTCGGTGGCAGCGATTTATCAGCTCGACAGTTTGGTGCGCCGGGCTACATCACTGCAGTTAACAGCGGATGCGCGGGCTGATAAAGGCGCAATCAGTGCAGCAGCGCCTGGCCAAGTTGTGGTGGCCGCATGATCGACTCCATTCACGCTTTCGGCCAGGGTTTAGCCGGTGGCATTTGGCCCGGCACCGTTTGGCCGGTTGTTTGGACGCTGATCAAAATTTTTGCGGTTGTGCTCCCCTTAATGGGTTGCGTGGCTTACTTGACGCTGTGGGAACGCAAGGCGATTGGTTTCACACAGATTCGCCTAGGCCCCAACCGGGTTGGCCCGTTTGGGCTGCTACAGCCAATTGCGGATGCGCTCAAGCTGCTGACAAAAGAAATCATTATTCCAACAGCGGCCAGTAAAGGCTTGTTTGTCCTCGGCCCGATTATGACCATCATGCCTGCGCTGGCAGCATGGGCGGTGATTCCTTTCGGGCCAGATGTAGCGCTCGCCAACATCAACGCTGGCTTGCTTTTCTTGATGGCGATTACTTCGCTTGAAGTTTATGGCGTGATCATTGCGGGATGGGCGTCAAACTCGAAATACGCTTTCTTGGGCGCGATGCGGGCTTCAGCGCAAATGGTCAGTTATGAAATCGCAATGGGTTTTTGCCTGGTCGTGGTGCTCATGGTTTCAGGCAGCTTGAACATGACCGATATTGTGATGGGGCAGGGCAAAGGCATGGCCGCCAGCAACGGGTTAGGCATTTTGTCGTGGAACTGGCTCCCGTTGCTGCCGATTTTTGTCGTGTACTTCATCTCCAGTCTGGCTGAAACCAACCGCCATCCGTTTGACGTAGTGGAAGGCGAGTCTGAAATTGTTGCTGGGCACATGGTTGAGTATTCAGGCATGGCGTTTGCAATGTTCTTCTTGGCTGAGTACGCCAATATGTGGCTGGTTGCCATACTGGCAGTGCTGCTATTTTTGGGCGGCTGGCTGCCACCGTTCGAGTTCCTGAGCTTTATTCCAGGCTGGATCTGGCTTGGTCTCAAAACCTTTATGGTAGTCACCACCTTCCTTTGGGTGCGCGCCACGTTCCCACGCTTTCGCTATGACCAGATCATGCGTTTGGGCTGGAAAATTTTTATCCCTGTGACACTCGTCTGGCTCGTTGTTGTCGGCGGCTGGATGCAGACCTCGTACAACATCTGGAAATGATATGAGCACAGTTGCCTCCATAAAAGACTTCGCGTCAAGCTTCATGCTCACTGAGCTGTTCAAGGGCATGGCCCTTACCGGCAAGTACATGTTCAAGCGCAAAATCACCGTTCAGTTTCCAGAAGAAAAAACGCCGCAAAGCCCGCGCTTTCGCGGCTTGCATGCGCTGCGCCGTTACGAGAATGGTGAAGAGCGCTGCATTGCCTGCAAACTGTGTGAAGCAGTGTGCCCGGCTATGGCCATAACCATTGAATCTGATGTGCGTGAAGACGGTAGTCGGCGCACATCGCGCTACGACATTGACCTTACCAAGTGCATTTTTTGTGGGTTTTGCGAAGAAAGCTGCCCGGTTGACTCCATTGTCGAAACCCATATTTTCGAATACCACGGTGAAAAGCGTGGTGACCTGTACTTCACCAAAGACATGCTTTTGGCGGTGGGTGACCGCTATGAAACCGAAATCGCGGCCAGTCGTGCAGCGGACGCGAAGTTTCGTTGAATTTCCGTTGTCGTTGTAGTCGCAGTCCCTGAATCCAGAAAGAATCCAGAAAAACATGGACGCTAAAACCGGTCTTTTTTATGCCTTCTCGGCGCTGCTGCTGTTTGCAGCCTTTCGGGTCATCACCGCACGCAATCCTGTTCATGCTGCGCTTTACCTTGTTCTCGCGTTCTTTCAGGCGGCAGCCATCTGGATTTTGTTGAAAGCTGAGTTTTTGGCCATCACTTTGGTGCTGGTGTATGTCGGCGCGGTGATGGTGCTGTTTTTGTTTGTGGTGATGATGCTCGACATCAACCTCGATGGCGTTCGTCAAGGCTTCTGGAAGCATTTCCCGCTGGCGGGCTCAATTGGCGCGCTGATCGCGCTCGAAATGTCATACGTGCTGATGGGCGGATTTCGAGAGCCGCCCAAGATTGCGGGGTCTGCCGCCAACGCTGCTACGCAAATTGGTGCGCAGATATCGAACACCAAAGAGCTTGGGAAGGTTTTGTATTCTGATTACATCTACCCGCTGGAAATTGCAGCTGTGATTTTGCTCGTGGCCATCATTGCCGCGATCGCGCTGACACTGCGGGAGCGCAAAGACTCCAAATCGCAAAACCCGTCGGAGCAGGTCAGGGTCAAACGTGCCGACCGTGTGAGGCTGGTCAAGATAAAGCCAGTAGTCGCTGCAGCGCCGGTCGCAGTTGAAGAGGGCAAGGTATGACACTCACCTTGGGTCATTTTCTTTCTTTGGGCGCAATGCTGTTCGCCTTGTCTGTCATTGGTATTTTTCTGAACCGAAAAAACCTGATTATTTTGTTGATGGCCATTGAGTTGATGCTGCTTGCGGTCAACATGAACTTTGTGGCTTTCTCGTATTACCTCAACGACATGGCTGGGCAGATCTTTGTGTTTTTCATTCTTACCGTTGCTGCGGCAGAGTCAGCGATCGGCCTGGCCATTCTGGTTCTGCTGTTCCGCAACAAGTCCAGCATCAACGTTGACGAGCTCAACACGCTAAAAGGTTAGCCCGCTGATGAGTCAAACTCTTTCTGTCTCTACACTGCTGGCCGTGCCACTGTTGCCGCTTGCCGGTGCGGTACTTGCAGGTGTATTTGGTACGGTTTTCGGCGGCAACTGGATTGGACGCCGACTGACCCACGTGCTTACGATCACCGGTGTGTTGCTGGCGTTTGTTTTGTCTGCGCTTACGCTTAAAAGCGTTGCCCTGGATGGTGCCCGATTCAACGAAACGCTTTATACGTGGATGGTGGTTGGCGATTTGAAAATGGAGGTCGGGTTTCTTATTGACAGTCTGTCCGCCATGATGATGTGCGTCGTCACATTCGTATCTTTGATGGTTCACATTTACACCATTGGCTATATGGAAGAAGACGAGGGCTACAACCGCTTTTTTAGCTATATCTCGTTGTTTACCTTTGCGATGTTGATGCTGGTCATGAGCAATAACATGCTGCAACTGTTTTTTGGCTGGGAAGCAGTGGGGCTGGTGTCATATTTGTTGATCGGCTTTTACTACAACAAGCCAAGCGCAACCCATGCCAACATGAAGGCGTTTTTGGTCAACCGCGTTGGAGACTTCGGATTTATCCTTGGCATCGGTTTGATAGCAGCTTATGCTGGAACATTAAATTATGGCGAAGCATTTGCCAAGGGCGATGCGCTTTCAAAGTTGGTGTTGCCAGGAACCAGCTGGATGCTGATTACCGTGATTTGTATTTGCCTGTTCATCGGCGCGATGGGCAAATCAGCGCAATTTCCGCTTCACGTGTGGCTTCCTGATTCCATGGAAGGGCCAACGCCCATCTCCGCGCTGATTCACGCAGCCACCATGGTCACCGCGGGCATCTTTATGGTGGCGCGCATGTCGCCATTGTTTGAGTTGAGCGATACGGCATTGAGCTTCATCATGGTGATTGGCGGCATTACGGCGCTGTTCATGGGGTTTTTGGGCATCATCCAGAACGACATCAAGCGCGTGGTGGCCTACTCCACGCATTCGCAGCTTGGGAACATGACGGTGGCGCTTGGCGCGTCCGCGTACTCGGTCGCCGTGTTCCATTTAATGACGCATGCGTTCTTCAAGGCGTTGCTTTTTCTAGCTGCTGGCTCGGTCATCATGGGGGTTCACCACAACCAGGACATCCGCTGGATGGGGGGGTTGCGCAAATACATGCCGATCACCTGGTTCACTTTTTTACTGGGATCGCTCGCCTTAATTGGCACGCCATTGCTGTCTGGTTTTTATTCCAAAGACAGCATTATTGAAGCGGTGCACGAAAGCCAGTTGGCGGGAGCAGGCTTTGCGCATTTTGCGGTGCTGGCTGGTGTGTTTATTACCGCGTTTTATTCGTTCAGGTTGTACTTTTTAGTGTTCCACGGGGCTGAGCGCTATGACCAAAATCCTGACGCGCATCATGATGACCACCATGGCGGGCATGGCGCCCACGACCTTCATGCCAAACCTCACGAGTCGCCCTGGGTGGTTACTGTTCCTTTAGTTCTGTTGGCCATTCCATC
>JANNCT010000198.1:0-3398 GCA_031386895.1 Polaromonas sp.
TAGCTTTTGTCCAGCTGCTCAAACATCCGAAAAGCATCGCTCAAGCCCAAATCAAGCAGCGCACGAAAATGCTGGCGCTCCTCGGTGGTGTGGTGAATAGTTTCCCGCAAGCCTTCAGCATCGTACGTGTCGCGGTCATCAAAAGTGATGTTGAAGTCGCCTACCAACACCAGCCGCGCGTGCGCTGCCAGCTCGGCTTTGACCATCGCCTGCAGGCCATTGAGCCACTGCATTTTGTAGGCAAACTTTTCGCTGCCAGGCTCCTGGCCGTTGACGAAATACCCGTTGACCAGGCGCACTTCTCCGCCGGGCGCGTCGAGCGTCACCGTGATCACGCGGGATTGTTCATCGGCAAAACCCATGATGTTTTTTACAACGTCCCGCGCCGGAGTTCGGCTCAAAATCGCTACGCCGTTGTAAGTTTTTTGGCCAAATACGGCGCTGCTGTAGCCGATGGCTTCAAGTGCTGCATGCGGAAACTTTTCGTCGGTCAGTTTGAGCTCTTGCAGGCACAGCGCGTCCACCGGGTTGGCGGCCAGCCAGTCTATGACTTGGGGCAGCCGCACCGTCAGTGAATTAATGTTCCAGGTCGCAATTTTCATAACCGTGATAACTTTGAGTATTTTTTGGCTGTAGCGCTTTAAATACGGGCGCAAAAAGCTACTAAATTAATAGCGTATGCAAGTTGCTTTAAATGTGGAGCATGGCCAGGCCGCCCACCAGCAGTCCACCAGCGGCTGCGGCAAACATGGCGATTTCTACCCAGCGTTTGCGCGTCAGCAGCGCTATTGCTGCCAATGCGATGGTGATTTGCAATATCGTGGTGGCCTGCGCCCAGCGGTGGTGCTGATGCATTTGCTCGTCAGAGGACTTGTCCCAGGTGGTGGATTCAAGCTCAAGCTTTTCGGCCACCAACTTGATATCGCCTTTTTCTTTTTCGTAGCGGTCGATCTTGGTTGCGTACGCTGCTTTTTTGTCATCAGGCGCGAGGTCGCGCGCCAACTCGGCCAAAGACTGCTTGGTACTTTTGGCCTGGAAGAAATTCCACTGGTTGGATGCCTCGGTCTTCTTGATGGCGGCATTGTTTTTGTACAAACCTGCATTGGCCTGCGTTGCGCCGCCCATGTAGGCAAACAGGGCGCCTACTGTGGCGATGATGGCGGTGACAACCGCGATTTGCGCAATCATGCCATTTTTGGCTTTGTCATCATGGCCGCCATGCGCACCTTGTGCTGCATGCTCCAGCTCATGGTCGTGTGGCCCGTGTACGTGAAATCCGCCTCCTGACATATCAATTCCCTGCTTTTAGTGGTTGGTTTTTAACATACGTGATGAAGCTGTAAGTCAATCCGTTGGAAGAAGCATGGTCTTCATGCTGGATTTGAACCCACTGCTCGCCCAGCTCCGGAGCAAACGCATCGCCAGCAAACTCTCTGGCGATATGCGTCACTTCAATCCGGCTGGCAAGCGGCTCAGCCTGGGCGTAAATTTGCGCGCCACCAATGATCCAGACTTCGGTCGCGCCCTGGCAGTGTGCCAGCGCCTCTTGCAGGCTGCCTGCGGTGTGTGCTCCAGCTGCGTGCCAATCTGCCTGCCGCGTAACCACCACATTGGCCCGGCCCGGCAAAGGCCGAAATTTGGCGGGCAGCGAATCCCAGGTTTTGCGACCCATGATGACTGGATGCCCCAGCGTCATTTTTTTAAAATGCGCCAGGTCTTCAGGCAAGTGCCAGGGCATCGCATTGTTGTGCCCGATCACGCCGTTGGCGGCGCGGGCATAGATCATGTTGACCTGCATCCGCTACACCGCCACAGGCGCCTTGATGGCAGGGTGGTGCTGGTAATTGACAAACTCAAAATCATCAAATTCATATTCAAAAATGGATTCGGGTTTGCGTTTGATTCCCAAAGTCGGGTACGGCATGGGCTCGCGGCTCAATTGCAGTGCGACTTGATCGGCGTGGTTGCTGTAAATATGGCAGTCGCCGCCGGTCCAGATAAAGTCGCCAACGTCTAGATCACATTGCTGGGCCACCATGTGGGTGAGCAGGGCGTAACTGGCGATGTTGAACGGCACGCCCAAGAAAATGTCGGCGCTGCGTTGGTACAACTGGCAGCTCAATTGCCCTTTACCGCCAGCCTCCGTCGCGGGCGCAACATAAAACTGAAAAAACGCATGGCAAGGCATCAGCGCCATCTTGCTCAAGTCCGCTACGTTCCAGGCGCTAACGATGATGCGGCGTGAGTCTGGGTTGGTCTTCAAAGTTTTGATGACGTCAGTGATCTGGTCAATGTGCCCGCCATCAGGCGTGGGCCAGCTGCGCCACTGCACACCGTAGACAGGGCCCAAATCGCCGTCGGCGCGCGCCCATTCGTCCCATATGGTCACGCCGCGTTCTTTTAGCCAGTTGTTGTCGCTTGACCCTTGTAAAAACCAAAGCAGTTCATGCACGATGGATTTGAGGTGAACCTTCTTGGTCGTGACCAGCGGAAAGCCTTGGCGCAAATCAAACCGGATCTGATAGCCGAAAACGCTTTTGGTGCCGGTGCCGGTGCGGTCAGCTTTGAACGCACCGTGCGTGTCGACGTGGCGCATAAATTCTTCGTATTGGGAGCTTCCAACTACGGTGTTGTTGCGATCACTCATGTCGGGTGATTTGCGTTTGCTTTGGTGTCGTTGATTTCTATAAGTCGCTTTTCGACTTCAATCTTCAAAAATTGGTTGGCCATCTCGGACAAATCCAAGCCGAGTAGCTCGGCCCACTCAAGTGTTTTGATATCTAGATCAATTGAAATGACAGTTTTCTCTCGCGAGCCTTCAGTTTCCTTAAGCATTTTCCACCATCAATGATTAGTATTGGGATTCGAGATTTTAGTTGCATCAAACCCGCACGACCCGCCCCGGGTTCATCACGCCTTGCGGGTCCAGCGCCTGCTTGATTGCGCGCATCATGCCTAGTGCCACCGGGGATTTGTGGTGTTCGAGTTTGTCGAGCTTCAAGCTGCCGATGCCATGCTCCGCAGATATGGACCCGCCAAAGGCCTGCACCGCATCAAACACCAGCGTGTTGATTTCAGCTTCTATGTCACGCAAAAATGCCTTGCTGTCGCCGTCAAGAGGCGCCTGCACGTTGTAGTGCAAATTACCATCGCCCAAGTGGCCAAAATTGACAAGCCGCACCCCCGGTATTGCGGCTTCAAGTAGCGCATCGGTCGTCGCCACAAACTCTGGAATACGCGACACGGCAATCGAAATGTCGTGCTTGATGTTCAAGCCTTCTTCAGCCTGCGCCAGCGGAATGCTCTCGCGAATATGCCAAAGCTGGTTGGCTTGGGTCAAGTTTTCAGCAACGACGGCGTCAAGCACGCAGCCGTTTTCAAAAGCGGTTTCGAGTAAT
>JANNCT010000004.1:0-52077 GCA_031386895.1 Polaromonas sp.
CAAGGCGACTACCCTGGCGCGGGCACCCACTGCGCGCCGCTGGCGTCAAGTTATTTCAACATGCGCAAAACCACCATTTACGGCGGCAGCAACGAAGTGCAGCGAAACATCGTTGCGCAGGTAGTCCTCAGCTAGCGCTAAAGACACCTGCGCTTTGCGCCAATACCGCTCCCCCATGCCCCCTCCAGGAGGGGGTTCTAGTCAGTTGAAGAAATATTCAAGACAACGAAAGCAGAGATCATGGACTTTGATTTTTCCGATGACCAAGAACAACTCAGAGACGCTGCCCGCAAATGGGTCGACAAGGCTTACACCTTTGACCGCCGCCGCTCTATAACAAGCGCGGGCAGCTCTGCAGGTTTTTCACGCGAAGCCTATTTAGAAATGGCTGCACTGGGCCTGACCGGTTTGTACGTGCCAGACACGCACGACGGGCTGGGCCTGGGGCCGGTCGATGCGATGGTAGTGATGGAAGAGCTGGGGCGCGGCATTGTGCTGGAGCCCTTGTGCCAAACATTGATCGCGGGGGCGGTGCTGGCAGGCTACGCACCTGATGCCGTCAAAACCGGGTGGCTGCCAAAAATCGCCAGCGGCGACGCACTGGTTGTGCTGGCCTACCAGGAGCGCGCCGGGCGCTACAACTTCAGCAAATGTGAAGCAAAAGCGGCTCTGGCGAATGATAAATGGGCGCTAACAGCTACTAAAAGCATAGTAAGCGCAGGCGATCAGGCCGATGCGTTTTTAGTCCCCGCAATGGCCAATGGCGCGCTGGCTTTGTTTCTGGTTTCGCGCACGGCCAGCGGCGTCACCACGCGCGGCTATCTGACGCAAGATGGCGCACGTGCCGCTGAAGTCAGCCTTGAGAACGCGCCTGCCACACTGGTCACGCTGGACGGCCTTACCGCGCTGACACACGCCATTGACATTGGCGTTGCCGCCACCTGCGCCGAAGCCGTGGGCGTGATGGACAAGGCTCTTGCCATCACCGTGGAATACATGAATACACGCAAACAATTCGGCGTGCTGATCAGCAGCTTTCAGGCGCTGCGCCACCGCGTTGCCGACATGAAAATGCAGCTGGAGCTGGCCCGCTCCATGAGCTATTACGCCGCGCTAAAACTGAACGCTCCCGCGGCTGAGCGCTCGGTCGCGATGGCCAGGGCCAAATACCAGCTGGGCGTGTCAATGCGCTACGTGGGCCAGCAGGCGGTTCAACTGCACGGCGGCATTGGCGTGACCGATGAATACATCGTCAGCCACTACTTTAAAAAGCTCACGCACCTCGAAATGACCTTTGGCGACACGCTGCACCACCTGGGCGGCGTATCTGAACGCATGCAAGATACCGCTGGCGTATTTGCGTGAAAACGATCACGCGGCGTTGGCTGCTGCGGTCCCTCCCAGCCGGGATCGGCGCGCTTGTGGTTTCTGCCTGCGCCGTTGTACCCAGCGGCGGCAGCAGTACCGCCAGCACGCCACCCATCGTTTTCGTACACGGCAACGGCGACAGCGCTGCGCTGTGGCAAACCACGCTGTGGCGCTTTGAAACCAACGGCTGGCCCACAAAGCATTTGCATGCGATTGATCTTCCCTACCCGCTGGCACGCGATGTGGACGCGCAGAGCCAGCCTGGCCGCACTTCGACGTCAGAATCTGCCGAGTTTTTAAAGCGCGAGGTGGGCAAAGTGCTGCTGCAAACCGGCGCCAGCAAAGTGGTTTTGATGGGCAACTCGCGCGGCGGTTATGCGATTCGCAACTACATTGAAAATTATGGGGGCGCTGGCGTTGTGTCGCACGCGGTGCTTGGCGGCACACCCAACCACGGCGTGTGGGCCACAAAAGGCTTTCGGGAAGGCAATGAATTTTCAGGCACCGGCCCCTTCCTGACGGCACTCAACACGCCTAAAAATGCACAAGGCGACGAAGTGACCGGTCCTGTGAAATGGCTGACGATTCGTTCGGACAGCAACGACAAGTTTGCCCAGCCCGATGGCCTCTGGATTGGCGCAAAGGGCACACCGACGAACGTCACCTTTGACGGCCCGGCGCTCAAGGGCGCAACCAACGTGGTGCTACCCGGCGTTGACCACCGCGAAACTTCTTTTTCACCTGGCGCTTTTGCGGCTGCTTACGCGTTTATCACCGGCAAAGTACCGCTGGCATTGAGCATTGCACCGCAGCCAAGTTTGGTGCTCAACGGAAAACTGATGGGCTCCGGGCTCAACCCGCTTGACGCTGCGTCTGGCAACTTCGTGAACAACCTTGCCTTGCCCGGCGCGCAGTTAAGCGTTTACGCCACCGACGCAGCCACAGGCGCACGCAGCGGCGCTGCCGTGCACACCAAAACGACGGGCCCTGACGGCCTGTGGGGGCCAATGGCGGCCGCGCCCGCAGTGCAGTACGAGTTTGTGATTCAAGCGTCCGGCTACGCCACAACGCATATTTACCGCAGCGCTTTTGCGCGCAGCAGCAGCGTCGTGCACCTGCGGGCTGAGCGCTTGCCAGAGGCAGACACATCAGCTGCAGCAAGCATCACGCTCACCAGGCCGCGGGGCTACTTTGATGCCCAGCGCGACCGCATGGTGTTTGACGGCTCAAGCGCCCTGCCCGGCGTACCCGCGCAAGGCGCTGGTGTCTCCAGCGCAAAATTGCTGATAAAACCGGTTGCCGGGCAAACCGCGCTGCGCCCCGTGACGGCTGAATTCAACAAAGAAAAGTTGACTGGGCTGGCCTGGCCTGCGGCAGAAAACCATTTGGTGGTGCTTGAGTTGACATATTGACGCTGCATCTGCTACCAATAGCGTAGCTGCTTGCGCCCGAATTCACTGGGGTGGAGCCTTAAAGAAGCATTGGGCTTTTGGCACTTTAATGCAGCGTTGCCCGCGGGTTGGAGAACATGTCGTTCGCGCTGCGTTGACGGGGTTGACACGCTTCTGCAGCGCAGGGACCAATTCACACAGAAACTTTGCATAACAAGTCATCAGACGGTCGCTCAATGCTTTCAGGCGAGAAAACCAGATTTATTAGACTGAATATCGGTTTATCTTCACAAGCTGTTTAGTTGAATAACTTTTCGCGTGCTAGATTAGGCTACAGTTTGAAAATTGGATTTCCAAATGTTTTTTTTCAGTCACCTCGTCTTTAAAAGTAGATCGCTTGCCAAAGCGTCGCTTGTGGTCTTTTTGTTTTCAGCCGTCACATTTGCCAATGCCCAGGGTTGCGCATCACCTGGTCTGGACGGTCCTGTATCATTAACAGGGGTTATCAACAGCTACCATGCGGGCGTAGGCACAGCTAGCGGCGGTGCGAATCAAATCACAGTTGCCTCCATTACGGGCCAACGCAGCAGCTCCCGGGCGCTGGTCGCAGGCGATTTAATCGTGGTGATACAAATGCAGGACTCGGCAAGTCCTGCCAGCGCCGGTCAGTACGAATATGCACAAGTCGCCAACGTCGCGGGAACTTTGCTGACGCTCGACAGGCCACTGACCAACACTTACGTACAAAGCATTACCGCGTCCGCTGCCGGGGCAACGACTGCATGGCGCACATTTCAGGTCGTGCAGGTGCCGCAATATTCCAGTGTTTTAGTTGCTGCTGGCAACACCGTGCTTGCAGATGCCTGGACCGTCAACGGCACCAACGGGCAGGCCACAGGCGGGGTAGTGGCCATGGACGTGAGTGGATCAACAACAGTCAATGGCACGGTGACAGTAGACGGTGCAGGATTTAGGGGAGGCGCGGCATTTGTTTCGGGATTTGCCCGACCAGGCGGTTTGTTCAACGATGCCAATTACGCTTTTAACGTCGGCGCTGGCAACGGAGCTTTAAAAGGCGAAGGCAACGTAGGCACGCCATTTCAGGTTTTTAATGGCACGGCAACAGCGCTGGCTTATGCCACGACAACCTTTGGTCAGGGTTACCCACTTGGCGCTGCCGGGCAGGCCGCACAGGGCAATGCAGCGGGCGGCGGCAATGACGGCAACCCGACAGCCAGCAACGGTCAAAACAGCGGCGGCGGTGGTGGTGGTAACGCCGGCGCTGGCGGGCGGGGAGGTAACAGCTGGACAAATAATCTTGCTGCAGGCGGTCTGGGCGGCGCAGTTATCACCAACTCAATCAGTCGCCTGGTTTTGGGCGGCGGCGGCGGAGCGGGCTCGAACAACAACGGCCTGGCAAGCGCCATCACTTTGGTACCGCCCAGCCCGGCTGGCAGAACATTGCCGCCTACGCAAGGTGCAGCCAACGGCGCGTCGGGTGGAATTTCATCTTCGGGCGCGCCGGGCGGCGGCGTGGTGTTGATTCGTACAGGCAGCTTGAGCGGCACAGCGGGTGTCATTACAGCGCGGGGTTACGACGCGTACAACGTCAGCACCGGCTCTGATGGGGCCGGCGGCGGCGGCGCGGGCGGCGCAATTGCAGTGATTTCTTCAAGCGGCACGGGTGCTGGAGTGAGTCTGAGCGCTGCCGGCGGCGGCGGTGGTTACTCAAACTTTTTTGACCATGGCCCGGGCGGCGGCGGCGGCGGCGGCTTTATTGCTACCAGCACCAACCTGACAGGAGTTGCCACCAATGTGGCCGGTGGTGCATTAGGTTACGACGGCTGCTGTGGTGGCGGTCAAGGTAACGCAAGCCCCAAGGCATACAACAGCACGACAGGCGCAGCAGGTCAAATTACAGCCCTTGCAAGTTCGCCTTTGGGTGTTGCCACTGGCTCGGCTTGCTTGCCCCTGCTTACCGTCACCAAAAGCACCAACACGCCGACTGTGACATTGCCCAGCAACACTACCGCGCAGTACAGCATCAACATAAGCAATGCATTGACGGCAGGTGCGGCATACGGCGTCAGTATTCGTGATGTGCTGCCTGTCCCGTTTGGCTTGCAGATTGTTGCCGCAACCGGTAGCGTCACGTTTTCAGGAACCAACACGTCGGGCTTGTCCCCTGTGGCGACAAATCAGTCAGGTGACACCACAACCGCAATATTCGGCGCTGGCGGCACGGGCAATTTACCGACGGCGTCATCATTTACCGTTTTTCCAGGCGGCTCCGTCACTGTCACATTTGCAGTCAATATCAATTCGGCAGCACTCGGCGCGAGCTTTCAGAACAGCGCAAGCACCACCTTTACCGACCCTACCCGCGCTACAGGGGGCGTAGCTACCAGCAGCGCAGTCAACAACCCTGTGGTTTCGCCGGGTGGGGCGTATGCTTCTGGTGCAGCTGTTGGGGGTGCCAACTATTCAAGCGCAAGTTCAACTTTTGAAGATGTGACGGTAGCAGCCAGCACGGTTTTAACGGTCAGCAAAACCAATGGCGTTACCGCGATAAATGCAGGCGGCACTACAAGCTACACCCTGACTTTCAGTAACAGCGGCAGTTATGCAGCAGACAACGCCCTGATCAAAGACTTGCAAAGCGCCGGCTTGAGTTGCAGTGCTGTCAACTGCTCTTCTACCACCGGCGCGGCCAGTTGCCCGACGGGTCTGGTTCTGGCGACTGCAACACCAACTGCGAGCGTGCCCAACCTGTTTAACGGAACCGGCATCACGATTCCCACCTTCCCAGCTTTCAGCTCTGTGGTGTTGACAGTGGCGTGCAATGTGACTGCAGGCGGGCTGTGAAACCAACGGCTCAGCACATCAAAATCGTCGAGCTTTTCAGATCGTCGGCGCTGCCGTCGTAGTGTGACATGGTGAGCCGAGCCCCTGCCAGGGCACTTTGCGTGCAAGCGCGACGACAAACCAAGGCGTCACGCGTGCAGGCGTGACGAAAAACCGAAGCGTCACGCGTGAAGGCGCGACGAAAAATCGAAGCGTCACGCGTGAAGGCGTGACGAAAAACCGAAGCGTCACGCGTGCAGGCGTGACGTTTTTGGAATATGCGCCATCAAAAACTCCATCTGGTCAGCCAGAATGCGACGGTTGCGCAAAAAGAAGTCCTCCCACAAGCTGGGCACGTACGGCGTGTACAGCAGCGGCATACTGGCTTGCTCGGGTGTGCGACTGCTTTTGCGGTGGTTGCAGGCGCGGCAGGCAGTTACGACATTCATCCACGTGTCGATTCCATTTTGCGCAAACGGAATGATGTGCTCGCGCGTCAATTCTTCTTCATGAAAATGGTTGCCGCAGTAGGCGCAAACATTGCGGTCACGAATAAACAGCTTGCCGTTGGTCAAGCCGGGTTTCAGGGCAAATGGGTTGATTTTTGGCACGCCTTTGGTGCCAATGATGCTATTGATCGTGATGATCGACTGCTCGCCTGTCATGGCATTGTGGCCACCGTGAAACGTAGCCACGTGCGCCCCCATTTCCCAGCGAACCTCGTCGGCTGCGTAGTGAAGTACGGCTTCTTCAAGGCTGATCCACGACTGGGGCAAACCTTGCGCTGAGAGCTTCAAGACCTTCAAGCTAAACCTCCATCAAAAAATGGAATTTCGTTGTCACGATTCCTCCCAATATACAGGTAATTCATGACAAACACATCAATATGGCCCATTACCTCGCGTTATCACGCCTATCTTGCTATTAAAACGATAATCACTCCATGAAAGTGTTCAGAAGCTTCCGCCACCCCCAACTCGCGCCTCAATGCGCCTTGACGATCGGCAATTGTGACGGCGTACACCGGGGCCACCAGGCCATGCTGGCTTTGCTCAAAAGCGAGGCCCAGCACCGGGGCATACCGAGCTGCGCAATGACTTTTGAGCCGCATCCGCGCGATTACTTCGCGGCGCTGGCGAAAAAACCCGAGACCGCGCCACCGCGCATTGCCACGCTGCGCGACAAATTGACGGAGCTCAAGCGCTGCGGTATCGACCAATGCGTTGTGCTGCCTTTCAACCACGCGCTGGCAAGCCAGACACCCGAGGTTTTCATCAGTGAAGTGCTGGTCAAAGGCCTGGGCGCAAAGTACATTTTGGTGGGTGACGATTTCAGGTTTGGTGCCAAGCGCGCAGGCGGCTACGCCATGCTCGACGCAGCCGGTCAGCTCAGCGGCTTTGATGTAGCCCGCATGAACAGCTACGAAGTGCAAAGCACAAGGGTGTCCAGCTCGGCGGTTCGCCAGGCCCTTGGCAGCGGCGACATGGCCCAGGCAGCCAGTTTGCTGGGCCGTCCTTACAGCATTTCAGGCCACGTGGTGCATGGCCGCAAACTGGGGCGAGACCTCGGGTTTCGCACCCTGAACCTGCGGTTTTCGCACTGGAACCCGGCTGCCAGCGGCATATTTGCAGTGCATGTTTTTGGCTTGTCCGCCCAGCCGCTCATCGGCGTGGCCAACCTGGGCGTTCGGCCGTCGCTGGATGCCGCTGATGTCAACGGCGGGCGCGTGCTGCTGGAGACCTATTGCCTGGACTGGCCGGCAGAGCTGGGCGTAGACGGTGGCTACAGTAAAATCGTGCGGGTGGAACTGCTGCGTAAATTACACGACGAATTGAAGTACGACGGTCTGGATGCGCTTAAAAACGGCATTGCAAAAGACTGTGCCGACGCACGTGAATTTTTTGCCAACCTGCACAGCGAGACAGCTCGACAGACCACCCGCGATCGAATTTGAACGATCGGTCAATGCGGGTTCGGCCCGTAACTTCTCGTTTCCCCCCATTTTTGATTGCAGATGAATTCTGCAGCCACACTCTCAAGCGAATGCCATGCTAGCCACCACCGCAAAAACCGATTACCGCAGCACCCTGAACCTGCCGGACACACCCTTCCCGATGCGAGGCGATTTGCCCAAGCGTGAGCCGGGCTGGATTAAGGACTGGGACGACAAAGGTATTTATAAAAAGCTGCGGGTTGCGCGTGCTGGGGCGGTGAAATTCGTACTACATGACGGCCCGCCGTATGCCAACGGCCAATTGCATGTCGGTCATGCGGCGAACAAAATATTAAAGGACATGATCGTCAAGGCGCGTCAGCTCGGGGGGCTGGATGCGGTCTACGTCCCCGGCTGGGACTGCCACGGCTTGCCGATTGAAAACGCGATTGAAAAGCTGCACGGACGGAATTTGAGTCGTGACGAAGTACAGGCCAAAAGCCGCGCCTTTGCCACAGAGCAAATCGCCGGGCAACTGGAAGACTTCAAACGCCTGGGGGTGCTCGGCGAATGGGACAACCCCTACCGCACGATGGACTACGCCAATGAGGCGAACGAGATTCGCGCACTCAAACGCATCATGGAACGCGGCTTTGTGTACCGGGGCTTGAAGCCCGTGTATTGGTGCTTCGACTGCGGCTCGTCACTGGCTGAATTTGAGATTGAATACGCCGATAAAAAATCGCAAACGCTGGATGTGGGTTTTAAAAGCGCTGAGGCAGACAAACTTGCCGCCGCGTTTGGTTTAAAGACCCTCGCCAAAGACGCATTCGCCGTGATCTGGACGACCACCGCCTGGACGATTCCCGCCAACCAGGCGCTGAACCTGAACCCGGAGTTGACCTATGCCCTGGTAGACACCGAACGCGGCATTTTGATGCTGGCGGAGTCCCTGGTTGAAAAGTGTCTGGAGCGCTACCAGCTCACTGGCCAGATCATTGCCACCACCCAAGGCAAAAACCTGGCGCTGCTCAACTTCATGCATCCGTTTTACGATGTGGACGCAGGGTACAAGCGCCTTAGCCCCGTGTTTCTGGCCGACTACGCCACAGCAGACGACGGCACGGGTATCGTGCATTCGTCTCCCGCGTACGGCGTGGAAGACTTTAACTCTTGCGTCGCCAACGGCGTTTCCACCGACGACATTTTGAACCCGGTGCAAGGCAACGGCCGCTACGCGGACGACCTGCCGCTGTTTGGCGCCTTAAACATCTGGAAAGCCGCGCCGCTGGTCATCGACAAGTTGCGCGAGCACGACCGCCTGTTTGCCACCGTCAACATCGAGCACAGTTACCCGCATTGCTGGCGGCACAAAACGCCAGTGATTTACCGGGCGGCAGCCCAGTGGTTTGTGCGCATGGATGACGGCGACGGCGTGTTCACCAAAAACAAGGCGTCTAAATCATTGCGCCAGCTTGCGCTTGATGCCATCGAACAAACGACGTTCTACCCGGAAAACGGCAAGAGCCGCTTGCAATCCATGATTGCGGGTCGACCCGACTGGTGCATCAGCCGCCAGCGCAACTGGGGCGTGCCGCTGCCGTTTTTCATTCACACCGCCACAGGCGAGCTGCATCCGCGCACGATGGAGATCATGGACCTGGCCGCGAGCATGGTCGAAGCAGGCGGCGTTGAGGCCTGGAGCAAGGCAACGGCTGAGTCCATCATTGGAGCCGACGCACCCCACTACATCAAAAGCACCGACATTCTCGACGTGTGGTTTGACTCTGGCACCACGCACGACCACGTGCTCAAACACAGCCACGCGCTGCAGTCGAGCTGGCCAGCGGACTTGTATCTGGAAGGCCATGACCAACACCGCGGCTGGTTTCATTCATCGCTGCTGACGTCATGCGCCATGTACGACCGCGCGCCATACAAGGGCTTGCTGACGCACGGCTTCACGGTAGACGGCAAAGGACGCAAGATGAGCAAAAGCCTGGGCAACTACATGCCGTTGGCTGAGTCTGCACAGAAATACGGCGGAGAAATTCTGCGCCTGTGGTGCGCCTCGACCGACTACTCAGGCGACCTGGGCATCGACGACAAAATCCTGGCACGCGTGGTTGACAGCTACCGCCGCATTCGCAACACGCTGCGCTTTTTGATGGCCAACGTGAGCGACTTTGACCCGGTACAGCATGCCGTGCCGTTTGATGCGTTGCTGGAGATTGACCGCTACGCATTAAGCCGCGCTGCGCAACTGCAAGGCGACATCCTTGCGCACTACGAGGTGTACGAGTTTCAGCCTGTGGTGTCCAAACTGCAAATTTACTGTAGCGAAGACTTGGGCTCGTTTTACCTGGACATTTTGAAGGATCGTCTTTACACCACCGCTGCTGGATCACACGCTCGCCGCAGCGCGCAAACAGCGCTGCACCAAATAACCCACGCCATGCTGCGGTGGATGGCACCGTTTTTAAGCTTCACCGCCGAAGAAGCATGGGCAACATTCGGCGCATCTGAATCGATTTTCCTGGAGACGTATTCCGACTTCAAACCGCAAGACGACGCACTGCTGGCCAAGTGGGCGCGCATCCGCGAGATTCGCGATGCCGTGAACAAAGACATCGAAGCCTTGCGCGCAGACGGCAAAGTAGGCTCGTCACTGCAAGCAGAAGTCACGCTTGAAGTGACTGCAGAGGACCATGCACTACTGGGCAGTCTGGGCGATGACCTGAAGTTTGTCTTCATAACTTCTGCTATTATTTTGATATCTGCCAGCGCCCACAAAGTAAGCGTCAGAGCCAGTTCCAATGCAAAATGCGAACGTTGCTGGCACTACGTTGAAGATGTGGGTGCTGACCCTGCCCACCCCACTATTTGTGGCCGCTGCACCAGCAACCTTTACGGCACAGGCGAGACCAGGACATTTGCATAATGGCTAAAACTACTTTCTCAAAATCATCAGGCGCGCTACTGCCTTGGCTGGGTTTGGCTCTTTTGATTATTCTGGCCGACCAGTTCACCAAGGTGCTGATTCTGGGCTACTACAAGCTGGGTGACGCAACCTACGTCACCAGCTTTTTTAATGTTGTTCGAGTTCACAACACTGGTGCAGCATTCTCTTTTCTGGCGAACGCAGGCGGCTGGCAGCGCTGGTTTTTTACCGGCATCGGCATCGTCGCGGCGATTTTCATTGTGTGGATGCTCAAGTCGCATCCGGGCCAAAAGCTTTTCTCTTTCGCTCTGGCCTGCATTTTGGGCGGCGCGATTGGCAATGTGATCGACCGCAGCATGCACGGCTATGTGGTCGATTTTCTTGATTTTCACTATGCCAATTGGCATTTCCCAGCGTTTAATGTTGCCGACGCAGCCATCACTATTGGCGCAGTCTGCCTGATTCTGGACGAGTTGCTACGGGTTCGCAAAAGCAGATAAGCAGGCGCTACACCACGCCCAGAACTGCCGCCATAATTAGCGCCGCCTCGGTGGTGAACTCACAGCGTTGCATGGCGGCAAGCAACTCCAGTTCATGCATCAAAACAAACTGCGATACCTCTGTGTCCTGGTTGCTGGGCGTTAAACCATCGGGCACGGTGCAGCTAAACCACTCAATAAACTCCTGCATGTAGCCCGCCGCGCCATCGTCAGTTGGGCGGCAATTGCTTTGGCGGCCGCCGTAGGTCAGGTTGTGCAGCCCAGCGATGTGCAGGCCAGCTTCCTCCCAGGTTTCGCGCTGCAAAGCGGTTTTAACGGTGTCCTCAGCGCTGACCATTCCCCCCATCAGCGTGTCCCACTTGCCTGGGTCGTTGGACTTGTCAAACGCCCGTTGTTGCACCCAAAAACGTCCATCGGTGGCCTGCCCGACCAGGTGCACCGCCAGTGTTTCAATGCCCAGTGGGCGCACTGCCCCCCGTTCAATCGTGGCAATTTGTACGCCCGATGCATTTCGCACGGCCAGTTGTTCATTGCGCCATGCGCCCGCCAGGCCAGCGCCCTGCAGCACTTTGGCCAGTTGGTTCAAACGGGTTGTCGCATCGCTTTGGCCAAGCACCAGATGCCAGCCAGAATGCTCTTCTTTCAGTAGCTGCTCACGCCCGTATATATTGGCCTGAAGGGCCAAAAGGTGCATAAAAACGGGCTCTACAGAGCCAATTTTCATATTCTGAATGTACAAAGGTACCCGAGGCCGGGCTGGCGGCTGGCTGGCCTGGTCCGCGAGCTTTTGCAACCAGTCTGCCATCGGCTCAAAGGGTCAAAATTGTGCAGCCTGTGGTTGTGCGGGCTTCCAGCGCGCGGTGCGCAGCAGCCACATCTGCCAGCGCAAAAGTCTGGTCAATAGGAATTTTGATTTCACCTCTGGCCACCATGTCAAACAAATCATCGGCCATGGCCTGGGTGGACTCGCGCGTGGCAATGTGCGTGAACAGCGTGGGGCGCGACACGTACAACGAGCCTTTGGCCGCCAGCAAGCCAATGTCCAGCGGCTTCACCTTACCCGACGCGTTGCCAAAATTCACCAGCAAACCAAACGGGCTCAGGCAATCCAGCGATTTTAAAAACGTGTCTTTTCCCACCGAGTCGTACACCACGCTGACGCCCTTGCCCTGCGTAATTTCTTTGACGCGCGTGACGAAATCCTCCGTCGAGTAATTGATAGCATGTGCAGCACCGTTGGCTCTGGCCAGCGAGCATTTGGTGTTGGTTCCAGCCGTACCAATCAATTGCAAACCCAGTGCCTTGGCCCACTGGCAGGCAATCAGCCCCACGCCGCCCGCTGCGGCATGAAACAGCACAAAGTCCCCTGCATTCAAACCCGATTGAGGCAGCGTTTTGCGCAGCAGGTACTGGGCCGTCAGGCCCTTCAGCATCATGGCGGCGCCAGTTTCAAAACTGATGGCGTCGGGCAACTTGCATACGCACCTGGCAGGCATTACGCGCAGGTCGCAGTAGCTGCCTGGCGGCTGGCTGGCATAGGCGGCGCGGTCGCCCACTTTCAGATGCGTAACGCCCTCGCCTACGGCTTCAACAACGCCTGAGGCTTCCATACCCAAGCCCATAGGCATGGGCAGCTCGTAAACGCCTGAGCGTTGGTAAATATCGATGTAGTTCAGCCCAACGGCTTTGTGGCGAATGCGGATTTCGCCAGGCCCTGGATCGCCCACCAATACGCTGCCCAGTTGCAGGACCTCAGGGCCGCCATGCTGTGCAATGGAGACAATTCTGGATTCATGAGCAGACATGTTTATCTTTCAAAAATACGGGTAAAAACAGGCGCTAGCCCAATAAATACGGGCGCAAACAGCTATGCTATAAATAGCAAAGAGCCTATGCGGCCGCCATTCGCATTCGCCGCGCGTCGTCTTCATTTTGCGCGTCGTCGATCTCACGCATGATCGCACGCAAGTCCACGGCAGAATTTTTTTGCTCGAAATTTCCGCTT
Organism: Polaromonas sp.; assembly: GCA_031386895.1. Classification (GTDB taxonomy): domain Bacteria; phylum Pseudomonadota; class Gammaproteobacteria; order Burkholderiales; family Burkholderiaceae_C; genus Polaromonas. Next base: position 12,983 of record JANNCT010000004.1, read on the forward strand.
AACTTTGTATCAGGGTGCAGCAAGCCCCGCTGGTACACATCCCACATTTCGGGGCCGTACTGGCTGGTCAGCATCGCGGGGGCAAACTGGCCAAAAAAGTTGCGCAAATTGGCCACGTCACGCAGCAGCATGCGTGCGGCGTGGTTGTTGCCAGCTGCGTCGATGGCTTGCGGCAGATCGATGATGACCGGAACATCCACGCCATCTGCATGGCCCAGCAAAATATTGAACTCTGACAAGTCGCCGTGCACCACGCCTGCGCACAGCATGCGCTGCACCTCAGTGATCAACGCTGCGTGGTGCAGGAGCGCATCGCTCGCCGTGAACAGCACGTCATTCAAACGCGGCGCGGCATTTCCATGCACATCGCTCACCAGCTCCATCAGCAGCACACCGTCGCAAAAGTTGTACGGCTTTGGCACCCGCACACCGGCAGCGGCCAGACGGTACAGGGCATCGACCTCAGCGCTTTGCCAGGCGGCTTCTTGCGACTCGCGGCCAAACTTGGTTCCCTTGGCCATGGCGCGTGCCTGGCGTGAGTTTTTCACCTTGCGGTTTTCGGTGTAGTCCACAGCCTGCCTGAAGCTGCGCTCGTTGGCCGCCTTGTACACCTTGGCACACAGCGTTCTGTCGCCAAGTTGCACCACATACACCGCGGCCTCCTTGCCGCTCATCAACTGGCGCGAGACGCTGTCGATCAGACCTTCTTCAATCAATGATTCCAGGCGTTTTGGCGGCTTCATTGCGCGCTGCTAGAAAGTGCCAGCGTACGCGCCGCCATCGGCCAGCACGTTTTGGCCGGTCATGTAGCCAGCATGTGTGCTGCATAAAAACGCGCAAATCGCACCAAACTCTGCGGGCGAGCCAAAGCGCTGCGCCGGAATGGTTTTGCGGCGTGCGTCCATCACCGCCTCAATCGGCTGGCCCGACTTTTCAGCGGCGCCTCTCATGGTGGTTTTCAGGCGGTCAGTGTCAAACGCGCCAGGCAGCAAGTTGTTGATGGTGACGCCCTGCGCGGCCAGCTTGCTGCGCGACACGCCCGCCACAAAACCAGTCAGACCACTGCGCGCGCCGTTGCTCAAGCCCAAAATATCTATCGGCGCTTTCACCGCACTTGACGTGATGTTGATGATGCGGCCAAAACCCCGGGCGGCCATGCCGTCAACCACCGCTTTGATGAGCTCGATTGGTGTGAGCATGTTGGCATCAATCGCTTTGATCCACGTGTCCCGATCCCAGCTGCGGAAATCACCCGGTGGTGGCCCGCCAGCGTTGGTGATGACGATGTCAAAGTCTTTGCGCACCGCAAGCACGGCAGCGCGGCCTTCATCTGTAGTGATGTCTGCAGCAACAAATAACACGCTAGGCACGCTAGCGCCCGAATCATGGGCGCAATTAGCTATTAAATGTGTAGCAGCTGCTTGCAGCGCTTCAGCGCCCCGCGCCACGATCAGCACATTCACGCCTTCTTTGGCCAGCGCCTCGGCGCAGCCTAACCCCAAACCCTTGCTGGCCCCGCAGACCAGCGCCCATTTACCTGCAATTCCTAAATCCATCGGTGACTTTCTTTTTTTAATGCTTGACCAGCGACGTGAATGTCTTGCGAAACTTGGCCACCTTCGGCCCAGCTACTGCCACGCAGTAACCCTGGTTCGGGTTCTTCTCGAAATAGTCCTGGTGGTAGTCCTCAGCCGGCCAGTAGTTGGCCAGCGGCTCCACTTCCGTCACGATGGGTTTGCCAAAAAGTTTGTCCTGGCCCATCTCGCGAATCATGTCGTCGGCCAGTGTTTTTTGCGCGGCCGTAGAGAAATAAATACCGCTGCGGTACTGCGTGCCGCTGTCGTTGCCCTGGCGGTTGAGTGTGGTGGGGTCGTGGATGACGTAGAAAATTTCAAGAATTTGGCCTAGCGAGATTTGCGCCGGGTCAAACTCCAGCTTGACGACTTCATTGCATGCCGTGCGGCCGCTACACACTTCTTCATAACTGGGGCGCGCAACCTGGCCGTTGCTGTAACCCGACTCTACATCGGTGATGCCGCGCACACCTACAAACACGGCTTCAGTGCACCAAAAGCAGCCGCCGCCCAGCGTGATGGTTTCCAGTTTGGATTGAATGTCGCTCATGTTGCTTGTGTCCTTATTCCTGTTGTGACGGCTGGATTCGCGCCAGCGCAATACGCCTGTGCCAGCTATCGATATACTTTAAACCTAAAGCTTGGCACCACTGCTAATTGAGGACACTTTCATGAAAACCAACGTCAAACCGCGCTTCGTTTGGGAAGACCCGTTCATGCTGCAAGACCAGCTGAGCGATGACGAGCGCGCCATACAAGAAGCCGCCCACCAGTTCTGCCAGGACAAGCTGCAAACCCGCGTGCTGATGGCCGCGCGCCATGAAAAGTTTGACCGCGAAATCATGAACGAAGCCGGCGCGATGGGGTTTTTAGGCTCCACCATTGAAGGTTATGGCTGTGCAGGGCTGAGTTATGTGGACTACGGACTGATAGCGCGTGAAGTCGAGCGAGTAGACAGCGGCTACCGCAGCGCGATCAGCGTGCAGTCGTCGCTTGTCATGCACCCCATCAACGCTTATGGCAGCGAAGCGCAAAAACAAAAATACCTGCCCAAACTGGCCACTGGCGAATGGGTGGGTTGCTTTGGCTTGACAGAACCCAACCACGGCTCGGACCCCGCCAGCATGCTGAGCCGGGCCAAGCCGACGGAAGGCGGTTTCATCATGAACGGCGCAAAAATGTGGATCACGAATTCACCGATTGCCGACGTGTTTGTGGTGTGGGCCAAACTAACCGACCCCGATTGCAACACCGGCGGTCAGGAGTCTATTCGCGGTTTTGTTTTAGAAAAAGGCATGAAAGGCCTTACCGCCCCAAAAATCGAAGGCAAGATGAGCTTGCGCGCCTCGATTACGGGTGAGATCGTGATGGACGGCGTGTTTGTGCCTGAAGCGAACATGCTGCCCAATGTCAGCGGCCTCAAAGGCCCATTTGGCTGCCTGAACAAGGCACGCTACGGCATTGCCTGGGGCGCACTTGGTGCGGCTGAAGACTGCTGGCACCGTGCCCGCCAGTACACCATGGACCGCGTGCAGTTTGGCCGCCCACTGGCGCAAAACCAGTTGATCCAAAAAAAGCTGGCCGATATGCAAACTGAAATTGCCCTCGGCCTGCAAGGCTGCTTGCGTGTGGGCAGGTTGATGGACGAAGGCAAAGACGTGCCGGAAATGATCAGCCTGATCAAACGCAACAGCTGCGGCAAGGCACTTGACGTAGCGCGTATGGCGCGCGACATGCACGGCGGTAACGGCATTCATGATGAATACCACGTGATCCGCCACATGATCAATTTGGAAACCGTGAACACCTACGAAGGTACGCACGATGTGCATGCGCTGATTTTGGGTCGGGCGCAGACGGGTTTGCAGGCTTTTTATTGATTTTTGCTGCCAAATTGCAGTCAAATAAGGCCTTAGCACAATGAATACGGGCGTGGGCAGCTCATTTATTAATAGCAAATTATCATTTTGAAGCGCCCGCTTAGCCCATTGCACGCAACAAATGTTTTTGCCGCCTGACTTGTGGCGTTTCACGGCGTTGACGGCGAGCTGCTAAAAAGCTATATTAATAACCAGCTAGTCAGTAATATGGACATTAACAAACTCTTTTGTAAAACCGATCCGGCAGGCGCCGTAAAACACGCCCGCCGTAAAGAAGCGCGTCCAGGTGAATTGCTCGATGCTGCTTTGGATCTTTTTGTTGAAAAAGGCTTTGCTGCCACGCGGGCTGAGGAAGTTGCGGCGCGCGCCGGGGTGTCCAAGGGCACGCTCTTTTTGTATTTTCAGAGCAAAGAAGAGCTGCTCAAAGCCGTGGTGCAGAAAAACCTGTCCCACCATTTCAAAGAATTTAACGAGACCTTTGACAGTTTTGAAGGTGACAGCGGCAGCATGGTGAGCCTGTGCATGAACCTGTGGTGGCAACGGGTAGGCGCCACCAAAGCATCAGGCATTGACAAGCTCATGATGAGCGAAGCCAAAAACTTCCCGGAGATCGCTGCGTACTACCAGCAAGAAGTCATCGACCCGGGTCAAACCTTGATCAGGCGCATCTTGCAGCGCGGCATTGACCGCGGTGAGTTCCGGCCGATGGATCTGGACTACGCGGTGTACTGCATCATCGCGCCGATTATTTTCTTGATGCTTTCAAAGCACTCTGGCGGCGTGTGTTGCACTACCCAGCTGGCGATCGATCCAGAAAAATACATCGCCGCACAACTCAATACCATTTTGTATGGCCTGTCGGTTAGCCCGACGCCCGCCCCCCTGACTGACGGACAAGCAGAGCATGCAGTTGAATAAAAAGAACGCATTGAAATGGATAGCAGGCTTGGTAGTGCTGACGCTGATCGGCTTTGCGGTCACCCGCACACTGGCCGCGCGCCAGGCACAAAGCCAGGCACTGGCGGACGCAAATGCAGCGAAAAATCTGGGGTTGGCCGAGCTGGCCGCTACGGATGTTGTCAAGGCACAAAACATTGAAATCAGCCAGGGCGTTGCAGTTTCGGGCGCGCTACGGGCGGTGAATTCTGCAGTCGTCAAAGCGCGCGTGCCGGGTGAGCTGCAAGGGCTGCAGGTGCGTGAGGGCGACGTGGTCAAAGCTGGCCAACTGCTGGGCCGCGTGGACGCCAGCGAGCTGCAAATGCGCGTGAACCAGGCGCGCGAGCAGGCGCAGTCTGCCAAAGCGCAGGTCGATGTGGCCAAGCGCCAGTTTGACAACAATAAAGCCCTGGTCGACCAGGGCTTTATTTCAAAGACCGCGCTGGACACCTCGCAGGCTAACTTGAATGCCGCCCAATCAAGCTACAACGCGGCCAGAGCTGCCACTGAAGTAGCTTCCAAATCAGTAGCTGATGCGGTTTTAAAGGCGCCCATATCAGGCCAGGTAGCCCAGCGCATGGCGCAAAACGGAGAGCGTGTGGGTGTCGACACACGCATCATTGAGATTGTGGATTTAAGCCGCCTGGAGCTTGATGCATCGCTCAGTGCGCTTGAAGCCAGCCGCGCGCAGGTGGGGCAAACTGCCGAGCTGTTGGTGGAGGGGTCCAGCAAGCCTATTCAAGCAAAAATAGCGCGTATCAACCCCAGCGCCCAAGCCGGTAGCCGGGGCGTGCTGGTCTACCTCAGCATTGACAACAGCAGCCAAGGCGCTGACCGCTTTGCACTGCGCCAGGGGTTGTTCGCGCAAGGCACGCTGGGACTGTCAAAACAAACGCTGCTGGCGCTGCCCGTGAGCGCAGTGCGCATCGACAAGCCAGCGCCCTATGTGCAGGCCATTGAAGACAACCGCGTGGTGCATAAAACTGTAGTACTTGGCGTGCGCGGAACATCGAACGGCGAAACCGTAGTGGCGGTTACCGGGCTGGCAGATGGCGCGCAAGTCATCCGCTCCAATGTCGGTGCGCTGCGCGACGGCACACCCACCCGCTTCACCTCTGCGCCGGTTGCAGCATCGGCGGCATCAGCCGCCAAAGCTCCTTAGAAGCCGTTAGTTATGTGGTTCACCCAAATCAGTCTGAAAAACCCGGTGTTTGCCACCATGATGATGCTGGCCATCGTCGTGCTGGGCTTGTTTTCATACCAGCGCATGCAGGTCGACCAGTTCCCGAACATTGATTTGCCCGTGGTGGTGGTAACGGCCGAGTACCCTGGTGCGTCGCCTGAAATTGTTGAGAGTGAAGTCACCAAAAAAATTGAAGAAGGCGTCAACACGATTGCTGGGGTAAGCGCATTGACGTCCCGCAGCTACGAAGGCCAGGCGGTCGTCATTATCGAGTTTCAGCTGTACGTGGATGGCCGCAAAGCCGCTGAAGACGTGCGCGAAAAACTCGGCGTTATCCGGCCGCTTTTCAGAACAGAAGTCAAAGAGCCGCGCGTGCTCCGCTTTGATCCGGCAAGCAGAGCCATCTGGTCAGTTGCAGTGGTGCCAAAAAACGAAACATCGGCAATGTCGGCCGTTGAGCTGACAAACTGGGCTGACCAGGTCTTGAAAAAGCGACTTGAAAACGTACGCGGAGCGGGCGCAGTGACGCTGGTCGGAGGCACACGCCGGGAGATCAACCTGTACCTGAACCCGCAGGCGATGGAGTCGCTCGGCGTAACGGCTGAGCAGGTTGTAAACGCTGTGCGCAGTGAAAACCTGGACCTGCCGATTGGCGCTATCCGCTCACTCACGCAGGAGCGGGTCGTCAAAATCGATGCACGCATCAAGCGTCCTGAAGACTTCGGCAGCATCATCGTGGCGCGAAAAATGGGCACGGGTGGCGGTACCAACAACGGCGCTGCCATCACGCTCGACCAGGTCGCCCGCGTCAGCGATGGCGCGCAGGAGGTCGACAGCCTGGCGCTTTACAACGGCCAGCGTACGCTGCTGCTGTCGGTGCAAAAAGCGCAGGCTGAAAACACCATTGCCGTGGTCGACAGCCTGAACAAAGCGATTGTTGACATCACGCCCAGCCTGCCGCCCGGCTTGAAGCTGGAGCTGGTCACTGATGGCTCCCGGCCGATTCGTGTGGGGGTTGAAAACGTGCGCCGCACCCTGATTGAAGGCGCACTGCTCACCATTCTGATTGTGTTTTTATTTTTGAACTCTTGGCGCTCCACTGTCATCACCGGGCTGACGCTGCCAATCTCCATCATTGGCACGTTTTTGTTCATGAACCTGTTTGGCTTCACCATCAACATGATTACGCTGATGGCGCTGTCGTTGTGTGTGGGCCTTCTGATTGACGACGCGATTGTGGTGCGAGAGAACATTGTGCGGCATGTACAGATGGGTAAAGCGCCTTATCAGGCATCGCTTGACGGCACCAAGGAGATTGGGCTGGCAGTGCTGGCCACCACGTTCTCCATCGTGGCGGTGTTTTTGCCGATTGGTTTTATGGGCGGCATCATCGGCAAGTTCTTTCATGAATTCGGCATCACAATTGTTGCGGCGGTGCTGATTTCGATGTTTGTCAGCTTTACGCTGGACCCGATGCTGTCAAGCATCTGGCACGACCCCGCAATTGATGCGCCCGGCAAGCGCGGCGCGCCGGTCACTTTGTACGACAAAACCATTGGCCGCGTCACCGGCTGGTTTGACAGCGGTACCGAGTCTTTGAGCAACGGCTATCAGGTGATTTTGCGCTGGGCACTGCTGCACAAAATCAAAACACTGCTGGTTGCGCTGGCCATCTTTGTCAGCAGTATTTTTATGGTGCCGCTGCTCGGAACAGAGTTTGTGCCCAAAGCGGATTTTTCTGAAACATCGCTTGCCTTCTACACGCCAGTGGGCTCTTCGCTTGAGGCGACTGAAGCCAAAGCGCGGCAGGTTGAAACCATCGTACGGGAATTTCCCGAAGTACGCTACACGCTGGCCACACTCAACACTGGCAATGCGCAAGGCAAAATTTACGCCAATGTGTATGTCCGCCTGGTTGACCGCAAAGCGCGAACCCGCAGCGTTGACGACTTGTCAGGTGTATTACGCCAGCGCCTGGCGCAGGTGCCCGGTATTACCGTCACGCATGTGGGTTTAACCGACTCGGTTGGCGGAAACAAGCAGGTGGAGTTTTCACTGCAAGGCCCGGACTTGAAAGAGCTGGACCGTTTGGCGCGTTTGGTGCAAGACAAGATTCGCACCACACCAGGCCTGGTAGACCTCGATTCCAGCGTAAAAGCTGACAAACCTGTAATCCAAGTTGACGTGCGCGGCACCGCCGCCAGCGATATGGGTTTGTCAGTCTCGACCATCGCCAGCGCCTTGCGCACGCTGGTGGCAGGGCAAACCGTGGGCAACTGGCGCGCACCCGATGACCAAACCTATGACGTGAACGTTCGCCTTGCGCCCGACGCGCGCAACTCACCCGCCGACCTCGAACGCTTGCCCTTTACCAGCGCGGCAATGGGCAACAATGCCGACGGCTCGACCCGCGTGGTGCGATTGGGGCAAGTCGCCAGTATCAAAGAAACCACCGGACCGAATCAAATCAACCGCCGCGACCTGGCCCGTGAAGTGGCCATCAATGGCAATGTGCAAAACCGCTCTGCGGGTGAGGTGTCAAACGACATCAAGGCCGTGCTTGAAGCCATCAGTTTTCCGCCGGGCTACAGCTATAAATTTGGCGGCTCCACCAAGAACATGGCGGAGTCTTTTGGTTACGCCATCTCAGCGCTGGTGCTTGCGATTTTGTTTATTTACATGATTCTGGCCAGCCAGTTCAAAAGCTTTTTGCAGCCACTGGCACTGATGACATCTTTGCCGCTCACCCTCATTGGCGTGGTGCTGGCGCTGTTGATGTTCGGCTCAACGCTGTCGATGTTTTCAGTGATTGGCGTGGTCATGCTGATGGGCCTGGTGACCAAAAACGCTATTTTGCTGGTGGATTTCGCCATACGAATGCGGGAGCCAACCATCGATGCCGATGGCCGCCGCATTCCGGGCATGGAGCGCAGTGAAGCCTTGCTGGTTGCAGCCAAGGTGAGGCTGCGCCCGATTTTGATGACCACCCTGGCCATGATTTTCGGCATGATTCCACTGGCCTTTGCCTTGAGCGAAGGCTCCGAGCAGCGCGCGCCAATGGGCCAGGCAGTGATTGGTGGCGTCATAACGTCGTCACTTCTTACACTTGTGGTGGTGCCTGTGGTGTATTGTTTTATGGACGATCTTTCTGAATGGCTAAAGCGTAAATTCAGCGGCAAGCCAAACGCTACGCGCATGGCAAGTGCTGAATAAAGTCCACTGAAATCCACTGAAACCCACTGCACTCCAGCGCACCCACCCCTATTTTTCTCATTCGCATTAAAAAATAAAAGCAAAAACATGAATTACGAACAAGCCCGCTTCAATATGATTGAACAGCAAATCCGCCCGTGGGAAGTGCTGGACAACCAGGTGCTGAGCCTTTTGGCGCTGGTCAAGCGTGAAGATTTTGTGCCGCGCGGCCACGAAGCTTTGGCGTTTGCCGATCTGGAAATTCCGCTGACGCCGCATCCAGACAAGTTTCCTGGCCAATGCATGTTGTCGCCCAAAGTCGAGGCCCGCATGCTGCAAGACCTGGCGGTACAAAAACACGAAACCGTATTGGAAGTTGGCACGGGCTCAGGCTACATGGCGGCGTTACTGGGCCACCGCGCGCAGCAAGTCACAACGCTTGAGATTGATGCCGATCTGGCACAAACTGCCAGAGCCAACTTGCAGCGCGCTGGGTTGTACAACGTGGAAGTGCGCACCGCTGATGCATCCAAACTATTAACCGGGAAGGCATGGGACGCGAATGGCACCGACACAGTGTTTGATGTCATCGTTCTCACTGGCTCTGTAGAGTCTGTGCCGCCCCAATTGCTCGCGCTCTTGAGGATCGGTGGACGCCTGAGCGCAATTGTGGGCAACGAGCCCATGATGCGCGCCACACTGGTTACCCGCGTAGGCGAGGCAGCCTGGCACACCACCGAGGCTTGGGACACCGTTGTTCCGCGACTGCTCAATTTTCCTGAGCCGTCCAGGTTCACGTTTTAAAGCTGCACAAAGCAGATCGTGCCAACATGACCAAGCAACTCAATCTGGACGACTTCAGCGCTTGGCGCGAACGCGCGACCGAGCAACCTGCAAAGCCGCTGGTGATTGACGTTCGCGAGGCCTGGGAACTGCAAACCGCGTCAGTCACCGCGAACGGTTTTGAGCTGCTGCACATCCCAATGCAGAGCATTCCGGCAAGACTCGACGAACTAAAGCAGAACTACGGCACAGACCACCCAACTGCCGTGCTTTGTCACCACGGCGTGCGCAGCATGCAGGTCGCCAACTTCTTGGCGCACCACGGCTTTACCAACCTGGTCAACTTGCAAGGCGGCATCGACGCGTGGTCGCACCAGATTGATACCAGCGTTGCCCAGTATTGAAATTAGTCCAACACATTTCAGCAAGCAAAAAAATGCCTAAAAATACTTCTTTTCCGCTCATCGCTGCTGCGGTGGCTGCTGCGGTTGCGGCCATGGCTACACCGGCAAGCGCGCAAAACCTCGTCGATATCTATGCGTCTGCCCGAGCCTTTGATGCCAACTTCCAATCGGCCAAACTGCAATACGAGGCCAACCTGGCCAGGGCTGAGCAGGCACGCGCGGGCCTGTTGCCCACGGCGGGGCTGAGTGCCGGCGCATCACGCAGCGCGTTTGAAAATACCAACCCAACCATTGACCGCGGCTTTACCTCACAAACTGCCACACTCAGCGCCACCCAGCCACTGTACCGGCCTGCCAACCGGGCCACCTATGAGCAAGGAATCAAGCAAGTCGACGTGGCTAAAGCGCAACTTGAAACTGCGCAGCAAGACTTGCTGGTCAGAACCAGTCAGGCGTATTTCGACGCGCTGGCGGCGCAAGACTCACTGACTTTTGTGCAGGCACAAAAAGCTGCAGTTGCTGAACAACTGGCCTCAGCCAAGCGCAACTTTGAAGTGGGTACGTCGACCATCACCGACACACGTGAAGCGCAGGCGCGGTTTGACCTGGTGACGGCGCAGGAAATCGCTGCAGAAAATGATCTGCGCGTAAAAAAACTGGCACTTGACACGGTGGCAGGCATTTCAGGCGCGCAACCCAAAGGTTTGAACGTTCCAATCACGCTGCCCTCAGTGGTGCCCCAGGATGTCAACGTGTGGGTGCAGCAGTCTGAGCTGGTGCACCCGAACATCCGGCAAGCACAGTCTGCACTTGACGTGGCCGCGCTTGAAATCACCAAGGCCGAAGCAGGCCACAAGCCCACACTGGATTTGAACGCCAGCTACAACCTCAACCGCAACCCATCGGGTAGTGCACAAAGCCAGCTGGGCGGCCGCAACAACACAGCAACCATCGGCCTGGCATTCAACCTGCCACTGTTCGCGGGGTTTGCTACACAAAACCGCATCAGAGAAACGCTGTCGCTCAAAGACAAAGCGCAAAGCGACCTGGAAGGCGCACGCCGCAGCGTAGCGCTGGCCACGCGTACCGCTTTTTTTGGGGTGCAGTCAGGCCAGGGCCAGGTCAAGGCGCTTGAAGCCGCCGAGGCGTCCAGCCAAAGCGCGCTTGATGCAAACAAGCTGGGCTACCAGGTCGGGGTGCGCATCAACATTGACGTGCTCAATTCGCAAAGCCAGCTGTTTCAAACCAAGCGCGACCTCGCGCAGGCGCGCTACAACGTGCTGCTCGGCGGGCTGCGCCTGCGCCAGGCCAACGGCACGCTGGTGCCGGACGATTTGCTGATCATCAACTCCTTGCTGGCAAAGTAACCCAAGCGCCTGGCGTGCAACGATCCCCCTATTTGCTGTGGTTGTCATAGGTGGTGCCACTTGCAGGCTGGTGATGGATGCCAAATCAAACGTTCTGCTTATGTTGTAGCTGCTGGTGGCCACCCTATTACTTGGGACAGGCCGCACGACGGTTCTGCAAGGCGTCTTGCACCTAGTGATTTTCTTTGCTTATCTGCTCACCACCATCGTTTAATGAAGCGGTAACTGATTCATAGAGTTGCGCGGTGTGCAGTTTGTCATGAAAGCGCGCTAAACCTCACGCGGTCAGGTTTTGTGAAGAAATTCCCGCTACCAGTAGGTAAACTTGCGCGGTTCACAAAAAAAATGGGAGACACCAATGAAAACAATTCCAGCACTTTTACTTTCGCTACTATGCAGTGCCGCCATCGGGCAAACTCTCACAGGCTTCAAACTTGATGCACCGCAGGTAACCGTCGGCCAGGCCATCAAGGCAACTATTGATTTTGAAGTCACGAACAACGTGTTTTGCGGCGTGCGTATCGATTGGGGCGACGGAATTGGCGACGAACTGAAGATCGACAAGCCAGCGAAAATTCCTTATGTCATCAGCCACACTTACGCGAAAGCCGGAGATTTTCTGGTCACAGTCAAGCCGGAAAAAGTGACCAGCCACCTGCGCTGCCTGGGCAAAAACCAGCAAAGCAATGTCAAAGTAATTGCCGCGGCTATCGCCCCTGCAGCGCCAGCGCCAGCGCCAACAGCAACAGCAACAATGCCGGCCACAAAAACTTGCCCGGCAGGCTGGGCACTGAACGCCAAATCCGTCAATAAAAAAACCCAAGCCTTTACCTGCACGGCCAAAGCCGGTACTGCGGTGCCAGACAAAAAGCTCGATTGCACTGGCGAAACGGGTTACTTTGAAAATGCAAAAAAAGGTGTTTTGGGTTGCCGCCTTTAACGTGTATTTGAACGACGCACGTGCCGCGCACCGAGCGCGCACGCTGTCCAACCACTGATTGATCTCGATGCCAAAACTGACAATTTATCGCCAGTCAACCCACGAGCTGCGCCGCGCGGAGCATCTCCCGCGTGCTCTGGCAGCGCGTTTTACTGCAGCACTGGGTGCTTTAGCTGTTGCAGTGTCTTGCACGGCCGCGCAAGCGCAAGTGTCCGGGGCGGGCTCAACTCTGGTGCGTGATCTGATGTCCAGCTGGGCAACGCAGTACGGGCCAGCTGCTGGCGGCGTTGCCTACGATGCACAGGGTTCATCAGCAGGTGTATCTCGCGCGACCGAGCAAAGTGTGGACTTTGGCGTCAGCGATGTGCCGCTGACTGCTGCCGCTTTGCGTCTGGCGGGCTTGCGCCAGGTGCCGCTGGCGGGCGCGGCGGTTGCTGTCGTTGTAAACCTGCCTGAACTAGGCGGCAAAGCCATCAAGCTCAATGGGGACGTCCTGGCTGAAATTTACCAGGGCACCATCACCCAGTGGAACCACGCGCAGATTGCGGGTGCTAACCCCGGCCTGTCGCTGCCAAACCGCGCTATTGTGCCGGTGTGGCGTGCTGACGGCTCCGGCCAGTCGTATGTGTTTTCAACCTATCTTTCACGCGGCAATGCCAAATGGCGCCGCATGGTGGGTCCGACCAACAATTTGGCATTGACTGCTGGCCGCAGTGCAAAGGGCGGCCTGGCGCTCATCGACGTAGTGAAAACCACGCCAGGAGCGGTCGGCTATGAATCTTTAGGCGCTGCGCAAAAAGCTGGGCTGAATGTTGCCGAGCTGCTCAACGGATCGGGCAAAAGTATTGCGCCCAACGCCGCATCTGTAGGCGAGGCGCTGGAGCGTGCGCAGTGGCTGAAGGATTCAAACGCCGCAGATCTTGACGGCTCTGCCGGATTGGGCGCCTACCCCATGACGGCTGTACCGTACGCGCTGATTCCCATTGCGCCTAAAAAAGGCCGCACCAGCGCGCTGCCGTTTATTCAGGCAGCCGTGGCGCAAGGTGACGCGCTCGTCAAACAGGGCGGCTTCTTCCCGCTGCCGATGGTCGCCAAAGCCATCACCAGCGCAGTGCGCTAAACGCCTGGGGCGACGAGGTATTTGCCCAGCGCTTGCGCGTGGCGCTCGGCAGAGCCTTTGTGCGACGCCGCAAATGCAATGCCCGCCAGAGAAGAGCGGCACTGCGCCTCTTTATCGCCCAGCAGTTCAAGAGCGGTATCTAACGCACCGCCCATGTCCGCGCAACTAAAAGCAGCGCCACTGGCCGTGGCCAACTGCGCCGCTTCCGCAAAGTTAAAAGTGTTCGGGCCCATCACTACCGGGCAACCTGCGCCAGCAGCTTCAATCAAATTTTGACCGCCCAATGGCGCGAAACTGCCGCCCAGCAAGGCAGCGCTGCTGAGCGAGTAATACAGTGCCATTTCACCCAGCGAGTCGCCTAACCAGACATCGGCCTGCATGGCTTCCATAATTGCAAAGGGGCTGGTGCGCCAACTGGAGCGCCGCGAAAGCGTGAATCCGCTTTGTACGATGAGCGCCGCCACATCATCAAAACGCTGCGGATGACGCGGCACGATCAGCCACTTGATTGCTACTGTATTTATAGCTGTTTGCGCCCGTTTCTGTTGGGCTACAGCCTTTATTTTCTCAAGAAAAAGGGCTTCCTCACCCTCACGGGAGCTGGCAAACATGAGCACTGGCTGGGTAGCCGCATCGCGCCAAGCCTTGCCGGTGGCTTGCTGAACCGCATCAATCCTGGCATCAAACTTGAGGTTGCCAAAAACCTGAACGCTGGCTGCCCCGAGCTGCAGATAACGCTCTGCGTCTGCCTCAGTTTGCGCATACACCGCAGTCAACGCAGCATACGCGGGCAGCGCCAGCGGGGACATGGTCAAGGCTTGCTGCAATGACTTTTCAGACAAGCGGCCGTTGCATAAAACCAGCGGCATGCTGCGCCTGGCAGCAGCGGCAACGGCACAGGGCCACACTTCAGTTTCCATGAGCAAGCCCAGGCGCGGCTTGAAGTGCGCAAAAAACCGCTCAACGACCACGCGCGTGTCCCACGGGTGCCACACCTGAATATCACCTGACCGCAGCAGCGCTTTGCCCTCAGCGCGGCCAGTGGCGGTGCCGTGGGTGAGCAACACGCGCAGGCCTGGGTGCCTGGCCCGCAGAAGCGCAAGCAACACGCCTGCGGCACGGGTTTCGCCCAGCGACACGGCATGCAGCCAGACCAATTGCGATGAGGTCTCTACTTGTTGGGTGTAGTGGCCAAAGCGCTCGCCAACAGCTTGCGCGTAGCCCGGCTCCGAGATTGAACGGCTGGACATTTTGCGGCGCAGCAGCGGCTGGGCCAAGCGCATCAAGGCCGAATACACCCCCAGGACGATATTGCTCACCTGGCAGCTTCCTTGCAGCCTAGCCAGGCCTGCCAAACGGCGTCTACGCTAGGGCTTGGTTGGGCATACACGCTGACCTGGTGGCTGTTTGAAACCGGCCCGGTGCGCCAGGCGGTGTCGAAGTTATAAATCTGAACGTGCGGCAACCCCAACGCCACAGCGATGTGGCTGACGCCGCTGTCAACACCAATCGCACCAGCGCATTGCGCCAGCTGGTGCGTCAGCGCATCAAGCGCCAGCATGGGCCACACATCGGCTCTGATTTTTTCGGCAATTGTTTGGCTGGTGGCCAGCTCGTTGGCGCTGCCGTGCACCATCGCTACCTGGTAGCCAGCAGCATTGAACCGCCTGCCCAGTTCGATCCAGTTTTGATGCGGCCACTCTTTGTCTGCCCTGGAGGTGCCATGGATAAATGCTATTAATTCAGGAGCTGCTTGCGCCCGTATTAATTGGGCCAGAGGCACTTTTAATCCATAATTTACATTGGGCAACGCAGAATAAGCCAGCGCGCGCGCCGCCAGGTTACGGCCGCGCTGAACGGCGTGTTGGTGCGGCTGCAGGGTCATCGCCACATCGGCCAGCCACCGGGTCGGCGCTTCGTATGCCGAGCCGTCGGTTTGGTTCGCCATCGCGTAGCGTTTGCCTTGCGGGGTCAGCCTGGCCAGGCGCGCTACCAGCGCAGATTTGGTCAGGCCCTGCAAGTCGATCACTGCATCGTAGGCGCCCTGCTGCAAGTCAGCCTTGAATGCGCGCCAAGCGGTGCGGGTTGCGGCCGACAAAGGCGACTTGCGCCAGTTGCGTAATTCACAGGCAATGATGCGGTGCAAGCCTTGCACCTGCGTTAAAACTGGTGCAAAAGATTTTTCAACCACCCAATCGATCTGCGCGTCAGGCACCGCCGCCAGAATGTCTTGCACCACAGGCAAGGTGTGAACCACGTCGCCGAGAGACGAGAGTTTGACGAGCAGGATTTTCACAGCGTGAGTTCACGCCGGTAGTCGCGCAGGAGTACTCCGCCTGGTGAGCCGCGCGGCGATCGCGATGGCTGGTGTAAAAGCTCCGTCTTCACCAGCAGGAGCCGCGGATCCGGCTGTGTTGGGCCGCAGGTGCAGCGCAGTACACACAGTGACGAGCGTGTGCGCACCATTGCTAATGCGCCGCAGCCGCAACGCTCGCATCTGGCTTGACGCTTCTTAACAGCGCCAGCATGTCGGCTTCGATTCGTTTTAGCGCTGCTTCGGTATGCCCTTCAAAGCGCAACACCAGCACCGGCGTAGTGTTAGACGCGCGAATCAAACCAAATCCGTCTGGCCAGTCAACGCGCACACCATCGATACTGCTGACCACAGCGGGCGCGGCAAAATTCACCACCTTCAGCAACTCCTGAACCACGGTGTGCGGCTCGCCCTCGTTGCACAGCACATTGAGTTCAGGCGTGCTGAAACTGGTGGGCAGTGCGTTCAAAACCGCACTTGCATCGGCAGACCGGCTGACGATTTCCAGCAAGCGCGCACCAGCATACGTCCCGTCGTCAAAGCCGTACCAGCGCTCTTTGAAAAAGATATGGCCACTCATCTCGCCACCCAGCGGTGCGTTGACTTCTTTCATCTTTGCTTTGATGAGCGAGTGCCCTGTTTTGTACATCAGCGGCACGCCGCCTGCGTCAGCGATGGCAGGCGCCAGACGTTGCGAGCATTTCACGTCAAACAAAATAGTACCGCCCGGAACCCGGCTGAGCACATCACGCGCAAACAGCATCATCTGACGGTCGGGGTAGATATTTTGGCCATCTTTTGTAACGATACCCAGGCGGTCGCCGTCACCATCAAAGGCCAGGCCCAATTCAGCGCCACTGCTCCTCAGGGCCGCGATAAGGTCGCGCAAATTCTCAGGCTTGCTCGGGTCAGGATGGTGGTTGGGAAAGTTGCCGTCAACCTCACTGAAAAGCTCAACAACCTCGCAGCCCAGCGCACGAAATATCGCAGGGGCTGAAGCACCGGCAATGCCATTGCCCGAGTCGATCGCGATTTTCATGGGTCGAGCCAACTTGACGTCGTCCACAATTCGCGCCAGGTACGCGGCCTCTACGTTGTGGTTTGTGATGGTGCCGGACTCAACTGTTTTATCTGCAGATACGCTGGCGGTCAACTGCGCAACCAAACTGTCATTGACCATCGCATGGTGCAGCGCCTGAATCTCATCGCCGTAAATCGCGCGCCCCGCCAGCACCATTTTGAAGCCGTTGTAATCTTTCGGGTTGTGGCTGCCGGTGACCTGAATGCCCGACGTACACAGCGTGTTCGCCGCGAAGTACAACATGGGCGTGGTCACCATACCAACGTCCATCACATTCACGCCGCTGGCAGCCAGTCCGCGCACCAGCGCCGCAGCAAGCCCAGGCCCGCTGAGCCTGCCGTCACGCCCTACCGCTACGGCTTTTTCCCCCTCGGCAAGGGCACTTGCGCCAAAGGCCTTGCCCAGCGCAAATGCCACGTCTTCGTTGATGGTGATGGGGGTGACGCCACGGATGTCGTACGCCTTGAAAATGGATGCGGTGAACTGCATGGGAAAGCACCTGACTTTTCGTTGAGCTATTGTTTTGATTGTAGGTTGCGGGTATTGGTACAAAGCACACGAAACCGGCCAGCGCAGTTCGTCAGGGCGGGTAAGACAAGGCCCATCGCAAGGTCCATTGCGGCGCCCGGCCCATGCCTGTTGCGCCGTTGCGCTGTTAGCCGGACACTATCGGCGCGCCAGGCAGCTGGGGAGGCTCACACCACCACGGGCTCGTGTTCCAGGCGGATTCCGAAACGCTCGTACACGCTGGTTTGAATAGACTTGGCCAGCGTCATGACTTCCCCGCCCGTCACCGGGTTGGCTTTGCCGCCACGGTTGACCAGCACCAGCGCCTGGCGCTCATATACGCCCGCATTGCCAATTGATTTACCCTTCCAGCCACACGCATCAATGAGCCAGCCGGCTGCCAGTTTGACGGAACCATCGGCCAGCACGTAATGCACAATTTTCGGCTCTCGCGCGATGATGTCAGTGCACTGCTCAGCGCTCACGGTCGGGTTCTTGAAAAAGCTGCCCGCGTTGCCCAGCACGGTCCAGTCGGGCAGTTTGGCTCGCCGAATCTCGCACACCCACTCATAAATTTGTAGCGCGGTGGGCTCGTCAATGTTGGCCTGCAGACGCTTTTTTTCAATGTCTGCATAACCCAACACCGGCTTCCAGTTTTTGGGGAGGGCAAATCGCACGTGAGTGATCAGTGCTTTATCGGCCAAGCCAAAACCCTGGTTTGAAACATGCTTGAACACAGAGTCGCGGTAGCCAAATGCACACTGCGCGGCATTCAGCGTAAAGCGCTGGCCAGTGGTCATGTCAACCGCGTCAAGCGATTCAAAGCGGTCTTGAAGCTCAACACCATAAGCACCAATGTTTTGCACCGGCGATGCGCCCACACAGCCGGGAATGAGCGCCAGGTTTTCGAGGCCCGGATAGCCGTTTTGCAGTGTCCAGGTCACAAAATCGTGCCAGTTTTCGCCTGCGCCAGCCTCAACAAGCCAGGCTTTAGCGGTTTCACCGACCAGTCGTTTGCCCATAATTCCAACTTTGAGCACCAGCGGCTTGACGTCCCCGGTAATGACGATGTTGCTGCCACCGCC
The DNA here is from genome assembly GCA_031386895.1 of Polaromonas sp. Lineage (GTDB taxonomy): Bacteria > Pseudomonadota > Gammaproteobacteria > Burkholderiales > Burkholderiaceae_C > Polaromonas. Next base: position 31,349 of record JANNCT010000004.1, read on the forward strand.
CAACACAAACTTTTGCGCGTTTTTCAAGGCCACATCAGCAAGAAGTGCGTCAATATCGGCTTGGGCGTGAATGCGCACCAGCGACAGCGCTTTGGCAATGATGCCGAAGGTATTAAAAGACTGGAGTGGTACGTTTTTCTCGACTAACATGATGCGATTGTCTCATTGCTAATCAAGCAATTCCTGCAAAATATATCCCCTTAAAAGCTGAAAATCATGCCTTCTTTTGACACCGTGCTTGAAGCCGACCTGGTAAAGGTAAAAAACGCCGTAGAAAACACTGGCAAAGAAATCGCCACGCGCTTTGATTTCAAAGGCACAGCGGCATCGATCGAGTTAAAAGACAAAGAAATCATTTTGATTGGCGACAGCGACTTTCAGCTTGACCAGATCAATGATATTTTGCGCAACAAGCTGACCAAAGCGGCGGTTGATGCGCGCTTTCTGGATGTCGGCAAGTCCACCAAAATCGGCGGCGACAAGCTCAAGCAGATCAACAAAGTGCGCGACGGAATTGAGAGCGAGTTGGCCAAGAAGATTCAGGTGCTTCTCAAAGGCAGCAAGATCAAGGTGCAAGGCGCCATTCAGGAAGAAAAAGTTCGTGTGAGCGGCACCAAGCGGGACGACCTGCAGGCCGCGATGGCACTGATAAAGGCCGAAAACGCAGATTTCCCCTTGAGCTTTAATAACTTTAGAGATTAACTGTAGAGACTGAACGGGAAATTGAACGTGAACGATTATTCTGCCCGCTTCGTGCAAAGACTATGTTTAGCGATGCTCTGCGCGCTTGCTCCCGCAGCCTACGCGGAATCCGTCGCGCTGGCGGGCATGCTGGGCAGCAAAGCGCTGCTGGTCGTCAACGGTGGCGCACCCAAAACCGTGGCTGCAGGCGAGACGCATCAGGGCGTCAAAGTGATCTCTACCACGCCCGATCAAGCCGTGATTGAGCAAGCAGGAAAACGCGTCACGCTTCGCGTGGGTGATGCGCCTGTCAGTACGGGCGGTGGCGGCACGATTTCGCGCGGTACGCGCATCGTACTCACCGCGGGCAGTGGCGGCCACTTCGTTACTGCCGGGCAAATCAATGGCAAAGCGGTGCAGTTTATGGTGGACACGGGCGCCACATCGGTTGCCATGGGCGCGCAAGACGCCGAGCGTGCAGGCATCAATTACAAAGCTGGCCAAGTTATTGGAATTTCAACTGCTAATGGCAATACGCAGGGCTACCGCATCAAGCTGAACTCGGTTCGTATTGGCGACGTGGAGGTGTTTGACGTAGATGCAGTGGTCACGCCGCAGGCCATGCCCTACATGCTGCTGGGCAACAGCTTTTTAACGCGCTTTCAAATGACGCGTGAAAACGAGCAGATGACACTGGTAAAGCGTTATTGAGCTGTGATTCACTCAAAGCTCAAGGGCTTTGCTTTTTTCCAGACCCCAACTTTGACTCTGTGCCCTTGACCAGCTTGTTGATGTTGTCTTTGTGTCGCACCACCAGCAGCAGGCCCATCATGAAAATAGCCAGCAAAATACTCTTTTCGGTATACCAGGTGACCCGGTCACCCAACAGGTAAAACACCGGCGCAAACGCAGCGCTGGCCAGGGCCGCCAGAGACGAATAACGCGAGAAAAACGCCACGATGAGCCAGGTGGCCAAGGTTGCTGCTCCCAGCACCCATTCAAAACCCAGCAACACACCGGCGGCGGTTGCCACGCCCTTGCCACCTTTAAAACCAAAAAACACCGGGAACAAATGCCCCAAAAATGCGGCAAAACCCACCAGTGCAACTGTGCCATCGCCCAAGCCGTAGTCTTTGCCAAACCACTTCACCAGCATCACTGGCAGCCAGCCCTTCAAGCCATCCAGCAGCAAGGTGGTAACAGCCGCGCCCTTGTTGCCTGAGCGCAGAACGTTGGTGGCGCCGGGGTTGCTGCTGCCGTAGGTGCGCGGATCTTTCAGGCCCATCAGGCGGCTGACGATGACAGCAAACGAAAGTGAGCCCATCAAATAAGCCAGTGCCGTGGCCGCAATTGCATAGATGTATTCCAAGACAAATCCTTTTCTTATTCGGCGGGATGGGCTGGCAAAGTTCTTCCGCTAGTCCAGCAGCGCACATTGCGCTGATTTTGCACCCAGCAGGGTAACGCACACCTGCGGGTCAATGCACACCAGGAAGCCACGCCGCCCGCCGTTAATCGCGATTTCAGGCAACGCCAAAATGGTTTCTTCCATAAAAACCGGCATGGCCCGGCGTGTTGCAAATGGCGAAGTTCCGCCGACCAGATACCCGCTGTGCCGATTGGCCACTTCAGGCTGGCACGGTTCAACCCATTTGGCGCCAATTTGTCGTGCCAGGTTTTTTGTCGACACCTTTCGGTTGCCATGCATCAGCACCAACAGCGGCTTGGCATCCTGGTCTTGCATGACCAGTGTTTTAACCACTGTAAACGCATCCAAGCCCAACATTTGCGCACTGTGCTGCGCCCCACCATGCTCAAGGTAGCCATAGACGCGCTCAGTGAAAACCACGTTATTGGCCTTCAAAAACTGCGTCGCCGGCGTTTCGCTGACATGGCTTTTTTTTGACATGGAAAGCAGGTGGCGGGCCAGCTCTTTACTGTGCAGGGTCGCGCAGTTCCCAGCGAATTTTGTCGATTTCCAGCAACGTGTCGGCGCTGAGAGTTGTGCCATGCGCGTCGATGTCCGCATCAAGTTGCGCCAAAGACGTCACGCCAATGATGGTGCTGGCGACCTGCCATTTCGTGTAACAAAATGCCAGGGCCATTTGCGTGGGGCTCAATCCGTTGGCCTTGGCCAGAGCGTTATAGCGCCGCGCGGCAACCAATGCTTCAGGCCGACCCCAGCGCTGCTTGCGCATGGTCTCGAACTTGGCCAGTCGTCCGTCTTTGGGCGCTTCCACGCTTTCCAGGCCGCTCTCATCGTACTTGCCCGTCAGCAAGCCAAAGCCCAGGGGCGAGTAGCCCAGCAACGAAACGCCCAGGCGGTACATGGTTTCATCCAGTCCGTTTTCTACGGTGCGGTTGATCAGGCAATAGGGGTTTTGCACTGTTGCCACACGCGGAAAGCCATGCTGGTCAGCCAGCCGGCAAAACTCATGCACGCCATACGGCGATTCATTCGACAAGCCAATCGCCCGCACCTTGCCAGCCTTGACCAGCGCGCCCAGCGCTTCCAGTTGCACGTGGATGGACGACACCTCTTTGTCTTTGTCGGGGTCAAAGTACACCATGCCAAATGCCGGCACGTGCCTGGACGGCCAGTGAATTTGGTACAAATCGATCACGTCCGTTTGAAGCCGCTTCAGGCTGTCTTCACAGGCTTTGGTGATGTCTGCAGCAGTGACGTCCGGGCTACCGCCGCGAATCCAGTTCATGCCGCGCGCGGGGCCTGCTACTTTGGTGGCCAGCACCAGCTTTTGCCTGGCGCCCGGGGTTTTGGCAAACCATTGGCCCAAAATAGTTTCAGTCAGCCCAAAAGTTTCCGCTTTGGGCGGCACTGAGTACATTTCTGCCGCGTCCAGAAAGTTGACGCCTCGCTCCATCGAGCGGTCGAGAATAGCGTGGGAATCAGCCTGGTTGACCTGCTCACCAAAAGTCATGGTGCCCAGACAAATAGGGGTGACGTGTAAATCGCTGCTGCCGAGTTGGACTGATTTCATATTCGCAAAAGTGGTGGTTAATTGACTGACTTGCCGTGAGTTTAGTGCGTGAGCCTGCCTCGACCAGGCAGGATGGTTCGGCTCCAACTGGGTACAAGCCGTGCAGACGCTTCAATTAATTACATTTAAAGCGTCTGTCTTACAGCGCACACAGCGGTGCACCGGTACGATCAGTTTGTACTAAAACAGCGGCAGCCTAACTGCCAAACCAAGGAGTCTTACATGACCACAACATCGCATTCAGCTAAAACTTTCTCTTTCAGCGCTTTGGCACTGAGCCTTGCCGTCCTCACAGGCTGCGCCAACATGAGTCAAACCCAGCAAGGTACTGCCAAAGGCGCAGGCATTGGCGCACTGGGCGGCGCTGTGCTGGGCGCGGCAGTGGGCGGCTCTAAGGGCGCTGTGACTGGCGCTGTGTTGGGCGGCGCAGTGGGCGCGGGCGGCGGTTATATCTGGTCCAAAAAGATGCAGGACCAAAAAGCCGCCATGGAAAAAGCCACTGCCGGTACGGGCGTAGCAGTCACGCAAACTTCAGACAACCGTTTAAAAATGGACATCCCAAGCGATGTGTCGTTTGACACAGGCCGCTCGGCCATCAAGTCAAACTTTGGGCCCATTCTGAATCAGTTTGCTACCACGCTAAACCAGAACGCAGTCACCACCATCACCATTGTTGGGCACACCGACAGCACGGGGTCAGACGCCATCAACAATCCGCTGTCAGTTGACCGCGCTGAAGCCGCACGTGACTACCTGGTGGGCAAAGGCGTGGCACGCACGCGTATTGCAACCGAAGGACGCGGTGCACGCGAGCCAGTTGGAGACAACAACACCGAACAGGGTCGTGGCAACAACCGTCGGGTTGAAATATTTGTAGCGGAGCAGGTTGCAGCCAAATAGGCCTATAGCGCAATAAATACGGGCGCAAGCAGCTCCTTTATTTATAGCGTAGTTTTGATTGGCTCAGGATCGTAGTGGGCAAGCGCTGTCACCGCGCAGACTGCGTTTGGGCGAAATTGACTCTATCATCTGCAGCATGTACAAAGAAAAACGCCCATCAAGAAGCGATTTTGTCGCATTGCGCGGCCTCAATTACCACGTCTGGATTTGGAGCGATAGCCCCGCTGTTACCGACCTGCCGCCACTGGTGCTGGTGCATGGCTGGATGGACGTCGCCGCGTCGTACCAGTTCATGGTCGATGCATTGCCAGACACTTTCGCTGCTGGCCGCACCATCATTGCGCCGGACTGGCGCGGCTTCGGGTTGACGACGGGCGGGCCGGTAGACAATTATTGGTTTGCCGACTACCTCGCCGATCTCGATTTTTTGCTGGACCATTATGTTCAAGGCCAAAAAATTGATCTGGTTGGCCATAGCATGGGCGGCAATGTAGCGATGATTTACGCAGGCGTGCGGCCTGAGCGGGTTCACAAACTTGTCAATCTGGAAGGCTTCGGGCTTGCCCCCAGCAAGCCCGAACAAGCGCCTGGCCGCTACGCCAAATGGATTGACGAGCTGAAATCAGTGCACAAAGGTGAGCTTGACCTGAAGGCTTACGACAGCCTGGAAGGCGTTGCCAAGCGGTTGATGAAAACCAATCCAAGGCTGACACCTGACAAAGCTGACTGGCTGGCAGCTCACTGGTCGCGCCAGAACGCCAGCGGCAAGTGGCTGATTCTGGGAGAGCCGGGCCACAAGGTAGTCAGCGCCAACATTTATAAAGTTGAAGAAGCACTTGAGACGTACAAGCGCATCAGCGCGCCGCTGCTGGCGGTTGAAGCCAGCGGCGACTCACTTGAGAAGTGGAACCAGGGCCGTTACACGCTGGCCGACTATCACGAGCGGCTCAAAAATATTGCAGACGTGCGCGTGGCGCGAATTGAGGACGCCGGCCACATGCTGCACCATGACCAGCCAGAACAACTGGCCGCTATGGTGGCCGCGTTTTTAACCGAGTAAAGGGTTTATTTCTAGTTTTTTAAGCATTTTAGGTGCCTGGCGCAATAAATACGGGCGCAAGCAGCTATTTAATTAATAGCAGATGACTTGACCCAGGTCAGACCAAACCCATAGACCGCGAGATCACTTCCTTCATGATCTCGTTCGTGCCGCCATAAATCCGCTGCACCCGCGCATCGGCGTAGGCCCGGGTAATCGGGTAGTCCCACATGTAGCCCGCGCCGCCATGCAGTTGCACGCATTCGTCCATCACCTTGCATTGCAGGTCAGTGGTCCAGTACTTGGCCATGCTGGCGGTGGCGGTGTCCAGCTGGTCTGCCATCACCAGCTCAATGCACTTGTCGACAAACACGCGCGCCACTTGTACTTCGGTTTGCAATTCGGCTAGCGTAAAACGGGTATTTTGAAAGCTGGCCACAGATTTGCCGAATACTTGCCGCTGTTTGACGTAATCAATTGTCCAGCCAATCGCCGCCTGCGCAGAAGACACTGCCGTGATCGCAATTTGCAAGCGCTCCCAAGGCAATTGCTCCATCAGGCAGATGAAGCCGCGATTCTCAAAATCCTTACCGCCCAGCAAATTCTCAGCCGGCACACACACATTGTCAAAAAACAGCTCACAAGTGTCTTGCGCTTTCAAGCCCAGCTTTTTCAAGGGTGTGCCCTTGGTAAAGCCGTCCATGCCGTGTTCGACTATCAACAAGCTCGTGCCCTTGCCACCCGCCGCCGGGTTGGTTTTGGCGACCACAATCACGACGTCTGAATGCCAGCCGTTGGTAATGTAGGTCTTGCTGCCGTTGAGCAGATAGCTACCGTCGGGCTGGGCAATAGCGGTGGTGGTCAAACCTTGCAAGTCACTGCCCGCACCGGGCTCGGTCATCGCGATTGCGCCGACCATTTCGCCGGTTGCCATCTTGGGCAGGTAATGCGCTTTTTGCGCCTCAGTGCCGTAGTGCAAAAAATACGGCGCAATGATTTCGGTGTGCAGACCGTAGCCAATACCGCTAAAACCCGCGCTGCCCAAAGCCTCCATTTGCAGCACGCTGTAGAGCTTGTCAGCGCCCGCGCCGCCATAGGCTTCCGGCATCGACATGCACAAAAATCCATTGACACCTGCGCTGCGCCACACGTCTTTGTTCACGTAGCCTTGCTCTTCCCAGGCGGCGTGGTGTGGTGCGATTTCCTTGTCAATAAATCGCTTGAAGCTGTCGCCAAAAGCAACGTGGTCAGGGCTAAACAGGGTGCGTTTGATCATGGTGTGCAAATATACTGCAACGACTTAAATTTGTATGCTTTATCAAGGCACACCATGACAGCATCGAATCCCCAGGCGTTTGTGTATGACGCCATTCGCACACCGCGCGGCAAGGGTAAAAAAGACGGTGCGCTGCATGAAGTCAAGCCGGTCAACTTGCTGGCGGGTGTGTTGTCTGAACTGCAACGCCGCAACCAGTTTGACACCGCGCTGGTCGACGACGTGGTCATGGGGGTGGTGTCACCGATTGGCGAGCAAGGCTCGGTGATTGCAAAGGTTGCAGCGCTCAAAGCGGGCTGGGACTACCGCTGCTCGGGCGTACAGCTCAATCGTTTTTGCGCATCGGGTCTTGAAGCGGTAAACCTTGCAGCGCAAAAGGTACGCTCTGGCTGGGAAGACCTGGTGGTGGCGGGCGGTGTTGAAAGCATGAGCCGCGTGCCGATTGGCTCAGACGGCGGTGCGTGGGCGCAGGACCCCGAGACCAACAGCGCCACCAACTTTGTGCCGCAAGGCATAGGCGCCGATTTGATCGCCACCATTGATGGCTACACGCGGGCTGACGTTGATGCGTTTGCGCTGGAGTCACAACGCCGCGCGGCGCATGCGCGCGCCAGCGGTTACTTTGCAGGCTCGGTGGTGGCTGTAAAAGACTTCTTGGGCCAAACCATTTTGGATGCTGACGAATTCATCAAACCCCACACCACGCTTGAAGGGCTGGGCGCCCTCAAGCCGTCGTTCGAGCAGCTCGAGGCAATGGGTTTCGACGCGGTGGCGCTTGCCAGATACCCACAAGTAGAGCGCATTCACCACGTGCACCACGCTGGCAATTCGTCGGGCATTGTTGATGGTGCGGCAGCCGTTCTGGTGGGCTCAGAAGCCGCCGGCAAGCTGCACAGATTAACGCCCAGGGCGCGCATTGTGGCGGTGGCCGTTAGCGGCGCTGACCCGACCATCATGCTCACTGGGCCGGTTCCCGCATCTCTGAAAGCACTGGCCAAGGCTGGCTTGACAGTTGACCAGATTGATTTGTTTGAAGTTAACGAAGCATTTGCTGCAGTGCCCATGCGCTTCATGAAAGAACTGCATGTGCTCCATGAAAAAGTCAACGTTAATGGCGGCGCAATTGCCATGGGCCACCCGTTGGGTGCCACTGGCGCGATGATTTTAGGAACGCTTATTGACGAGCTGCACCGCCGCAAGCTGCGCTACGGGCTTGCCACCTTGTGTGTGGGCGGCGGCATGGGCATCGCCACCATCGTGGAGGCAACGTTTTGAAAACCATTCAGTACGAGCTGAGCGCTGGCATTGCAACGCTGACCTTTGACGAACCCAACTCTGCTGTCAACACCATGTGCGCGCAGTGGCAGCAGGATTTAACGCTGGCCGTTGCGCAGGTGTTGCAAGACAAGCCGTTGGTCAAAGGAATCGTCCTTGCGTCAAACAAAACCACCTTTTTTGCGGGTGCCGACCTGAAGGCAACGCTGGCGTTGAACTCTGACCAGGTCGCGTTGGTGTACCAGGAAATAGAGCTGTTGAAAAAGAACTTCAGAGCGCTTGAAACGCTTGGCGTGCCCGTGGTGAGCTGCCTGAACGGTGCAGCACTTGGCGGCGGCTGGGAGCTTGCGTTGGTGGGCCACTACCGCATTGCAGTGAACAACCCAAAAATCCAGTTTGGCCTGCCAGAGGTCACGCTGGGGCTGATTCCGGGCGCGAGCGGCATCACCAAAATGACGCGACTGCTGGGTTTGCTGGGCGCGCAGCCGTACATACTGGAAGGCAGGTTGTTTAACCCATCCGAGGCGATGGCCCTTGGCCTGGTGCACGAGTTGGTCGCCGACTCCGGGCAACTGCGGGAGCGCGCGCTGGAGTTCATTGAGGCGCACCCGCAATCAATTCAGCCTTGGGATGCCAAAGACTACAAAATGCCGGGCGGCACGCCGAGCTATCCAAAAATCGCGGCAGCGCTGAGCGTGGCGCCCGCAATACTCAAACAAAAAACACGTGGCCTGTACCCTGCCCCAGAAGCTGCGCTGTGCGCCATGGTCGAAGGCGCGCAGGTTGACTTCGACACGGCGCTGCGCATTGAAAGCCGTTACCTTGCCAAGGTGATGGTTGGGCCAGTGGCCAAGAACATGATCAACACGTTTTTCTTCAACATGAATGCCGTCAAAAGCGGGGCAAGTCGGCCGGCTGGTGTGCCCAAATTCAGACCTGAAAAAGTAGGGATTTTGGGCGCAGGCATGATGGGCGCGGGCATTGCCTACGCGCAGGCAGCTCGCGGAATCGCCACTGTTTTAAAGGACATCACCCAAGAAGCAGCTGACGCGGGTAAAGCCTGCAGCGCCAGACTCACACAAGCGCGCGTCAGCAAAGGTCGCATGACCCTGGAAGCGGAGCAGGCCTTGCTTGCGAGCATCACCGCAACCAGCGCAGTCAGTGGTCTAGACGGCTGCGACTTGATCATTGAAGCCGTATTCGAGCAGCGCGAGCTCAAAGCCGCAGTAACGCGCGAGGCCGAAGGCCAGCTGGCAACTGGCGGCTTTTTTGCCAGCAACACATCTACCCTGCCCATATCAGGCCTTGCTGAAGCCAGCGCTCGTCCTGAAAAGTTTATCGGCATTCACTTTTTCAGCCCGGTAGACAAAATGCAGCTGGTGGAGATTATTCGCGGCAGGCAAACCGATGATGAAACTGTTGCACGCGCGTTTGACTATGTGCAGGCGCTTGGGAAAATTCCGATTGTGGTCAACGATTCACGTGGGTTTTACACCAGCCGTACGTTTGGCACGTTTGTCATGGAAGGCGCGGCCATGCTGGGTGAAGGAATCCCTGCACCAGTGATTGAACAAGCTGCCATGCAGGCCGGCATGCCGGTGGGGCCGCTGGCTGTGCTGGACGAAACATCTCTGACGCTGTCTGTGCACGTACTGGACCAGACTCGCGCCGACTTTTTGGCCGAGGGCAAAACGTATCACCCATCTGCAGGGGAGTTGCTGGTCGAGCGCATGGTCAAGCAGCACCAGCGTGGCGGCCGTGCATCAGCGGCAAATATGGCAAAAACTGGCGGTGGCGGGTTTTATGACTACCCGGCAGGTGGCAAAAAAACGCTGTGGCCAGAACTCAAAACACTTTTTGAAAAACCAGATGCAACTTTCGATATGCAAGAGCTGAAAGACCGCTTGCTGTACCGGCAAGCGATTGAAACTGCCCGCTGTCTGCACGAAGGCGTACTCACCAGCGTTCACGATGCCAATATTGGTTCAATTTTCGGCATCGGATTTCCGGCCTGGACGGGAGGCGCGTTGCAATTCGCTTACTCAATGGGTGTCGAATCATTTGCCGCAAGAGCGTACGCGTTGGCGAGGGTGCACGGCGCTGGTTTTGCTCTGACGGACGACGTTCTCGCAACGCTCAAAAGGTACCAGCCCTGCTGAATTTGCTGCGCCTGCGAGGGTTTGCACCGTGGAGAAAGCCAAGAAGTGTTTCTAAACTTCACCGACATATTTATTTGCCAGAAAAACGGGTATTTTTAGCGTGCAATTTTTGCAATTGGTCATCAGCGGTATCGCACAAGGCTGCATCTACGGCCTTATAGCGCTCGGCTTCGTGCTGATTTACAAAGCCACCGAAACCGTCAGTTTTGCTCAAGGCGAGTTGATGATGCTGGGCGCGTTTTGCGGCCTTGGTGTCATGAGCTTTATGGGCCAACCGTTTTGGGTAGCCGTGGTGGCCAGCATCGGTGCAATGGCCGCATTTGGTGTGCTGATGGAACGGGCCGTGATTCGTCCCATTTTGGGTCAACCCGCATTTTCAATCGTCATGCTGACCATTGGCATTGGCTATGTGCTGCGCGGCCTGATCACCATGATCCCCAACATAGGCACTGAAACCCACACCTTGGCAGTGCCGTACAAAGACCAGGTGCTGCGCCTGGGTGGCTTGATTCTGAGCGCTGAGCAATTGGTGGTCATTGCCGTTACCGTGGTTTTATGTGCCGCATTGTTTGCGCTGTTCAAGTACAGCAAGCTGGGCGTGGCCATGCAGGCGGCATCGCAAAACCAGCTAGCCGCCTACTACATGGGTATACCTGTGCAGCGCATCAATGGCCTGGTTTGGGGTTTGGCCGCTGCAGTAGCAGCGGTTGCCGGCTTGCTGCTGGCTCCAATCACTTTCGTGCACGCCAATATGGGCTTCATCGGGCTGAAGGCTTTTCCAGCAGCAGTGGTGGGCGGTTTTGGTAGTTTGCCAGGTGCGATTGTGGGCGGGCTGGTGATTGGCATTGTGGAGTCGCTGTCTGGCTTTTACCTGCCTGACGGCTTCAAAGATATTGCGGCGTACATCGTGGTGCTGATCATGCTGATGGTCAAGCCCAATGGTTTGTTTGGCGGCCAATTGCGCAAAAAAGTTTAAGCGCCCTGCCCTACTCTTACCCACCATGCGCTTCATTTTCAAAACCAATTACACGCAAGACATCGACCTGGCCAAGCACAGCGGGCATGTGTTTTGGTATGGCCTGCTGATAGCTGCTTTGCTCGCTGCGCCGTGGTTGGTGCCTGAGTATTGGTTGGCGCAACTCACCTTTGTTTTGATTTACGCGATTGTGGGTTTGGGCCTGATGTTGCTGGCTGGTTTTACCGGACTTTTTTCACTTGGCCACGCTGCGTTTTTGGGTGTGGGCGCGTACACGCAGGCGGTGCTTACCGGGTATGGCGTGCCGTTTCCTGTTGCACTGGCTTTTGCAGCCGCGTTGTCGGCCGTGGTGGGGGTGGTGGTCGGCTTGCCAGCACTGCGGGTGAAGGGTATTTACCTCGGCATGGCCACGCTGTCTTTTGGCTTTATTGTTGAAGAAGTCTTTGCCCGGTGGGAAAGCGTGACTGGGGGCAATGCGGGTAAAAACCTGAAAGCACCGGACTTCTATTGGTTCAAAGCCGACACCGGCGACAGTTTTTACTTCGTCTGCCTGATCATCACCATCCTTTGCACGCTGGCGGTACTGAATATTTTGCGGTCGCCCACCGGGCGTGCGTTTGTGGCGATAAGAGATTCAGAAATTTCTGCGCAAAGCATGGGAATCAATCTGGCGAGGTACAAAACGATGTCGTTTGCGTTGTCAGCGGCACTCGCAGGAATCGGTGGAGCGTTGTACGCGCACAAACTGCGCTTTATATCGCCAGACCAGTTCAACATTTTGCAATCGATTGATCTGCTGCTGATGATCGTGATCGGTGGACTGGGGTCGGTGCATGGGGCGTTTTTAGGTGCCATGTTTTTGATCTTGATGCCGCAAATTATCTCGCTGCTAAAAGGCTACCTGCCAGACGCCATCGGGCAGGCGCCAGGTTTGCAAGCAGTGGTTTACGGCGCGGTGTTGGTCGCATTTGTACTGTTTGAGCCCTACGGCTTGTACGGGCGCTGGCTTAAAGTGCGAGCCTACATTCAGCTGTTTCCGTTTTACCGCAAAGGCATGTTCAAGCGGCAAAAAACCTTCCAGAAGTCGGACCGCCTGAAATGACGAACACGACCACGCCAAACATGTTGCAAGTAAAAGACCTGAGCATCCGCTTCGGCGGCGTGCTGGCCGTCAACAAGGTGAGTTTTGACGTCAAGCAGGGTGAAGTTTTTACACTGATCGGGCCGAACGGTGCTGGCAAAACCACTGTTTTCAATTTGATCAGCCGCATTTACACCCCGACCTCTGGCAGCCTGTTTTTTGAAAGCCATGACCTGCTCAAGCAACCTGCACACGCGATTGCAAAGCTGGGTATTGCACGAACGTTCCAGAACATTGAATTGTTCGAGCACGCCAGCGTGCTGCACAACCTGCTGGTGGGACAACACACGCAACGCGCCAACGAATCACTGAGCGGCCTGTGGCGAGAAATGTTTTTTACACCTTCGGCGCGAGCGGCTGAAGTGGCTGCCCGCGAGAAGGTAGAGCGCACCATTGAGTTGCTGGACCTGCAGCACTACCGTGACACGATGGTTGCAGGCCTGCCCTACGGCGTGCGCAAGGTGGTTGAGCTGGCGCGCGCGCTGTGCGCCGAGCCGAAGCTGCTGTTGCTGGACGAGCCTTCGTCTGGTTTGAACGTCGAAGAAACCGAAGACATGGCATTCTGGATTCAAGACATCCAGCGCGAACTCGGCATCACCGTGCTGATGGTCGAACACGACATGACGCTGGTGTCAAAAGTATCTGACCGCGTGTTGGCAATGAGCCAGGGGGAAGTTTTAGCGGTCGGGACACCGCGCGAAGTGCAGACCCATCCGGGTGTGGTTGAGGCTTATTTGGGCTCAGTCGACGACGTTAGCAGCCTGCGCAGGGTGGCCGTATGACGACCCTCACCAATTCCACATCGCTCCAGGCCGATGAGCCAATTTTGAGGCTGTTGAACGTAGAAAGCGCGTACGGCCCCATCAAGGCGATTCGGGGTGTGAGCCTTCAGGTTCGCAAGGGCGAAATTGCCACGGTGCTGGGTAGCAACGGCGCAGGTAAAAGCACGATTTTAAAAACCATCAGCGGCATTATTGACCCGCGCAAGGGAAGCATTGCCTTCAAAGGCCAAGACATCACGTCTTGCGACCCGGGCCTCATTGTGCGCAGCGGTTTGTCGCACGTACCAGAAGGACGAGAGGTTTTCCCGTTGCTTTCGGTGCGTGATAACTTGCTGATGGGTGCTTACACACAGAAAGACCGCGACGGCGTGGCGCAAGACATGGAAACCGTGTTTGCCTACTTCCCAATACTTAAAGAGCGAAGCGCGCAAGATGCTGGCTTGCTGTCTGGCGGCCAGCAACAAATGCTGTCCATATCCAGAGCATTGATGGCCCGGCCCGATTTGATTTTGCTGGACGAACCCAGCTTGGGGCTTTCGCCCAAACTAACTAAAGAAATTTTCGAAATTGTGGTGCGCATCAACCGCGAACGCGGCACCACCATTTTGCTGGTCGAGCAAAACGCAAATATGGCGCTGAACGCATCCGACTACGGCTACGTGCTGGAAAACGGCCGTATCGTGATGGAAGACACCTGCGACAAGCTCCGCGAAAAGGACGACATCAAAGAGTTTTACCTTGGCCTGAAAGAAGACAGCGTGCGCGGCGAGCGACGCTGGAAGAAAAAGAAAAACTGGCGATAAGCCGCCAATATCAGTATGCAAAACCTCTGGACGCTCACTCGCACAGTCGAACCCGACACCCGCATTCTTCTGGCCGGCGACACCATTCCGCAGATGTTCTGGAACGGTGTTGCAAAGCGCCAGGACGATGTGTGGCTGCGGCAAAAAGAACTTGGCATTTGGCGCAGCTGGACATGGCGCGAGTCGGGCCAGGCAGTGCGCGAGCTTGCGCTGGGCTTGACGGCGCTTGGTTTTCAAGTAGGAGCCACTGCAGCCATTCTTGCCAATACCCGCGTTGAGTGGATGCTGGCCGACCTGGCAATTTTGTCAGCAGGCGGTGTGGCCAACGGCATTTATCCGACCGATGCAGCATCGCAAGTAGCGTATTTGTGCGAAGACTCCAGCACGTCAATCTTGTTTGTTGAAGACGAAGAACAGCTCGATAAAGTGCTGGAAATTCGCGCCAATCTACCCAAATTGAAGCACGTTGTCGTGATGGACATGACGGGCCTCCAGCGATTTTCTGACCCAATGGTGATGAGTTTTGATGCGCTGCGCAAATTGGGCAGCGTACCAGGCAACTTTGCACCCGGCCTGCTGGAAGCGCGCGTTGCCTCAAGAAGCGAAAAAGACCTGGCGATTTTGGTCTACACCTCAGGCACTACCGGCAAGCCGAAGGGCGCCATGCACAGCCATCATGGGCTGGTGACATCACTGCGAAACCTTGCAGTGCCATTCCCGTTAAACAAAGACGATCAGCGCATGTGCTTTTTGCCGCTGTGCCACATTGCAGAGCGCATGCTGGGTGCTTATTCATCTATTTACTCAGGCGCTGTGCTGAATTTTGTTGAGAACCCTGACACCATTCCAGAAAATGTCCGTGAAATACAGCCGACTGTATTTTTCGCTGTGCCCCGGGTATGGGAAAAGTTTTATTCAGGCGTAGTGATTGCCCTGAAAGACTCCGGCAAGTTGCAGCAAATGGTGTACGGGTGGAGCATTGGCGTTGGGCAAGAAATAGCTGATCGCGTGCTGGCCCAGCAAAGCGAAACGCTGTGGCTCAAAATCAAGTTTGCAATTGCCCGTGTTTTGGTACTTGACAACGTTCGCAAAATGATCGGCATACACAGGGTGCGATATTTGCTGACCGGTGCTGCGCCTATCGCGCCAGATTTGATTCGCTGGTATCTGGCGCTTGGGCTGCCCATGCTTGAAGGCTTTGGCATGACCGAGTCCACCGCACTCGGCTCAGCGCAGCCCCTTGACCGCATGAAGCCCGGCACTATTGGCAAAGCCTCGTATGGCTGCGAGATGCGAATTGACCCGGACAACGGTGAGATTTTGGTGCGCGGAAGCAATGTGTTTATGGGCTACCTGAATTTGCCCGAAAAGACTGCGGAGGCCATTGACGCTGATGGCTGGCTGCACACAGGCGATGTCGGCACGATGGACGTCGACGGGTATTTGAAAATCACCGATCGCATGAAGGACATCATCATCACAGCGGGCGGCAAAAACATCACGCCGAGCGAGCTTGAAAATGAGCTGAAGTTTTCACCGTACATCACCGACGCAGTCGTCATTGGCGACAAAAAGCCCTACCTGACGTGCATCATCATGATTGACCAGGAAAATATTGAAAAGTTTGCGCAGGACAACGATGTGCCGTTTAGCAACTACACCAGCCTGACCCACAGCGCGCCTGTGCAGGCATTGATTCAAGACGACGTTGACCGCGTGAATAAAAAGTTTGCCCGTGTTGAGCAAATCAAAAAGTTCTGGCTGCTGGATGTGCAACTTTCAGCCGAAGACGAAGAACTTACGCCGACGATGAAGCTCAAACGCAAGTTGGTGCAAACCAAGTACGTCGCACAGATTGATTCCATGTACCGTTAGTTTTGGCGTATCGGTTTATACGCGTTGGTTTTTTGTTAATTTTTCGCTTGTATTTTAAAAAGGAGACGCACCATGAAATTCACCACTCTCACCACTGCTTTGGTGGTCAGCGCCATAGCCGTTTTTTCAGCGCAAGCTGCCGCGCAAAGTCAGGGCGTCAGTAAAACGGAAATCATTATTGGCACCATTCTTGACCAGTCTGGCCCCTTGGCAGGCTTTGGCAAGCAGTCCCGCCTGGGCATGCAATTGCGCGTGGATGAGGTCAACGAGC
The DNA here is from genome assembly GCA_031386895.1 of Polaromonas sp. Classification (GTDB taxonomy): domain Bacteria; phylum Pseudomonadota; class Gammaproteobacteria; order Burkholderiales; family Burkholderiaceae_C; genus Polaromonas. The sequence continues at coordinate 47,526 of JANNCT010000004.1, forward strand.
AGGGCGGCATCAACGGGCGCAAGCTCAAGCTGCTGGTTGAAGACGACGGATACGATCCGAAAAAAGCCGTGCTGGCAGCACAAAAGCTGGTGAATCAAGACAAGATTTTCATCATGGCAGGCCATTTGGGTACCGCCCAAAATTTGGCATCCATGCCGGTTCAGTTTGAGAAAAATGTGGTCAACTTTTTTCCGATCACTGCTGCCCGTGAGATGTATGAGCCACTTGACCGGTTGAAGTATTCCTTCGCGGCCACCTACTTCGACCAGATGCGTGAATTGCTTCCGGGCTTGATTAAAGAAAAAAACGCCAAAAAGGTTTGCACCATTTACCAGGACGATGATTTCGGCCTGGAAGTGCTGCGCGGCGCAGAAGCAGGCTTGAAAACCGCTGGCATGACGCTGGTTGAAAAAACCAGCTTCAAGCGCGGAGCTACTGACTTTTCGAGCCAGGTTGCCAAAATGAAAGCGTCTGGTTGCGATTTGGTGGTGCTGGGTACGATCATTCGCGAAACGATCGGCACGATTGGCGAAAGCCGCAAAACCGGCTTTAACCCGACGTTTATCGGCTCTAGCGCTTCGTACACAGACCTGATTCACAAACTTGGCGGCGCGGCCATGAACGGCTTGTATGCTGCGCACACCGTGCAGCACCCCTACCTGGACGAGGCATCACAGCCGATTCGCTTTTGGGCGAACAAGTACAAAACCAAGTTCAATGAGGACCCAACCGTGTTTTCAGTCTACGGCTACTCATTGATCGACACGTTTGCAAAGGCTGCACAAAAGGCAGGACCCAACCTTTCAACCGATACGTTCATCAAGGCGATGGACACCATGACCGTAGAGCCGGACATGTTCGGCAGCCCGGCGATGACTTTTAGCGCCACCAAGCGCTTGGGCAATGACTTGTCCCGCCTGTCACAAATTACCGACGGCAAATGGAAGGTTATGACTGCTTACGCAAAACGCTAAGCATTTGCGGCTGCCACCGGCAGACCATGAGAAAATCCGGGGTTACGCACTCTCGCGACATCACCGCGTTACTTAAGGATTTATCTCATGGAAGCAGAACACATCAACGCCATTGGCAACCAACTGGCTGATCTGAGCACGCGTGTAAACGAGCTCAGGGGGTATCTTTGACTACCCTGCTAAAGAACGCAAATTAAACGAAGTCAATGCCGCGCTGGATGACCCGAAGGTTTGGGATGTCCCCAAGCGGGCGCAAGAGCTGGGCAAAGAAAAGAAATCACTCGAAGATGTGGTGCACGTCATTGACCGTTTGAGCTCCGAACTGTCAGACAACATCGAGTTGTTCGATATGTCCAAAGCCGAGGGCGACGAGCAGGGCATGCAGTCGATTGAAACTGAGGCCGCCCAAGTTGCCGTTGAAGTTGAAAAGATGGAATTTCGCCGGATGTTCAACAACCCGGCTGACCCGCTGAACTGCTTTTTGGACGTGCAATCAGGCGCAGGCGGCACTGAGGCCTGCGACTGGGCCAGCATGCTGCTGCGCCAGTACCTCAAATATGCCGAGCGCAAGGGCTTTAAAACCACGATCGAAGACGAAACCGCAGGCGACACCGCAGGCATCAAGGGCGCGACCATCAAGATCGAAGGCGAATACGCTTTCGGCCTGCTGCGCACCGAAACCGGCGTACACCGCCTAGTGCGCAAGTCGCCATTTGACTCGTCAGGCGGCCGGCACACCTCTTTCGCCTCGATTTTTGTCTACCCTGAGATTGATGACTCTATTGAAATCGACATCAACCCCTCAGACGTGCGGGTTGACACCTTTCGCGCCAGTGGCGCGGGCGGGCAGCACATCAACAAAACCGATTCAGCTGTACGCCTGACCCACCTGCCCACCGGCATCGTGGTGCAGTGCCAGGACGGCCGCAGCCAGCACGGCAACCGCGACGTGGCCTGGAAGCGCTTGCGCTCACGTCTGTACGACTTTGAACTGCGCAAGCAGCAGGAAGCGCAGCAAAAGCTGGAAGACACCAAAACCGACGTCGGCTGGGGCCACCAGATTCGCAGCTACGTGCTGGACAACAGCCGCATCAAAGACCTGCGCACCAATTACGAAACGTCTGCCACTCAAAAGGTGCTGGACGGGGATTTGGACCAGTTTATTGAGGCTTCACTCAAACAGGGCGTTTGATACTCCGCAACACCACGCCATCCATTTTTATACCCATGATGCAACTTTCAGGAACCAACCATGCTGCATAAGCTAGACGCCAACGGAGCCGGGCAAGGCCCGTCCGTGGCCATCAACCGCGCTGACTACACAGCCCCAGCCTACTGGATAGACACGGTTGACCTGTGTTTTGACCTGGACCCAGTCAAAACCCGGGTGTTGAACAAAATGACGCTGCGCCGCAATGCAGACGTGCCTGTCCAGCCGCTGCGCCTCGATGGTGAAGAGCTGAACTTGTCGCGTGTGCTGGTCAATGGCCAGGGCACGTCTTTCAAGATGGATGGCAACCAGCTGGTTTTGGACAATCTGCCTGACGCTTTCGAGCTGGAAATTTTCACCACCACCAACCCGTCCAAAAACACCAAGCTGATGGGCTTATACGTCAGTAACGACTCGTTTTTTACCCAATGCGAGGCTGAAGGCTTTCGTCGCATTACGTACTTTTTAGACCGCCCAGATGTGATGGCGCTTTTCGCCGTGACGTTACGGGCTGACAAAGCTAAATTCCCGGTGCTGCTGTCTAACGGCAACCTGGTTGAAGAAGGCACGCTTGAAGATGGCCGCCACTTTGCCAAATGGGTTGACCCGCACAAAAAGCCCGCATACCTGTTTGCGCTGGTGGCAGGCCAGCTGGTTTGCAGAGAGCAGCGCATCACCTCGCGTGCGGGCAAGTCGCACACCCTGCAGGTGTATGTGCGCCCCGGTGATTTGGACAAAACCGAACACGCCATGAATTCACTGATCCACTCAGTGGCATGGGACGAAGCGCGCTTTGGCCTGCCGCTGGACTTAGACCGCTTCATGATTGTGGCAACCAGCGACTTCAACATGGGCGCGATGGAAAACAAAGGCCTGAACATTTTCAATACCAAATACGTGCTGGCCAACCAGGCCACCGCAACGGATGTTGATTTTGGCAACATTGAAAGTGTGGTCGGCCACGAGTATTTTCACAACTGGACGGGCAACCGCGTCACCTGCCGCGACTGGTTTCAGTTGTCGCTCAAAGAAGGCTTGACGGTTTTCCGTGACCAGGAATTCAGCCAGGACCTGTGCGGTGAAGCCTCAGCCCGCGCCGTCAAACGCATTGAAGACGTGCGCGTACTGCGCACCGCCCAGTTCCCCGAAGACGCCGGCCCCATGTCGCACCCGGTGCGGCCTGACAGCTACGTTGAAATCAGCAACTTTTACACCGTAACGATTTACGAAAAAGGTGCCGAAGTCGTTCGCATGATGCAAACCCTCGTTGCCAACGCAAACGACACCGTAGGCCGCGCAGGTTTTGCCAAGGGCATGACGTTGTACTTTGAACGGCACGACGGCCAGGCCGTGACCTGCGACGACTTTGCACAAGCCATAGCGGACGCCAACCCTGAGTCAAACCTGGCGCGTTTGCTGCCGCAATTCAAGCGCTGGTACAGCCAGGCTGGCACGCCGCGCGTTAGCGCCAAGGGCGTGTACAACGCAAGTGAAGCCACCTACACGCTGACCTTAAGCCAAAGCTGCTCGCCCACCACCGGCCAAGCCAGCAAAGAACCCTTTGTTATTCCGGTGGCACTGGGCTTGCTCGGCGCAAATGGCGACGACTTGCCTTTGCAGTTGGCTGGCGACAGCGCAGACGCGGTCAGCAGCCGCACGGTGGTGCTGACGCAAGCTATTCAAGACTTCGTTTTTACCGGCATTACTGAGGAGCCGGTGCCGTCCATCTTGCGTGGTTTTACAGCGCCGGTGGTGCTGGAGTTTGACTACACGGGCGCGCAGCTGCTGCACCTGTTGGGCCATGACACCGACGCATTCAACCGCTGGGAAGCCGGCCAGCGTCTGGCCGTAAAATCAGCCTTAAATGCTATTAATTCAGGAGCTGATAGCGCCCGTATTCTGGGCGCTACAGCATCAAATGACCAGTTAAATGAGGCCTATTTGGCTTCCATGCGGCAAGTTTTGCATCACCCCACGCTGGACGCCGCCTTTAAAGAGCTGGTGCTGACATTGCCGTCTGAAACCTACCTGGCCGAGCAATTGGATGTGGTGGACCCGCAGCAGATTCATGCCGTGCGGGAAGCCATGCGCAAGCAACTGGCCACCAGCCTGCAAGCCGACTGGGCGGCAGTTTATGAGGCCAATCAAGATACAGGTAACTACACGCCAGACGCTGCATCGTCAGGCCGTCGCGCGCTGGCTGGTATGGCGCTGACGTATCTGTGCATCGCTGCCGTTGCTACAGGCCAAGACGAGTGGCCAATCAAAACCTTGCAGCGCTTCAACAGCGCAGGCAACATGACCGACAGGTTCAACGCCTTGAGCGCACTGGTCACCAGTGGACACGCACTAGCGGCGCAAGCACTGG
>JANNCT010000047.1:0-37738 GCA_031386895.1 Polaromonas sp.
ATCGTGACCCAGAAGGTGCGCCAGGCATGGCCGGCAATCGGGCCCTTGAATTCCCAGGTTTGCTGCGCGATGCGCCAGGGGCTGGGGAAGATGAATTCCGACACGCTGAAGGCGCTGCAGATCAATTGCCACAGCGCAATCACCGCCACCAGCAGCACCCACGGCGCCCAGCGCTCCAGTTGCTTTTTACTCATGCGGTGGCCTTCGCTCCGGCATTGCGGATGGCGCCGATATGGCCTCGCAGTTCGTGCACGATGTCGATGAATTCCTTGGTGTACGTCAGTTCCAGATCACGCGGGCGCGGTAGATCGATGTCGCGCTTGACGACGAAGCGGCCCGGGCTTTTGCTCATCACGTACACCGTGTCGGCCAGAAAAACCGATTCACGCAAATCGTGTGTGACCAGGATGACGTTGAAGCGCTGCTCGGTCCAGAGATCACGCAGGATGCACCACAACTCTTCGCGCGTGAAGGCGTCGAGCGCGCCGAAGGGCTCGTCGAGCAGCAGCATCTTCGGTTCGTGAATCAGCGCACGGCAAATGCTGGCGCGCTGCTGCATGCCGCCCGACAGTTGCCACGGAAACTGGTCTTCGTAACCCGCCAGGCCGACTTTCGCCAGCAGCTGCCGCGCGCGCTCTTCATATTCCTTGCGTTTTGACTTGAAGTTGCTGCGGTAGGGCTCGACAATTTCGAGCGGCAGCAGCACGTTGTCAATCGTCGTGCGCCACGGCAGCAGGGACGGCGCCTGAAACGCCATGCCCGACACCTTCAGCGGCCCGGTGACGGGGGCGCCGTCGATCATGATTTTCCCGCGTGACGGCAGCTTCAGCCCGGTGGCCAATTTCATGAAAGTCGATTTGCCGCAGCCCGACGGCCCGACGATGGCGATGAATTCGCCCTGCGCCACCTGCAGGTCGATCGCCTCGACTGCGAAACGCTGCTGCGCCAGAAATTCTTCGTTGTAGGCGAGCCAGACGTCCTTGAAGTCGACAAAAGAAGCTGCAGGCGGGCTTAAAGGCATGAATATGAATGAAATGGAGCTCTAGCCCAGGTAATACGTGCGTAAGCAGCTATTAAATGTATAGCAGATAGCCGACTGGATGTTGGGTTACTTTTTCGGCAACACGTTCAGTTCGGCCACCGTGGGCAAGAAAGAGCCGTTCCACACCGCGTCCGGGTTGACGCGGCTCTTGGTTGCAAACGCATCAGACACTTGCGAAGCCATCAGCGTCAGCCGCGGGCCTTTGAGCTGGCCGAAACCTTCGGCGCGTGCGTCGGGGCTGTTGATGACCGTGTCGATGGCAAGCTGCAGGCGGCGGGTTTCCAGCGCCACGTTGATGATGCCGTCACGTGCTTTCACGTCGTTAATCGCTGCTGCCGGGTTGGCCATGACATCTTTTGCGCCCTTGGTAAAGGCCTGCAAAAATGCTTTGACAGCCGCCGGGTTTTCCTTGATCAGCTTGGGCGTGGCAATGATGACGTTGCCATACAGCTTCACGCCGTTGTCAGCGTACGGAAACACGACCACGTCTTCAGCCTTCACGCCCCGTGCTTCCAGGTTGAGCAGCGACGTGAAGGTAAAACCGGTGATAGCGTCTACATCACCGCGCGCCAGCATGGTTTCGCGCAGCGGTGGGTCCATGGCGGTCCATTGCACGCCTGTTACGCCATTGGCTTTGGAAAAGATCGGGAACGCACGGCGCCCAGCGTCAAACACGGGCGCGCCAAGTTTTTTGCCATTCAAATCAGCGATGGTTTTGATGCCGGATTTTTTCAGCGCCATGACCGAGGCTGGCGTGTTGTTGTAGACCACCATGACGGCAACCGGTTTGTTTGGCGCGTCCGGGTTGTTGGCGTGAAACTCCATCAGCGCGGCCAGGTCGGCAAAGCCCATGTCATAGGTGCCTGATGCCACGCGAGTGACTGCGCCGCCGGAGCCGTTGCCCGCGTCAACTGTCACGTCGAGTTTGGCATCCTTGAAGTAGCCTTTGGCCACCGGCGTCAAAAACAGGGCTGCCGGGCCTTCGAAGCGCCAGTCCAGCTGGAATTTGATCGGCGTGGTTTGCGCCTGTGCCGTGCAGAAGACGGCGGCGAGTGCCAGCGCAGCGGCAGTTTGAAAGAAGGCGCGTTTGGTCATGGGAAGGTTCCTGAAAAAAAATACGTTGGAAGATGACAGACCGCTATTGCAAGCAACTTCAATGCCTGCAATCAACGCTGCTGGATGGCAATTACCGTCTAAAAGTCTATTTTCACGCTGCTATGGTGCGGCGCAACAGTAGAAACCTCTAAACAGGCCAAGTGAAAACCCGGTCACGCCAACATCAGGTGCGCCGGGGCGGCGTATTCAGGCCAGCAAATCGCTCAGCGCGCGCGCAATCACCTTGGTGGCCTTGCGCAGGTCGCCAAGTGCCAAACGTTCGTCTGCGCGCTTGGCATGAGACTCCAGAACGGTACGCGGCCCTGCGCCATAAATTACGCCGGGTATGTCCGCTTCGCAAAACAGCCTGACATCGGTGTACAGCGGCGTGCCCAGCGCCGAAATTGGCTCGCCAAACACCGCCAGGCCGTGCTTTTGAATGCTATCCACCAGCGGTTGGTTGCCCGCCAGTGGCTGCATGGCTCTTGCCAGCAAAATCCGTTTGACATCTACCGTCACGCCCGGGCTTTGTGCGGCTGCTTCATCGATGATTGTGCGCAGCGCGGCCTCAACTTCAGCCGGGCTTTCTTCCGGGATCATGCGGCGGTCAAGCTTGAAGGTGACGCGGCCGGGAACCACGTTGGTGTTGGTGCCGCCTGAAATCAGCCCGACGTTCAGGTACGGGTGCGTGATGCCTTCGACTTTTGACATAACTTGTTTGTACAACGAGTTTTGCGCGTACAGCGAGGTCAATATGTGGTTGGCGGCCTGCAGCGCGTCAATGCCTGAATCGGGAATGGCAGCGTGTGCCATCTTTCCGTGTACTGTCACTTCCATTTGCAGGCATCCGTTGTGCGCCGTGATGACCTGGTAACTAAAGCCTGCTGCAATCATCAAATCGGGTTTGATGATGTGGTGTTTGAGCAGCCACGCCGGGCCGACTTCGCCGCCGAACTCTTCGTCATAAGTGAACAGCAATTCGACGCTACCTTTTGCAGGCTTTGCCACCGCTTCCAACGCCCGAACGGCAAATGCAAATGTTGCGAAGTCGCATTTGCTGACAGCAGATGCGCGTCCATAGATGTGACCGTTTTCAATTTCGCCACCGTAGGGGTTTTTGGTCCAGCCTTCACCGGGCGGCACCACGTCGCCGTGGGCATTAAGCAGTATGGTTTTGCCTTCTGCGCTTTTGTCTCCATACTTCCTGCGAACGATCAAATTAGTAATGGATTCAAGCCCCGCAGCCTTCACTTCGGCTTGCGGTACTGGGTGCTTTTCGGCCTCAAGGCCCATGGCATGCAGCAGCTCGGCAGTGCGGTCGGCGTGTGGTGCGTTGTTGCCGGGCGGGGTGTCTGTTGGTACGCGAATCAGTTGCTGCAAAAAAACCACTTCTTCATCAAAGTGCGCGTCTACCCATTGGTCCAATTTGTCGTAGTTGGTCATGAAGGCTTGTGCTCAGTTTCGAGTTGCATTAAAAGGTGCATGAAGGCATCAATGCCAAGCTGCATGTCATTGCTGGTGGTGCTCTCAAGCGGGTTGTGGCTGATGCCTGAATTTTCGCCGCGCACAAATAGCATGGCCTGCGGCATGATGCGGTGCAGTTGCATGGCGTCGTGGCCAGCGCCACTGGGCAGCTCAAAAGCGGCCACGCCCTGGGCTTTAACGGCTCGCTGCCAGCGTGCTTGCCAGGCGGGGTTGCTGGGTGCGGCGGCAGCGCTCATGGTTTGCTCGTGCGTAGCGCTTATGCCCCGCCGGTTGCAAATGGCCGCAAGTTCTGCCAGCACGTCGCTGGCCAGCGCATCGCGATCAGCGTCTACCGGCGAGCGTAAATCCAGCGAAAATTCGCATCGCCCAGGCACGACATTGGTAGAACCATCCGGCACGCGCAACATGCCCACCGTGCCGACCATTCCTGGCGTTTGCGCTGCGCGCTTTTCAACGTACAAAACAAGCTCTGCCGCGGCGCAGGCTGCGTCGCGGCGCGTGTCCATGGGAGTGGTTCCTGCGTGGCTGGCCATGCCGGTAATTGTCACCATGTAGCGCTGCGAGCCATTAATGCCGGTGACGATTCCGAGCGGCATGTTGCGGGCGTTAAGTACCGGCCCTTGCTCAATGTGTACTTCAACAAAGCCAAGATACGCTGACGCATCACGCGCAATGCTTTTGATAGCGGAAGTATCAAGCCCTGCGTGCGCCATCGCGTCTTGCAACGTGATGCCATCAACGTCTTTTTGTACCAGCCAGTCGGGGTTGAAATTGTTGGTCAGTGCACCTGAGCCTAAAAACGTTGCCTTGTAACGCTGCCCTTCTTCTTCAGAAAACCCCACCACTTCGATGTGGTACGGCATGCGTTTGCCTGCGCGGTGTAGCTCGCGCACGCACGCCATTGGCGTGAAAATACCCAAGCGCCCATCATGCTTGCCGCCGTTGCGCACCGTGTCGTAGTGGGAGCCTATCAGCAGGGTTTTAGCCCCAGGCGTGTGGCTTTTATAAATGCCCACCACGTTGCCTACTGCATCGATGCGGATGTCATCAAAGCCGCAAGTGCGCATCGTGCTTGTAAAAAATTCTGCACATGCGCGGTGCGCGTCGGTCAGGTAAGTGACCGTCAACTGGCCCTTTTCTTTGTAGCCGCCATCGCTGTGCTGGGCAAGTGCTTCGCACCAGTCCCACACATCATTGCCAAGCGCTGGCTCTGCGCCAAACTTGTCGTTGATGCGCAGCTCCACCACGCGGTGGATGTTGCGCAGGCATTCGGCCAGTTCAAAATCCGGGTGGTTGTTCAGGCGGCGCTCAAAGGTACTGATGATCTGTTGTTTGCTCAGGCCTGTGCCGCGCGGGCCACGCACTGCCAAAATGAACGGAAAACCAAACTTGGCGTTGTACCCGCCATTGAGTGCTTTGATAGCCGCAAACTCGTCGGGTGTGCACTGCGTCAAACCCGCTTTGTTTTGTTCGAAGCGTGATTCCTCTGTCAGGCTTTGGCTGACCATCGCCTTGCCCGCCAGCTCAGGGTGCGCCCGTATCAAATCGATTTGCGCTGGCTTGCCAGCATTGCTCAGCACCAGCGTCATCGCGTGTTTGAGATGCGCGAGTGACTGAAAAGGCCGCGCCTGCAATGCCTTGGTGGCTACCCATGGGGAGTGTTCATACAGCCCGTCAAGCATTGCCAGGGCTTCTTCGGCGCTGGCCTGGTTGACTTGTTCAAGCGTGACGCTCATGGGGAAATAGCCTTAAAGGGATGGGCAGACTGCCAGTGCTGCGCAATGTCAACCCGGCTGCAGACCCAGACATGTGCATGCTTTTCAATGTGGTCCAGAAACTTTTGCAGCGCCACAACACGCCCCGGCCTGCCCAGCAAGCGGCAGTGCATGCCAATGCTCATCATTTTCGGCCGGTCAAGCCCAGCGGGGTCGCCTTCTGCATACAGGGCATCAAAGCTGTCACGCAGGTAAGTGAAAAAATCTTCAGCTTGCGCAAAGCCCTGCGCTGATGAAAACCGCATGTCGTTGGCGTCCAGCGTGTAGGGTACGACCAGGCGCGGCGCGTTGCTTCCATCGGTGCGTTGTACGTTGGTCCAAAACGGCAGGTCATCACCGTAGTAGTCGCTGTCGTAAAGTGTTCGGCCATCGTCGGCTACCAGGCGGCGGGTGTTGGGGCTGTCACGGCCTGTGTACCAGCCTTGCGGGCATTGACCGGTGAGTTTTTCAATCACCTCCATGCCCAGGCGCATGTGTTCACGCTCAACCTCCTCGCCGACTTGCTGGTAGTTGATCCAGCGCCATCCGTGGCAGGCAATCTCGTGGCCGAGTTCAACGAAAGCTGCCGTTACTTCCGGCGCGCGCTGCAACGCCATGCCCACACCAAATACGGTTAACGGCAATTGGCGCTTTTCAAACTCACGCAAAATGCGCCACACGCCTGCACGTGAACCGTATTCGTAAATGCTCTCCATGCTCAGGTGCCGGTCTGCAAAAGCGGGTGGGTTGAACATTTCAGACAAAAATTGCTCTGAGCCCGCATCCCCATGCAGCACGCTGTTCTCTCCACCTTCTTCGTAATTCAATACAAATTGCACCGCAATACGCGCCTTGCCAGGCCACTGCGCATGCGGCGGGTTGCGCCCATAACCCGCCAGGTCTCGCGGGTAAGCCTGATGAATGTCGTTATCTGGCATCGAATGTATTGGATTGAAATCGCAGAAAAAAAGCTGTGTTTCGGTTGACGAATTATCATCGTTTCAATCGCTGTCCAACCAGTATTGGGCAGCCCCAATTTTGCTATCAATGAACCAAAGGATTCGCACCATGGGATTGAGCACACATGTACTGGACACCATGCACGGCCAGCCCGCCAGCTCCATGGCTGTCTCGTTGTACACGACCAGCGGCGGCGCATTGCAGCTGGTCAAGTCATTTGTTTTGAATGCGGATGGGCGCAACCCTGACGGCCCCTTGTTTGACACTGCCTCTTTGAAAGTCGGCACTTACCGCTTGGTTTTTGATGTGGCAGGCTACTTCAAGGCGCGCGGCGCAGTCTTGCCCGAACCAAACTTTTTAAACCATGTCACGATTGATTTTGGTGTGGCCGATACCAGCCAGCACTACCATGTGCCGCTGCTGGTCAGCCCCTGGAGCTATTCGACTTATCGCGGCAGTTGAACTTAATCCTGCCCTTCGGTGAGCGTATCCAGCTGAAACTTGCCGCTTTTGTGCCACAACCAGGTGTCGGTGTAGACCACTTTGCCCATGCGCGCTGGCGCAGGGAAGGGCGCTGCACTGCGCACTGTGCGTTCAATTTCCTTTACAACTTCTGGCGCGTGGTTGGGCGCGCGCATCCAGTCGAGCTTGGTGACGCGGCCCACGCGATCAATTTCTACATTCAGCACGCCGATCGCGTATAGCAGTGGCGGCATCCTTCCCTTGAAAATACGGTCAGCGTTCAAACCATACAAATGGGTTGCGCCGTCTGAGCGGTAGGCTCTGGGCGTGGTGGCTGGTGAAGTTCTGGCTGAGCCTTGTGAGCTGGGAATCGGGCCGATCACCGGGGAAGATGGCTCACCAGTCGGCGCTGTTGGTTCTGGCTTCGGGGCAGATTTGCAAGCAGCCATCAATGCGGCAGTTGCGTCTGCCAACATCGTCAGCAACCAGAATCTGCGGGGAGCGTCAGCTTGTTCAGCTGTAGCGGGTGGTAGGGTAGAACGGGTTGGAATTTTTTGTCTCATGCAATGCTTTTTTTTAGGGTGACTTAAGCCTGAACTTGAAGTTTTTTTTGCAATTTTGCCTGCCTTTTTTGTTAATGTGTAGCCTATGCCAACAAAACTTTCTCATAGCGCCACCGCAATGCTGGGCACCTTTTTTGAGCGGCTGGCGCTTGAACCTGCAGTGCTGGTGCAAGTTGCCAGCAGCCAGGGTTCGGTGCCCAGAGGCGCGGGTACGTGGATGGCTGTTTTCAAAAGCGGTTTGGTAGGCACGGTTGGGGGTGGGCATCTGGAATACGTTGCGATTGCCGATGCACGGCATTTCTTGGCCAATCGAGCTACCGCGGTGCTCGAACCAACCAGGCGCTTTGCGCTTGGCCCGGCGCTGGGGCAGTGTTGCGGTGGTGTCATGCACCTGCAATTCGAGCTGGTCACCGCAACAGATGCTGACGCACTTGCCCTGCGCCTGACGCCAAAGCTGGCGCCGGTAGCCTTGTTTGGCGGCGGCCACGTCGGCAAGGCACTGGCGAACGTGTTGGCAACACTACCCGTCGCTTTGCAGTGGATAGACAGCCGTGATGGTGTGTTTCCTGACGAGCCCCCCCAAGGAAAAATGCACCCCATCGGGGGGCAGGGAGTTACGCAAAGCGAGCGAGCGTGGGGGCCAAATTTCCCCGCTGGGCAGCCCCAAGGGGAAATGAGCCCCCCCGGGGGGCAGCGAGTTATACGAAGTGAGCGAGCGTGGGGGCCAAATGTGACTTTCGAGCATTCAGACCCCCCGCAAATGGCTGTGCGCGACATTGCGCCGCAGTCACTGGTGCTGATCATGAGCTTTAGCCATGCAGAAGACCTGGACATCGTTGCCACCTGCTTGCTGCGCCAGCGCGAACGTGGCGACCTGCCCTTCATCGGGCTGATTGGCAGCAAAACAAAGTGGGCAACCTTTACGCACCGCCTTGCGGCGCGCGGCTTTACGCCTGCTGAGCTGGCGCACGTGACCTGCCCGATTGGCGTTGCAGGCATTACACGCAAGGAACCTGAGGTGATCGCGGTGGCAGTCGCGGCGCAGTTATTGCAAGTGCTCCAGGTTATTGATCGTCTGTAGAATTAAAACATCGCCGCAGCGGAGCCAGGAGACAAGCACCCCAGCATCTCTTTAGTTCGCGGCTTTTTGCAACTGCTCAGAGCGCCCGCAGTGGTGAGCAGTTAGTGCAGTGATGCTTTCATTGCTTGAATAAGGGCGCGGGTCATGGAAAGTTATCTTCTCGAATGGGCGAACCTGCTGCTGCGTTGGGCGCACGTCATCACCGCCATCGCATGGATCGGCTCCTCGTTTTATTTTGTCTTTCTGGATTCCAGCCTGACGCCGCCCATTGATGAAGATTTGAAAAAGCAGGGCGTTAGTGGCGAGCTTTGGGCAGTGCATGGCGGCGGTTTTTACCACCCGGTTAAATTCGCCAGCAAGCCGCCCACCATGCCGGCCAATCTGCACTGGTTTTACTGGGAAAGCTACAGCACCTGGATCACCGGGTTTGCGCTGCTCACCGTATCGTATTTATGGAACGCCAGCGCGTACCTGATTGACAAGTCACTGATGGACTGGAAGAGCAGCACTGCAATTGCCGTGGCGCTGTCGTTTTTCGTCGTGTTCTGGTTGCTGTACGACGCAATTTGCCGCTTTGCAGGGCGCGGCAAACATGGTGACGCGATCGTGGGTGGAGGCGTGGCGGTATTGGTCTGCGTTGCTTCTTATCTGGCTTGCCACCTGTTTGCCGGGCGCGCAGCGTTTTTATTGGTCGGCGCCATGATGGCCACCGCTATGAGCGCCAATGTGTTTTTCTGGATCATTCCAGGCCAACGCACCGTGGTGGCTGACATCAAGGCCGGCCGCCCAGTAGACCCGGTGCACGGGCAGCGTGGCAAGCAGCGCAGCGTGCACAACACGTACTTCACGCTGCCGGTTTTGTTCACCATGCTGAGCAACCACTACAGCTTTACCTGGAGCCACCCGCAAAATTGGGTTATTTTGATTTTGATGATGTTTGCGGGCGCGGCGATTCGCCAGTTTTTTGTGCTGCGCCACGGCTACAAGCTAGGCCGCAATCGCCACCCGATTGCTTATGCGCTGGTTGGTTGCGCGGTGATTGTGGGCGTGGTGGTATGGCTTGCGCCTTCAAATCAAGTAGCTATTAATTCAGGAGCTGCTGGCGCTCGTATTGAGGGTGCTACAGGCCAAAATGACTATCAAAAAGTGGCAAAAATCATGGAAAGCCGTTGCTACGCATGCCACGGCGCACAAGTGCAAATGAAAAACGTCCGCCTGGATTCATCCGCGCTTCTCAAGCAGCATGCGCAGTCGGTTTACCAACAGGTGGTGGTGTTGAAAGTGATGCCGATGAACAATTCAACGGGCATCACGCAGGACGAGCGCGCACAGATCAGGCAGTGGTTTGAGGGCGGCGCAAAAATTCAGTAACCTGCACCGCAGCCAGCCGTGGAACCTGAAAGACTTGAAGGGATTCAATGTTTGTCTTCACCGGGTTGGCTCAGAGCAGGCACTACAGCGCAAATTTGCACTTTGCATGGCGCATCAACTACCAGAACGTATAGCCATGCATTTCATCACCGACACTGACCAGGCAGGCGGGCAAGCGGGGCAAGCACGGGGCAATGGCCGCTTCTGGTACGCCGTGCTTGGCTTTGTTTTTTTATGGTTCTCGATAGGCGGGGTAGCGCACTTTGTATTCACAGAAGCTGAGATGCGCATCGTGCCGCCCTGGATGCCGTGGCCCCGTGCAGCCGTGCTGATAAGTGGTGGCTTCGAATTGCTGGGTGCTGGCTGCCTGCTGTGGCCCCGTTTCCGCCGCAGAGCTGCATGGGGTTTGTTTGCCCTGACGCTGGCTGTAAGTACTGTACATGTCCATATGCTGCAGCAACCAGAGTTGTTTCCATCGGTTCCCTACTGGGCGCTTATTGCACGCTTGCCGCTGCAGGTGGCTCTATTGGCGATGATCGCGTGGATCGCGCTGCGGGCCGGCCAAAAACCGGGCACGCAGGGGCGCTGAGGTTGAGCCAAGTTGGAAGTGCTTGCAGCACCTGCCAGATCAAGGGTCGTTGTCGACACACCAGGAAAGCCGTTCTGCAAACGTCCAAATTCCCGTTCGCAGCGCGGCACAATCGGGCGAGGAGATTTGTAATGAACCAGCCCAACCCCAGCCTGGCCAGCGTGACCAGTGAACCAAGCGCTTTTCTTCGCCACCTGTTTACTGTGGCTGTCAAACGGGCCTTGCCGCTTGAAAACACGGCTGTGTGTTTGCCAGCCCCACCCAAGGAAGGCCGCACCATCGTGATTGGCGCAGGCAAGGCAGGCGCGTCGATGGCGCAGGCGGTTGAGGCACTGTGGCCGAAAGATGCTCCGCTAGAAGGCTTGGTGGTCACGCGCTACCACCATGTACCGCAGCGCCCTGCTGGATTGGCTGCGCGGATAGAAATTGTGGAAGCCGCACATCCCGTGCCTGATGCGGCTGGCTTGCACGCCGCCGAGCGTATTCTGGAGATGACGCGTGGCTTGACTGAAAACGACTTGGTGCTGTGCCTGATTTCAGGCGGCGGCTCGGCGCTGCTCACGCTTCCTGCTCAAGGGTTGACGCTGGAGGACAAGCAGCGCATCAACCACGCTCTCTTGAGAAGCGGTGCGAATATTTCGGAAATGAATTGCGTACGCAAGCACCTGTCGCGCATCAAGGGTGGCCGCCTGGCAGCAGCCTGTGCGCCCGCCCGGGTGGTGACACTCACCATCAGCGACGTGCCAGGTGATGACGTGTCCATCATCGCCAGTGGCCCGACCGTGCCTGACGCCACCACCTGTGCTGATGCGCTGGCTACCTTGAAGCGCTACAGCATTGAAATGCCTTCTACGGTGTTGGCGCAGCTCGAAAGCGGTGCGCTTGAAACGCCCAAGCCTGGCGATGCGGCGTTCAACGGACACGAAGTCCACATGATTGCCACACCGCAGCAAAGCCTGGAGGCTGCCGCCGCCGCAGCACGCGCAATAGGCTTGAACGCATACATCCTGAGCGACGAAATGGAAGGCGAATCGCGCGAAGTCGGCAAGGTGCACGCGGCGCTAGCGCGTGCTGCTGCAAAGGGCACCGGCGCATTTCAAAAGCCCTGCGTAATTTTGAGCGGCGGTGAAACGACGGTGACTATCCGCAAACAGGCAGAAGGCACACTCAAAGGTCGGGGTGGCCGGGCGGGCGAATTTTGTATGGGGCTGGCGTTAGCGCTGCAGGGGAAAAGCGGCGTGTACGCACTGGCCGCTGATACCGATGGAATCGACGGAGTTGAAGATAACGCGGGCGCTTTTGTGGCACCAGATACCCTGCAGCGCGGCCTTGCCAAGGGCATGGCCATCAGCGACCATCTGGACGGCAACGACGCCTATGGCTACTTCGAAGCGCTGGGTGATTTGGTGATTACCGGGCCGACGCACACCAATGTGAATGACTTCAGGGTACTACTTATTTTATAGCTGCTAGCGCCCGTATTTATGGGGCTACAGGCTTAAATGATGCGTGAAATTGCCTTTCAGAGCATGTTGTGAGGTTTTTCCATCAGCGCATTCAACACATTCTCAGCAGTAGCAGGTGCGGTCAATTTGACAACCTCTTCATCGCCACGCCCGGCCGCTACCGCAGCCTTCAATGCCTCATACACACTGATCGCCAGCATAAATGGCGGCTCGCCTACCGCCTTGCTGCCGAACACGTTGTCTTCCCGATTCGGCTCGGGCCACAGTGCGACTTTGAAGTGCTGCGGTATGTCGCCTGTGGCTGGTATTTTGTAAGTGCTGGGCGCGTGGGTGGTGAGCACGCCTTTGTCGTTCCACACCAGCTGTTCAGTGGTCAGCCATCCCATGCCTTGCACAAAGCCGCCTTCGATCTGGCCGATGTCAATTGCCGGGTTGATTGACGTGCCCACGTCATGCAGGATGTCGACTCTCAAGACTCTTGACTCGCCCGTAAGCGTGTCAATCGCTACTTCGGTACACGCAGCGCCGTAGGCGAAATAGTAAAACGGCCGGCCGGTAAGGGTGGCTTTGTCGTAGTGGATTTTCGGGGTGCGATAAAAGCCGTCTGACCACAACTGGATGCGGTTGGCGTAGGCCAGTTTGACGACATCTGCAAACGCCCTGGCGTTGTTCGGCGTGATGACGCGGCCGCCTTCAAAGCGCACAGCGCCTGCGCCGCAGCTGTCCAGCCCGCTCACAAATTGGGCCAGGTTGTCACGCACGTTGCGCGCTGCGTATTGCGCTGCGCGTGCATTCAAATCTGTGCCGGCAGAAGCGGCCGTGGCTGACGCGTTGGGGATTTTGCTGGTGTCTGTGGCGGTGCTCAGCACGTTGTCAAACGCCACGCCCAGCTCATCGGCCACGATTTGCGCCACTTTGGTGTTCAAGCCTTGGCCCATCTCGGTGCCGCCGTGATTGACCAGCACACTGCCGTCCAGATAAACATGCACCAGCGCACCGGCCTGGTTGAACAGCGTGGCGGTAAATGAGATTCCAAACTTGACGGGCGTGATCGCCATTCCGCGTTTGATGACCGGGCTGCTGGTATTCCATTTCGCAATCGCATTTTTGCGCTGCCGGTAGTTGGACGTGCGCTCCAACTCGCTGAGCAGCGGCTCCAAAATATTGTCTTCCACCGTCATTTGGTAGTGCGTGGCGTTGCGCTCAGTCACGCCGTACAAATTGCGTTTGCGCACGTCCAGTGCGTCCAGCCCCAGGTGCCGTGCAATGTCGCCCATGATGTTTTCAATCACCACCACGCCTTGCGGCCCACCGAAACCGCGAAACGCGGTGTGGCTTTGGGTGTTGGTTTTCAGCCGGTATGACGCGATGTCAACGTGCTCTAAAAAGTACGCGTTGTCGAGGTGAAACACTGCCCTGTCAGCCACTGGGCCAGACAAATCGGCGCTGAACCCGCAGTTCACTGCCATCAACATTTTCAGGCCTGTGACGCGACCCGTGGCATCAAAACCCACCGTGTATTCATATGCAAACGGATGCCGCTTGCCAGTGACCATAAAGTCCTCATCACGGTCCAGCCGCAACTTGATCGGCCGCTTGAGTTTGTGGCTGGCCACTGCAGCCCACACCGCCATGTGACCGGCCTGCGTTTCTTTGCCGCCAAAGCCGCCACCCATACGGCGGCACTCCACGCGCACGGCGTGGTTGTCAATGCCCAATGCGTGTGCCACCCAGTGCTGCACTTCGCCGGGGTGCTGTGTGCTGGAGTAAACCAAATATTGGTTTTGCTCTTGCGGCAGGGCGTACGCGACCTGGCCTTCAAGGTAGAAGTGCTCCTGACCGCCGACTTCCAGCGTGCCGTGCAGCGTGTGCTGCGCAGTCTTCAGCGCGGCGGCAGCATTACCGCGCTTGACGAAAACCGGCGGCAACACATAGCTCTTAGCCTTCAGTGCCTCGTGCACGTTCAGCATTGCAGGCAGGGCCTCAATATTGCAAACAACATGCCGTGCCGCGCGCCGCGCTTGCATGACCGATTGCGCCACCACCACGCCAATCACCTGGCCCACATGCTGCACGGTGTGCTGCGCAAATATCGGCTCGTCCCCGGCAAAAGCGGCCAGCATTTTGTCCCCCGGGACGTCGCTGGCCAGCACCACATCGACCACGCCCGGCATTGCCAACGCAGCCGAACAGTCAATGCCCAGCAATGTTCCGTGCGCTACTTTCGACAGAATGGGCGCTGCGTACAGCGTGCCTTTCAGCTCCGCAATGTCGTCTACATACGTTGCCGCACCGCGCACCTGGGCTCTAGCGCTTTCGTGAAACCGTGACTGGCCCGCCGCGCTGATGGCTGGCTTTGCAATGGGCGCATGGCTTTCATGCAAAGGCAACTCATCTGCATGGGCGTTGGCTGCCGCCACGTCCGGGTCGGCTGCTGCATCGCGGCTGATGGGAGTTTCTTTAAGTGCATTCATAGCGCTTCCTCGAGCGTGAAAGACTGCAGATTAATGTTTTGCATGCCCTGACTTTCAAGCCAGAAGCGCTGCAATAAATTTCCCAATACTTGTACGCGGTAAGCGCTGCTGGCGCGCATATCGGTGATTGGTGCAAATTCGGCCCGCAGCACTACAATTGCATGGTCAATTGTGCCTTTAGACCAGTGATTACGAGCGCAAGCAGCTTCTGTTTTAATAGCGCGCACCGGCGTGGCTGAAACACCGCCCACACCGATAGATGCTTTGCGCACCGTACCGTCGTCAATCTGCAGACTGATGGCAAGGCATACCGCCGAGATATCGTCGTCAAACCGTTTGGAGATTTTGTAGATGCGGGTAAATTCGCCCGCTACGGCTTTGGGCACTTTGATCCAGGCCAATACTTCGTCAGGCGCCAGCACGTTCTTTTTGTAGCCGGTGTAGAAGTTTTCCAGCGCAAATTCTCTGGAGCCGCGCACGCTCATTAGCACCACACTCGCACCCAGGGCAATCAGCAGCGGCATTGAGTCGCCAATCGGCGAGCCTCCCGCCACGTTGCCGCCCAGCGTGCCCGAGTTGCGCACGCTCAAGCCTGCAAACCGCGCGGTGAAGTCGTGCAACTGCGGGCGGTCAGCCACCAAGGCGGCAAATGCGTCGGCAAGCGTGACCGCCGCGCCAATCGCGATATGTTGCGGGTACTGCTCAATGCGGCGCAACTCGCGGCTTTTGGTGATGTCGATCACCCTGTCAAACAGCATGTGCTGCTTGGTCACCCACAAGCCAACGTCGGTGGTACCGGCAACAATTTGCGCTGCTGGGTCAGCAGCTTTGGCTTGCAGAAGCGCGGCCAGTGTGGGCGGAGATTTGTAAGAAAAATCAGAGCCTGGCGCAATAGATACGGGCGCAAGCTGCTCTAATTGTTGTAGCAAGGCGGGCGCATCGATGCGATGGGCAGGCAGCAAGGCCATGCTTTGGGCGGCGTCCAGAATCGGCCGGTAACCCGTGCAGCGGCACAGGTTGCCCGAGAGTTCTTCTTGTGCCATCTCGCGGGTGATGGCACGGCCCTTGCACACGTGGTTTTCATACATGGCAAACATGCTCATCACAAAACCAGGCGTGCAAAAGCCGCACTGCGATGCGTGGCACTGCACCATCGCGGCTTGTGCGGGGTGGAGCGCGCCATCTAGCTTGGCAATATCCTCCACTGTCCACACCGCCATACCATCGACAGAATGGGCCAGCCGGATGCAGCTGTTGACGGCCTTTAACTTAAGTTCGCCATCAACCCGTTCGCCCAGCACAACCGTGCATGCGCCGCAGTCGCCTTCACCACAGCCTTCTTTGGTGCCGGTGGCGCAAAGATCTTCCCGCAGCACTTCCAGCAGCGTGCGTGCGGGTGGTACATTGGCAAGCGTAACGATTTGTCCACGCTTTATGAACCGTATGGGATGCGTATTTTGATCAGTCATTTTTGTCCTGTCATGGGGCTTGAATTAGCAGCGTATCACGCGGTGCAAACACCGTGCCAACGCTGTGATTAGCCCCCGCTTGCAGCTTGCAGGCATTACCAAGGCCTATCCCGGCGTGGTCGCCAACCGCGATGTATCGCTGCGAGTAGAGCCCGGTGAAATTCATGCCGTGCTGGGTGAAAACGGGGCCGGTAAATCCACGCTGATGAAAATTATCTACGGCGCAGCCCAGCCTGATTCCGGCAGCATGGCAGTCGACGGCGTGCCTGCCTTGCCCAGCAACCCGCAAGCAGCGCGCGGCCTCGGTATCAGCATGGTGTTTCAGCATTTCAGTTTGTTTGACACACTCACCGTGGCCGAAAACGTCTGGCTGGGCTTGAGCAAATCCGACACTCTGGCCAGCGTTACCCAGCGTGTGGCAGACACCGCCCAAGCGTATGGGCTGGATATTGACCCCGCACGGCATGTGCATTCACTGAGCGTTGGGCAAATGCAGCGGGTCGAAATTATTCGGGCGCTGTTGACCCACCCCAAAATTTTGATTCTTGACGAGCCCACTTCCGTGCTGACCCCACAGGCTGTTGACAAACTGTTTGTGGTGCTGCGCCAGCTCAGTGCCAGCGGCTGCAGTATTTTGTACATCAGCCACAAGCTCCATGAAATTCGCGCGCTGTGCACGGCTTGCACGGTGCTGCGAGGTGGAGTCGTCACGGGCGTATGCAACCCGGCTGAAGAGTCCAACGCATCGTTATCAAGACTGATGATTGGTAAAGAGCCGCCGGCGTTGCAGCGCAGCCCGGTAAAGCCTGGAGCAGCTGTGCTCAAGGTCACCGCCTTGAGCCTGCCGCGCGAGGACCAGTTCGGCTGCGACCTGGAAGGTATTACCTTAAGCGTTTGCGCCGGCGAGGTGGTGGGTATTGCTGGTGTGTCGGGCAATGGGCAGAAGGAATTGATGCTCGCGCTGTCGGGTGAAAATCCGCAAGCTCCTGCTGGCAGCATTCGCATGAAAAATGGCGCAACCGATGCAGACGTATCTTGCAGCGGGCCGATTGAGCGCCGCAAGATGGGCTTGCATTTTGTGCCTGAAGAGCGCTTGGGCCGGGGCGCTGTACCCGCGCACAGTTTGAGCTTGAACATGCTGCTCACCAGAAGCGAAGCGTTGTCGACGCGCGGCGTGGCGGGCGGCTGGATCAGCATGCGTGCCATCAGCGATCAAGCGCAAAAAATCATTGAAACTTTCGGCGTGAAAGCAGGCGGGCCACAAGCGCTGGCCAACGCGCTTTCAGGCGGTAATTTGCAAAAATTCATCATGGGCCGCGAGATTGATGCACAACCCAAACTGCTGATCGTCTCCCAGCCCACCTGGGGTGTAGACGTGGGCGCAGCAGCGCAAATTCGCAGCGAACTGCTGGCACTGGCCGCCCAGGGCTGCGCGGTGCTGGTGGTCAGTGAAGAGATTGATGAATTGTTTGAAATTTCCAGCCGGCTGTATGTCATTTCCAAAGGGCGTTTGTCGCCCAGCATTGATCGCAACGAAGCGACCGTTGAGCAAATTGGCCTGTGGATGAGCGGGCTCTGGGATGCAAATCAAATTCACGGACAGCTCCAAAGCGAGGCAAGCCATGCTGCAGCTTGAAGCGCGGCCCCAAGCGTCCAGCTTTTGGCGGTACGCCTCGCCGGTGGCGGCGTTGGCCATCACACTTTTGCTGTCGGCGTTGCTGTTTGTAGCGCTGGGCAAAGACCCGGTGCGCGGGCTGCAGATATTTTTGATTGAACCGTTCAACGGCACCCGCGCCATCACCGAGCTGGCGCTGAAGTCCACCGCGCTGGCGCTCTGCGCGCTGGGCCTGGCGCTGTGTTTTCGCAGCAATGTGTGGAACATCGGCGCTGAAGGCCAGTTTTTGGCGGGCGGCATGGCAGCGGGCGGTGCTGCCATGTGGCTGACGATGGAGAAAACTGGCATCAGCAACTGGGCGTTTTTCCCAATCGCAACCATCGCAGGGGCCTTAGGCGGTGCAGCTTGGGCCGGCATCACTGCGGTGCTGAAAGACAGGTTCAACGCGAGCGAGATTCTGGTCAGCCTGATGCTGGTGTACGTGGCCAATTTGCTGCTGAGCTACCTGGTGTTTGGCCCGTGGAAGGACCCCAAGGGATTTAACTTTCCGCAAACCGTGACATTTGACATGGCGATTCCCCGGCTGATGGCCGGATTTCGTCTGCATTGGGGTGCAGTCGTGGCGCTGCTGCTTGCCTTGACGATGTGGGTGTTCATGTCGCGCACCTTCAAGGGCTACCAGTTGCAGGTCAGCGGGCAAGCCCCGGCTGCGTCACGCTACGCCGGGTTTTCTGCGCGCTCAACGCTGTGGACCTGCATGCTGACGTCCGGCGCGTTTGCCGGTGTGGCGGGCGCTTACGAAGTCACCGGCCCGATGGGGCAGCTCACGCCATATGTGTCGGTGGGCTATGGGTTTACGGCCATCATCGTTGCGTTTGTTGGCCGCTTGCATCCGGTGGGTTGTGTGGCCGCCAGCGTGCTGCTCAGCATGTTTTTAATTGGTGGGCAGCTGGCGCAATCACGCATCGGCCTGCCTGCGGCATTGACCGGGTTGTTTCAAGGCATTTTGCTGTTTTCACTGCTGGCCTGCGACACACTGATTAACCACCGCATTCGCCTGAAGGCTGCCAAATGAATGAAATTGCATTTTTGATTGCAGCCACGCTGTCGTCAGGCACGCCGCTGGCACTGGCCGGGCTGGGCTTGCTGATCAATGAAAAAGTAGGCGTGGTTAATCTCGGCGCTGAGGGCATGATGCTGATTGCTGCGGTGGTGGGTTTTGCTGCGGCTTTTCACAGCGGCAGCAGTGTGGTGGCTTTTGCAGCAGCCGCTGCGGCTGGTGCTCTGAGCGCTGGTTTGTTCGGTGCGCTGGTAATCTGGCTGAACACCAACCAGTACGCCACAGGCTTGGCGGTCAGCCTGTTTGGTGGCGGGTTTTCTGCGTTTGTCGGCGTGGGCTACATCGGTAAAACGCTGGAAGGTCGCACCCTGCACAGCGTGCCTTGGCTAAGTGATATTCCCTTTGTGGGCCCCGCGCTGTTCCAGCAGCACCCGATGGTGTACTTAACGGTGGCTTTTACGGTAGCCATAGGGCTGTTTTTCAGCCGCACCCGCACTGGCCTGGTGCTGCGCAGCGTGGGCGAAAACCCGGAATCTGCGCACGCGCTGGGCTATCCGGTCAGGTGGCTGCGCCTGGCCTGCGTGATGGCGGGCGGCGCGCTGTGCGGGTTAGGGGGTGCTTACATCAGTGTGGTGTACGCGCCGCTGTGGGCTGAAGGCATGATTTCGGGGCGCGGCTGGATTGCGCTGGCCCTGACAGTTTTTGCCACCTGGCGCGCGGCGCGTTTATTGCTTGGTGCCTATCTGTTCGGCGGCGTGACGATGCTGCAGCTGGCTTTGCAGGGCGCTGGGGTCGATCTACCGTCGCAATTCATGAGCATGCTGCCGTACCTGGCCACTATCGTTGTATTGGTGCTTATTTCAAGCAACCCGCTGTGGATTCGGCTTAACATGCCGTCTTCATTGGGTAAACCTTTTTATCCGGGGCGCTAGCTTTCTGGAAGTTTTGGTAGTGTTGGGTTTGATTTCATTGTGTGTTGTTTTAACTTGAAGGAAAAAGAGATGAACGATTTGAACAAGCGCTCGCTGCTCAAAGCAGCAGCGCTAGGTGCGCTGGCTGCAGCGGCCCTCGTGGGTTGTGGCAAAAAAGACGCTCCGGCGCCCGTGGCAGCTGCCCCGGCTTCGGCTCCAGTCGCCGCACCAGTACC
Source organism: Polaromonas sp. (assembly GCA_031386895.1). Taxonomy (GTDB): domain Bacteria; phylum Pseudomonadota; class Gammaproteobacteria; order Burkholderiales; family Burkholderiaceae_C; genus Polaromonas. Next base: position 19,634 of record JANNCT010000047.1, read on the forward strand.
AAAGCCCGAGCCATTCAAGGCTGCCTGGGTGTATGTTGGCCCGGTAGGCGACGCTGGCTGGTCTTTTGCGCACGACTTGGGCCGCAAAGCGGTTGAGGCCGAAATGGGAGACAAAGTTAAAACAACCTTTGTTGAAAGCGTGCCTGAAGGCGCCGATGCCGAGCGCGTGATTCGCGATTTGGCCACCCAGGGCAACAAGGTGATTTTTGCCACCAGCTTTGGCTACATGGAGCCGATGCTCAAAGTTGCCAAAGACTTCCCGGATGTGAAGTTTGAGCACGCCACTGGCTACAAAACAGCGCCCAACATGCGCGTGTACGACGCCCGTTTTTACCAGGACACCTACATGGCAGGCGTTGTGGCCGGCAAAATGACCAAGTCCAACACGCTGGGTTTTGTGGGGTCGTTCCCGATTCCTGAAGTGCTGCGCAACATCAATGCCTTCACGCTGGGTGCGCAATCGGTCAACCCGAAAATCAAGACCCGTGTGGTGTGGGTTAACAGCTGGTTTGACATTCCAAAAGAAACCGAAGCGGCGCAAACGCTGATCAACGGCGGCGCTGACGTATTACTGCAAAACACCGATTCGACCGCCGTGCTGCAAACCGCTGAGAAAAACGGCAAGTTTGCTTTCGGCTGGGACTCTGACATGAGTGCGTTTGCACCAAAAGCGCATTTGGGCTCAGCGATTGCCGATTGGAGCAACTACTACAAAAAGTCCGTAAAAGAAGCCATGGACGGCACCTGGAAGGGCGATACCGTGACGCGTTGGGGCGTACCTGAAGGCCAGAATGACCTGATCAAAATCAGCGACGCTGTGCCTGCAGAGACCAAAACCAAAGTGGAAGAAATCAAGGCTGGCATCAAGGGCGGCACGTTTGAAGTTTTCACCGGCCCCATTATGGACAGCGCTGGCAAAGAGCGCCTGGCTAAAGGCATCAAAGCCGATGACGATTGGAAAGGTAAAGTTGACTTTTACGTCAAAGGCGTTGAAGGCAAAATCCCGGCGGGCAAGTAAAACTAACCTTGAAAGCGGCACGCAAGTGCGCTTTCAAGCCATCAGGGATTGCGGGTAGCTGATTGAAAAATCAGTGGGCGCGCAGTCCCTTTTTTTTGCACAAAATACACATAAAAGTAAGCACAGGAACACACATCGATGGTTGAGAAATCTCTTTGGCATCCGGTGGGCAAGCTCGCCGACCTGGCAGTTGGCCCGCATGCCGTGGTGGTGCTGGGTGAAGAAGTCGTGGTGTGGCAAGACCCAAGCGGTCAATTCCAGGCCTGGGCCGATCGCTGCCCGCACCGGGGAACCAAGCTGTCGCTGGGGCACTTGGTCGATGGCCGCCTGGAATGCGCTTACCACGGCTGGCAGTTTGACTCTGGCGGGCAGTGCTTGCTTGTTCCTGCATTGCCCGATTTTGTGCCGCCCACCAGCCAGCGTGCGTGCACGTATTCAACCCAGGAAGCCTACGGTTTGCTATGGGTGCAAATGGTGCCGGGCGTACAGGCCTTGCCAATGTTTGTAGCAGAAAAAGACGAGCGGCTTCGCAAAGTCAACTGCGGGCCTTACCCAGTCAACGCCAGTGCGCCTCGCATCGTTGAAAATTTTCTGGACCTGTCGCACTTTGCCTTTGTGCACGAGGGCTGGCTGGGCACGCGTGAGGCTGTGAGCGTGCCGCACTACGACGTTAAATCAACGCCCACTGGCGTGCTGGCCACGGGCTGCAAGGCGGTGCAGCCGCGCTCGTCGGTGCACGCCACCGACAACGCGATGGTCGAGTACACCTACGAAGTCGTCACCCCCTATGCGGCAGTGCTGACCAAAGTGCCCGAGGAGGGCACCACGGCGGTGGCCGATTTACGCGAGTCGATTGCCTTGTTTGTTTGCCCCATCACGCCTGAAACAAGTATGGTCTGGATACGCATGGCAATGAATGACTTCGAATCGCCAGACCAGAAGTTGATTGAATTTCAGAACACAATTTTTGGCCAGGACCAGCCTATTTTGGAAGCGCAGCGCCCAAAGCGCTTGCCCTTGTCGCCCGGAGCCGAGCAGCACTGTGCGGCCGACCGCATGTCGGTCGCGTACCGCCGGTTTTTGCTTGATGCTGGCATTACTTTTGGAGTGTGCTGATGAACGCCGTGAATCCCGTCGCCATTGAGCGCCTGCCCGAGCTGCTGCCAGAACTGTTGCGAAAAATGCCAAAGGCAGAGCTGCACATGCACATTGAAGGCTCGCTCGAGCCTGAGCTGATTTTTGCGCTCGCCCAGCGCAACGGCATCAAGATACCCTACGGCAGCGTTGCGGCGCTTCGTCAAGCTTATGCGTTTACCAACCTGCAAAGCTTTCTGGATATTTATTACGCCGGTGCCAGCGTGTTGCTCAAAGAGGAAGATTTTTACGACATGGCGATGGCGTATTTCGCCCGCGCGGCGCTTGACAACGTCGTGCACGCAGAGCTGTTTTTTGACCCCCAAACGCACACGGCCAGAGGCGTGTCGATGGCCACGGTCATCAACGGCTTGCACCGCGCTTGTGTGGACGCCCAGGCTACTTTGGGCGTCAGTGCCTTGCTCATCATGTGCTTTTTGCGGCACTTGTCAGAAGAAGATGCCTTTGAAACACTGGAGCAAGCCCTGCCGTACCGAGACAAAATTGTCGGCGTTGGCCTGGATTCAGGGGAAGTTGGCAATCCGCCTGAAAAGTTTGCTCGCGTGTTTGCGCGTTGCCGAGACCTGGAATTTCGCCTGGTTGCCCACGCCGGTGAAGAAGGCCCGCCTGCCTATGTATGGACTGCGCTGGACGTCTTGAAAGTTGAGCGCATTGACCACGGCGTGCAGTCCAGCAAAGACGCCAGTTTGATGCAGCGGCTGGCTGCGGACCGCATTGCACTGACGGTGTGCCCGCTGTCTAACTTGAAGCTGTGCGTGTTTCCGGATCTGGCCAGCCACAACCTCAAACACTTGCTTGATTCAGGCCTGGCTGCCACTGTCAATTCAGACGACCCGGCCTACTTTGGTGGCTACATGAATGAGAACTTTACGCAAACTTTTGCAGCCGCGGGACTGCAGGCGCAACACGCCTACACCCTGGCGCGCAACAGCTTTGAGGCCAGTTTTATTGATCCATCAGCTAAGCGCCGATACATCGACCAGCTGGATGCGTGTTTCCAGGCTTTTACCTGAACCGTTAAAATTGAAGCTCAGGAGTGCTGGCCCGGCGCTCTTGGCTAATTCATGTTCCGGGCTCATGTAGAGGACTACCATGTATAAAAACCTCACGGCCCCGCCCATTGGACGGCGGTGCGCCCCAAGGTCGGCCCGATGAGTTACCAAGTTAAAGAAATTTTCTACACCCTGCAAGGTGAAGGCGCTAATGCGGGAAGGCCTGCCGTGTTTTGCCGCTTTGCGGGTTGCAACTTGTGGTCTGGCCGCGAGCAAGACCGCGCAACCGCCATTTGCAATTTTTGCGACACCGACTTTGTCGGCACAGACGGCACGCTGGGCGGCAAGTTTGTTGATGCGGATGCGCTGGCAGACCAAATTGCAGCGCTCTGGCCAAGCCCGGATCAAGCCAACCGCTTCGTTGTGATGACAGGCGGCGAGCCCTTGCTACAAGTTGACACGGCACTGATCGATGCACTGCACGCTCGCGGTTTTGAAATCGCGGTGGAGACCAATGGCACTATTGCCGCACCCGCTGGCATCGACTGGATTTGCGTCAGCCCGAAGGCTGGCGCGCCTTGGGTGCAGCGCGAAGGCCATGAACTGAAAGTGGTGTGGCCACAAACCGCATTTGGTCTGGTGGAATTGGAAGCCGCCAACTTCACCCATCGCTATTTGCAGCCGATGGACAACGTGCTGAAAGCTGCCAACACCACCGACTGCATTGCCCTGTGCATGCAGCGCCCGGCGTGGCGGCTCAGTCTGCAAACCCACAAAATGACGGGTTTCCGTTAAGGCACCAGATGAATTACCAAATCAGTCAGCGTTTCTTTTTCGACGCGGCGCACACCTTGAACCGCGAAATTGAAGCTGACAGCAGCCGCCGCATTCACGGCCACACGTATAACGCTGAAATTACGCTGTCAGGTCTGCCGGACGCCAGTACTGGCATGGTGCTTGACCTCGGCCGCGTGCGCACTGCCATTGAGGTGCTGCGCCCCCAGCTGGACCACCGCATGCTGGATGACGTGCCCGGCTTGGGCACAGCCACTTTGGAGAACCTTTGCGCTTACATTTGGCGGGCACTGGCCCCCAGCTTGCCCGGCCTTGCGCAGGTGCGCGTGTGGCGCGTCGGTATGGGTGACAGCTGTACATTGACCAATTAACGAATCGGTTGTTTGATGAAAGCCTTTCGCGCCAGCCTGCTTTATTTCAAAGGCCGTGAAGCCGTTTTCCAGCAAGATGGCCTGCTGGTCGTTAGCTCCAATGCACAAGGCCGCCAGGTCGTGCAAGCCGTTGGCAGCTTTCAAAACCTGAGTTCAAGCTACCCGGATTTGCCAACTGAACACTTGCCAGGCCGCATCATCGCGCCCGGATTTGTTGACATGCATATCCACTACCCGCAGCAAGACGTGATTGGCTCGCCCGCCGACGGGCTGCTACCGTGGCTTGAAAACTACACATTTCCACATGAAAAACGCTTTGTTGCACCCGAATACTGCGCGCAAGCAGCTACTTTTTTTATAGCAGAACTGCTACGCCATGGCGTAACTACCGCGCTCACCTTTTGCACGTCGCATACCGAGTCGGTTGACGCGCTAATGCTTGAGGCGCAAAAGAAAAGCCTGCGCATCATCGCGGGCAAAGTGCTGATGGACCAAAACGCACCCGATGGCCTGCGCGACCAAACCGAACAAAGCCTGATAGACACCGAAGCACTGATTAAAAAGTGGCATGGCGTTGATCGTCTCGGCTACGCGATTACACCGCGATTTGTGCCCACTAGCAGCGCTGCGCAGTTGCGCGGCGCGGGAGAGCTGGCAGCTATTTACCCCGACGTGTGGATTCAATCGCACGTTGCTGAAAACCTGGACGAAATTGCCTGGGTCAAGCGCCTGTACCCGCATGCGCGCAGCTATTTGAGCGTGTACGAGCAGTTCGGTTTGCTACGCCCCAGAGCGGTGTACGCGCACTGCATTCACATTGACGATGTTGATCGCGCCCTGCTGCGCGCTACCGGCACGGCGGCAGCCGTCAGCCCCACCAGCAACCTGTTTTTGGGCAGCGGCTTTTTTGACTACGCCAGCGCAGACCGCAGCGGGCACCTGTACGGGCTGGCCAGCGACGTGGGCGGCGGCACCAGCTTCAGCCCGTTTCACACCATGCTGGCGGCGTACTACGTTGGCAGGCAAGGGCAGGGGAAAGAGGGTGTCTCGCTCACTCCTGAGCATCTGTGGTGGCAACACACCGCCGGTGCCGCGCAGGCGCTGGGGCTAGAGGGGGTGGTTGGCAATTTGCAAGTCGGCTGCGAGGCTGATTTTGTCGTGCTCAATCCACAAGCGACGCCGTTGCTGGCACGTAAAACAGAGCAGGCGAACAATTTGGCGGAGTTGCTTTTTGCATTGATCGTATTGGGTGACGACCGGGTGATCGAAAAAACCGTGATTTCTCGTGCTGTAGACGCTTAAAACAACGAATTCATGTGAAAAATAGGCCTCTAGCGCAATAAATACGGGCGCAAGCAGCTCCTTAAATAATAGCAAATAGGTCATCACAGCGCAGGCTAGTCGCCTACCTACAATCTACGCAAATCTAGCCAAACTTTGGAAACCTGCAATGAGCATCAAAAGCGACAAATGGATACGCCGCATGGCGGAGACGACTGGAATGATTGAGCCGTTCGAGCCAGGTCAGATTCGCCAGGCCGACGGTAAAAAAATCATCAGCTACGGCACATCAAGCTACGGCTACGACATTCGTTGCGCGCCTGAGTTCAAAGTTTTCACCAACATCCACAGCACCGTGGTAGACCCGAAAAATTTTGACGAAAAAAGCTTTGTTGATTTCTCGGGCGACAGCTGCATTATTCCGCCCAACAGTTTCGCGCTGGCCCGCACGCTTGAGTACTTTCGCATCCCGCGCAACGTGCTCACCATCTGCCTGGGCAAAAGCACTTACGCACGCTGCGGCATCATCGTCAACGTCACGCCGTTTGAGCCGGAATGGGAAGGCTACGTGACGCTGGAGTTTTCAAACACCACGCCATTGCCCGCCAAAATTTACGCAGGCGAGGGCTGCGCACAGGTGCTGTTTTTTGAAAGCGACAAAGACGACGTGTGCGAGGTGTCGTACAAAGACCGTGGCGGTAAATACCAGGGGCAAGTTGGGGTAACTTTGCCGAAGGCTTAGTTCTTGTGCGGAATGTTACCCGGACTAATTTTGGAGTATTTTTGCGCCTTGCTCCTACAGCTTTAACTCTGCCAGCCTGCTAATCTTTTGGTTTCAATCTCTAACTGAAAGGCACACCATGGTCCAACCTATTCCTACCAGCGTCAGCATGCAAGAGCAGCTGGTGAGCGACATCAAATCGGTTATTTCTGAAGCCGAAGAAATGTTGGGTGCTACCGCCGACCAGGCCGGTGAAAAAATCGCCAACTTGCGCGTTCGCATCCAGGCGCGTCTGCATGACGCCAAAGTGCGGCTGGTCGAAGCTGAAGAAGTTTTGATTGCAAAAACCAAAGCCGCTGCTCGGGCAACCGATCAATACGTGCATGAATCGCCTTGGACTGCAGTTGGCATTGCAGCGGGCGCCGGATTGCTGATCGGCTTGCTGATTGGCCGCCGTTAAATTGCGCGGCGTTCTGGCCCGGCATTCAGCATGTTGAGTACGCTTAAAAATATTGCCACCACGATGCTGGCAGTGCTGCAAACGCGGCTGGAATTGATCGGCAATGAGCTGCAGGTGCAAAAGCTGGTGCTCGCGCGCCAGCTTGGGCTGGCATTGGCACTGGTATTTTGTGTGGGGCTGAGTGTGCCGCTGGCCATTGCCTTGGCAGTAGCAACCTGGTGGGATCAACGGGTGCTGGTGCTTGGCATCAGCACTGGGCTGGTGGTTGCGGTGGCTCTCTGGTGTTACGCGCTGCTGCGTAACACGCTGCGCTCGACTGAAGCGGTGTTTGCCGCTAGTTTGGCGGCGCTCAAGGACGATATGGCGTTGCTGCGCGCGTCCGCCGGGCGGAGCCAAAATGCGCCGGGTGGAAATGCGCCAAATGACTAAAGACTTGCAGCAACTGGCCGAAGCGCGTGGACGTTTGGTGGAGAGGATTGCCCACCAGCGCAGGGTGCTGCGCACAGAACTGGTGCCCCTGCAAAAAGCGCTTGCTACTGGTGACCGAGCCATTGCCCTGGGCCGCAGTTCCTGGCAATTTTTGTGCGTGCACCGTGCGGCTATTGCGTTGATTGGGGGGGTTGTGGCGTCGGTGTTTATGGTGTTCAGGCCGGGGCGCGCGCTTCGGCTGGCGCAGCGCAGTTTTGTCTTGTGGCGTAGTTGGCGCTCCATGCAGGCGATGGGGCTGTTTCTGCCGGGATCGCTATGGGCTACAGCCTTCAATACAATCAGGCAGCGGTATTTTTAAGCTGTCTGTTTTGTTGTTGAGGTGATCCAATGGTTGATGATGAACGCTGCTGCGGCACGGGTACTTGCCTGATCAACGCCGAAGGCCAATGCTGGTGCGGCCAGCGCTGGGACGGTCAAAAAATGTGTTTTTCACAGCCCACTGACCCGCAAGCTGACGCGACGCCACCTGCGTTGCCGAAGCTGGCCAGTCCCGCCAACTGATCTCCCGCAGTGCTCAAGCTACGGCGCATTTACCAGCCGCAAAACCCATTGTTCTGGTTGATGCTGGCACTCAACGCACTTTCTTTTGCGCTTGCGTGGATCGTACAAAACCGCGCATTGAATCCGCTCGGCATGGTGGTGGTCGGCGGCTTTGCGCTCGCCAATGCAGCCATTGGTACCTGGCTGCTCTGGCAGCTACTGGCTACGCCGCCCGATGACGCGCGGCATAAAAACCCATCCGCTAATTAAGGGTGCCCGCGCCCATTGCGCGGTCTTCATCAGTATTCAGCGCACAGTCGACTGCCACCCGCAAACCGAGCACCATATCGCCGAGCGCCATGCTTGGCGCACCCTGGCTGGGCAAAAACGGTACGTGAATAAATCCGCCACGCACTGTGTCCTTTCCGCGCTGCTTTTTCAGGGCGTGCATCAATGCGTAAAACACCTGGTTGCATATAAAAGTTCCGGCAGTTTGAGAAACCTCAGCTGGTAACCCAGCCTGCTGAAGAGCGTGCAACACCGCTTTGATCGGCAGCGTGCTGAAGTACGCTGCAGGGCCGGTTTTCAGCACAGGCTGGTCAATGGGTTGCGCTCCGGTGTTGTCGGCAATGCGGGCGTCATTGATGTTGATGGCCACCCGCTCGATTGACAGCGCGCTTCGCCCACCGGCCTGGCCCACGCAAATCACCAGCGCGGGCCGGTGAATGCGCAGCAAGTGGACAAGCACTGCTGTCGAGCTGGCAAACGCAGTGGGCAGTTGGGCGGCGATGACCGTGTGGCCAGCAATAACTTCACCGCTCAACGCCTGAACAGCCAGCCAGCTGGGATTGACAGTGTCGCCGCCAAACGCATCAAATCCGGTGAGCAGCACTGGGCGGGGTAGGGTGGTTTTAGCGTTCACCAGAGCATTGTGCAGCGCGCCGCCACAAGCCGTCTATTGCCCATCAATTGGCCAGCACTGCACCTGTTTTACGGTCGAACTTTACCTTGCGTACTGTGCCGCTTTTCCCGGGAAATCCATCCAGTGCCGCACGCACCAGGTAGGGCATGACCTTTGGCATGTCTTCAATGTCGCCTTCGTACACCGCGCGAGACTCAAACACCGCCTTGGGCTTGCCTGCAGCGCCTTGCGAGTCGAGCAGGCGCAGACGCACGTTGCTCACTTGCAAAGTGCGCACGACAGTGCGCTCACCCATATACTGCGGGCCCCACAGGTCAGGTGTCCAAAAGCCGTTGTAGACGTTTCCAGCTGCATCGCGATACGGCGGGTGGTAGACCAGGTTGTCGCGGTAAATGGGCTCGCGGTAGGTGCGGTTTCGTGTGCCGCTGCCCGTGACCACATCAACCTGAATACGGCCAACTTGCCCAACTGGTGCGCGCTTCAAGCCGAACTTTTCAAGCTCTGTTTGCACATTTTTTTCATACGATTGCTGCTCCAGATCGTTCACACCATCAGCCGGCCGAATGAAACTAAAACTCGCGCTGCTTGCGTCGGCAGGCCACTGGTTAAAGCTGGTGACTTTTGCTGTAATGGGGCTGGCACAGGCTCCCAAAAGGGCCACTACTGCCAACAGAAGGTGTGCGAGCCAGGGCTGGTGTTTGTTTGAAGTCATGGAGCGTTTGACACAAAACATGCAGTTTTGTTCACTGGCAGCATGCCGCCTCAAGTAAAGTTGGCGTAACGGCTGACAATCGTTAATTAAAAATAATTAACCCATCAAGGAGACCACCATGAAATGGGAAGGCAATCGTGAGTCAAACAACCTTGAAGACCGGCGCGCTGGCGGCGGCTCGGGTGGCGGCGGATTGGGCGGCCTGCTGGGTGGGCGCAGCATTGGCATCGGCACCATCGTTGTTGCTTTGCTAAGTGGCTGGATTTTTGGCATCAACCCGCTGACGATTATCAGCATGCTGAGCGGCGGTGGCGCGCCGACTGCGCAAGTTGCCCAACAAGAGCCAGCGCAACGTCCACCAGCAGATGACCGCATGGCCAAATTTGTGGGTACGGTTCTGGCCGATACCGAGGACGTATGGAAAGATGTGTTTGCAAAAGGTGGCGCAACCTACAAGGAACCACGCCTGGTCTTGTTCAAAGGCCAAACCAGCACCGGCGGCTGCGGCGGTGGCCAGGCTGCGATGGGGCCGTTTTATTGCCCCGCCGACCAAAAGGTGTACATCGATTTGGCGTTCTATGAAACGCTGACCAAGCGCCTGGGCGCGCCCGGTGACTTTGCACAGGCTTATGTGATTGCCCATGAGGTGGGCCACCACGTTCAAAATCTGCTGGGCATCAGCGGCAAGATGGAGCAAATGCGCAGCCGCGTGAGCAAAACCGAGTTCAATGCTCTCAGCGTGCGGCTGGAGCTGCAGGCCGACTGCTTTGCGGGCGTGTGGGCGCACCATGCGCAAAACCAGCGTCAAATCTTGCAGCAAGGCGATGTGGAAGAAGCCATGAACGCAGCTGCAAAAATTGGCGACGATGCGCTGGCCCGCTCAAGCGGTGGCGCGGTGGTGCCTGAGAGTTTTACCCACGGCAGCAGCGCGCAGCGGCAAAAGTGGTTTGATGTGGGCTTAAAGAACGGAAGCGTGAAAGCCTGCGACACCTTCAGCGCAAGGAATATTTAGAAAATTGTTGGTAAAATAGACTTCTAGCGCAATAAATACGGGCGCTAGAAGCTATTAATATAATAGCAAATTGTTGTTGTGTCGGTTGCAACGCCGCTAACCTGAGCGCAGCCCACCCCACCAAACGCAGGGTCCGCCAGTAAAAACCCTCTAGATGCGACAATAGAGGGCTACATGACCTCTTCATTTTCAAATCTTTCACTGGCTCCCCAGCTGGCCCGCGCCGTCGCCGAAATGGGCTACGAAACCATGACGCCCATTCAAGAGCAAGCCATTCCGGTGGTACTTGAAGGCAAAGACGTCATGGGTGCTGCGCAAACCGGCACTGGCAAAACCGCAGCTTTCGCGCTGCCGCTGCTCCAGCGCATGATGAAGCACGAAAACGCATCCGCATCGCCCGCCCGCCACCCGGTGCGTGCGCTGGTGCTGCTGCCCACGCGTGAGCTGGCGGTGCAGGTTGCAGAACAGGTCGAGCTGTACGCCAAACACACCAATCTGCGCAGCGCAGTGGTGTTTGGCGGTATGGACATGAAGCCGCAAACGCTGGCCCTCAAGGCTGGCGTTGAAGTGCTGGTTGCCACGCCTGGCCGCCTGCTCGACCACATTGAAGCGAAAAATGCAGTGCTGAACCAGGTTGAATATGTGGTGCTTGACGAAGCCGACCGCATGCTGGACATCGGGTTTTTGCCTGATTTGCAGCGCATTTTGAGCTACCTGCCCAAGCAGCGCATTACGTTGTTGTTTTCAGCTACTTTTTCGCCTGAAATCAAGCGCCTGGCGTCAAGCTATTTGCAAGACCCGGTAACGATTGAAGTCGCCCGGTCTAACGCCACAGCTTCAACGGTAGAGCAGCATTTCTACAGCGTAGGCGCAGACGACAAACGCCGCGCACTGCACCAGATTTTGAAAACACGCGGCATGAAGCAGGCGTTCGTTTTCGTCAACAGCAAATTGGGTTGCGCACGTTTGGCGCGGTCGCTGGAGAAAGAAGGCTTGAAAACCACCGCGCTGCACGGCGACAAAAGCCAGGACGAGCGACTCAAAGCGCTTGAAGCCTTCAAAAGCGGCGAAGTCGACTTGCTGGTGTGCACCGACGTAGCGGCGCGCGGCCTGGACATCAAAGACGTGCCTGCAGTGTTTAATTTTGACGTGCCTTTCAATGCCGAAGACTATGTGCACCGCATTGGCCGCACTGGTCGGGCCGGTGCATCTGGCCTGGCAGTGAGTTTTGTGGCCAGCAGCGACCAGCGCCTGGTCACCGACATTGAAAAACTCATTAAAACCAAAATTGAGCTGGAGCCGATGGTTTTTGAGGAAGACCAAGCGCCAACGGGCCGCATCAACGACGGCAGGCGCATGTACCGCGAAGCCGATGGTGCATCGCCCCGTGAGTTTGCCCCGGCTGAGCGCCGCGAGCCAAGGGAATTCAGGGAGCGCCGTGAGGCGCCGCCGCGCCGCCAAAACGCCGCGCCACGCGACCCGTTTTTTGACCAGCCTTACGAGCCTGCCGCTGCGGCAGACGCGCAACCCGCATGGGAAGCAGCGGCCAAGGCCAACCCGACGCGCAGTGGTGTTTCGGCCAACATCAAGCCGAAGAAAAAAGTCGCTGCACTTTTTAAAGTCGCCGGCTGATCGCTGGCTGGAAATGACGCCGCGTCAAGCAGCGTCAGCCTGAACCTACGGCGCTTGATGCAAACGTCCGGTGGCCAATAGAGCCGCTGCTGCGTAAGATTCTTCAATGAAATTTATCCGCGCCGGGCGCATCTTTCGGCCCCTGTGGCGTGCGGTATCTCAGTGGCTGGACGCTGACGGCTTGCGCATGAGCGCTGCCATGTCGTTTTACGGAATTTTGAGCCTTGCGCCGCTGCTGGTGCTGATGGTCGCCGTGCTTGGCTGGTGGCTTGACCGTACTTATGTCGAAACCAGTCTGGTCAGCCAGATCAGCAGCGTTGTTGGGGCCCAGGGCGCCGAAGTCGTCAAGCAAGCCATTGCCAGCGCGCAGCAGCCGTCTGAGGGCATCACCGCATCATTGATTGCTTTTGTGCTTTTGATCTCTGGCGCCACCGGCGTATTTGCGGAGCTGCAGGATGCGTTTGAGCGGCTTTGGCGAAAGGGCACTGGCCAGCCCCCCAAGCAAAAGTGGTGGTACAGCGCTACGCTGCGTTTGCGCGGCATTGCGTACATTCTGGCGTTTGGGTTTTTGCTGCTGGTGTCGCTGTTCGTTTCTACCGGGCTGGGGCTGGTCTCTACCTGGGTGGGGGGCTTGTTGCCTGCCGAAACGCTTGGGCTGGCTTTTGGCGCGGTTCTCAACGAGGTTGTGTCATTCGCATTTTGCGTGGGCCTGTTCGTTGCATTGATGCGGATGAGCGCTGGCCCAAAACCTTCTCTGCGCTACCTGATTGTGGGCGCGGCCGCAGGAGCGATTTTGTTTGCCTTGGGCAAGTATTTAATGGCTTTGTATTTGTCGACCGCAGCCGTGGTTTCGGCCTACGGCGCTGCTGGCTCTCTGGTGGTTATTTTGATGTGGATTTATTTTTCGTCAGCAGTATTGCTGTTGTCGGCGAGCATTGCCAGGGCGTGGGCTGACGAGGCTGTGGCGGTCAAGCCTTGACGCTCAAGCTAGTGTGCCGTGCTCAACCCTTCGGCTTTTTCGTTTTCTCGCACTGCACCTGAATCAGCTCAAACTCGCCCGCACGCTGGCCCAGTTTTGCAGCGCTCAAACACCCGCCCCATAAGCAGCCGGTGTCCATCGGCAGCGCGTTGCCTCGACTGGCGCTGGGTTTTTGATTCGTTAGCGACAGCGTAGACCAATGTCCGAAGGCAATCAGCTGATTTTTGGTAGCGCGCGTGGCAACGTCAAACCAGGGCTGAAATCCTTCTGGCGCGTCTTCCGCGCGGCGGGTGCTTGAGAAGTCCATCACGCCATCTGCAGTGCAAAACCTCAAGCGCGTCAGGCCGTTCACAATCACCCGCAACCTGTCGCTACCGCGCAGCGTGTCCGCCCATGCAGCGGGCGAGTTGCCGTACATCGCAGTCAGAAACGTTTTGAAATCTGGCGCGCGCAGTTGCGCTTCTACCTCACCCGCCAAGGTCATTGTTTCGTCCAGGCTCCACTGCGGTAAAACTCCGGCGTGCACCATCAACCAGCCATGGGCGTGTATGGCCATGTTGCGGTGACGCAGCCAGTGCAAAAGCTGTTCTTTGTCGGGCGCGTTGAGCACTTCAGCCAGAGTGTCGCTACGGCCCACACCACGCACGCCTTGCCATGCGGCCAGCAAATGCAAATCGTGGTTGCCCAATAAACAACGCGCCGAATCGCCCAGCGCAGCAAGCGCGCGTAGTACGCCAAGGGAGTCTGGCCCGCGATTGACCAGGTCACCCAAGATGTAGAGGGTGTCGGTGCTGGGGGAAAAATCAATTTTTTTCAAGAGCTGCTGAAATGGGGCGTTGCAGCCTTGAAGATCGCCGATCAAGTAAAGTGACATGTGTTTATTTTGCTTGAAGACCCATGGATTTTTTGTTAATCGGTTTTTTAACACTGCTGAATGGCGTGTTTGCCATGTCCGAGATGGCGCTGGCGTCCAGCCGAAAAGCCAGGTTGTCGGCCATGGCCGAGTCAGGCGACAAAGGCGCGCAGGCTGCACTTGGCTTGCTAGAGAACCCCACGCAGTTTTTATCTTCAGTGCAGGTGGGTATCACCTCCATCGGCATGCTCAACGGCATCATTGGTGAAGCGGCGTTCAGCGGTGGCCTGTCAGTGTGGTTTCAGGACTTGGGCATGCCGCTTCGAGCCGCTGAAATCTCAGCGACTGCGCTTGTGGTGGCCGTCATCACGTACATCACGATTGTGTTTGGCGAGCTGGTGCCCAAACGCATCGGTCAGCTCTACCCTGAAACTACCGCGCGCTGGGTATCGCGGCCCATGATGTGGGTGGCCAGCGTGGCCAAGCCATTCGTCAAACTGTTGTCCTTCAGCACGCAGAGTGTTCTTAAGCTTTTGCGGGTAGACAACAGCGCAGGCCGCGCCGTGACTGAAGAGGAAATTACCGCCAGCCTGGAAGACGGCGTAGACGCTGGCCTGATTGAAGAGCACGAGCACCAGATGGTGCAAAACGTATTTTTGCTTGATGACCGATTGCTGGCGTCTCTCATGCTGCCGCGCTCAGACATCAACTGGCTGGACGCATCAGACACGCTGGCTGAGGCTATCAACAAGGCGGGAGTGTCTGGCCACTCGTGGTACCCCGTTTGCCGGGGAAGCCTGGACGACGTTGTTGGCGTGGTCAACGTTGCCAAGCTGATTGCCTCTCGCGGCGTTGGTGCCAACGCTTCTCAAGATCGCATCGGCGCGTTTGCCATACCAGCCGTTTTTGTACCAGAAACACTGACCGGCATGGAGCTGCTAGAGCAATTTCGCGCCAGGTCAACCCGCATGGTGTTTGTGGTCGATGAATACGGCGTAGTGCAAGGCCTGGTCACGCCGCTGGACATACTGGAGGCCATCACCGGCGAGCTGCAACCCGGCGCACAAATCGACGCATGGGCCACCCGCCGCGATGATGGCAGCTGGCTAATTGACGGCGTGATGCCCGTGTCAGAACTCAAGGCGCGGCTAGACATCAAAGAACTGCCCGAAGAAGACAAAGGCCGCTACAACACCGTGGCGGGTTTGCTGCAAAGCGTGTCAGGCCGGTTGCTGAAAACCACTGAAAAAGTTGAATGCGCAGGCTGGCAGTTTGAGGTGGTGGATCTGGACGGCAAGCGGATAGACAAGGTGCTGGCGGCACCAATGCCAGCAGCTGCTTGACGCCTAAAATCGAAAAAGGAATTGACCCTTTCATTGAGGGTCTGCGGCACGAAGCTAATCTTTGGGGCGATGGATTCTATGGCCGCCCACACCGAAGGGTACTCCCTTCGGAGCTCTTCCACCATCCGCACCGCACGTTCGCGAACCTCGGGTGAAAACTTGTTTGACTTCTTCACCGCTCAATCCTTTCAGAGATTTGAGCCTCCTCAAAATGCGGGGCGATTCACAGCTGTGTGAAAATGAACAGTGCTGCTAGTGGCGACCAATTCGTATCCGGAAATCGCAAGTAGCCAAACTATTCAGTAAACAGCAACTTCAGTTGGAACCAGTACCGAGCGTGGAGAATCTTTCGCGATGGCGGTAGACTAAAGTTGCGGTGCGCTGTTTGAATGCCGCAAGCGCTCCTTCACAAAATCATGACAGGATTCAATCCAGAAGTATTTCGATGGGCAAGAGAAAGTGCCGGTTTTGAACTGGAGGACGCTGCACGTGCACTTAACATAGTCCCGGCTTCCTTGGGTGCAATCGAGCGGGGAGAAAAAGAACCCTCGCGCACCGTGCTGTTGAATATGTCGAAGACATACCGGCGGTCGCTGCTCACGTTTTACCTGCCTGCACCGCCCCAGAAGGGTGACCGCGGGGAGGACTTTCGCACTGTCGTTGCGGAGCGTTCGGTAGAGGCTGACGCAGACGTTGACGCGCTGGTGCGCGACCTGCGGGCTCGGCAGAGCTTGGTTCGGGCAGTGCTTGAAGACCAAGAGGACATGCGGCCACTCGCCTTCATCGGTTCGGCGAACATGAAAGAGGGAGTCGCTGCGCTCTGCAAGTCGATCCAGCAAGAGCTTGGCGTGAGCAGAGCGCAATTCAGAATGCAGAAGGACGCAGAGCACGCATTTGGATTGTTACGGTCTATGGCCGAGCGGATCGGTATCTTCGTGCTGCTTGTCGGCAACCTTGGGAGCCATCACTCAGCTATCCCCGTTGAAGTATTCCGGGGATTTGCGATCGCTGACCGCATTGCGCCTTTCGTTGTGATCAACGATGGCGACGCTAAGGCCGCTTGGTCATTCACTTTACTGCATGAACTCGCTCACTTGTGGCTCGGCGCCACGGGCGTGAGCGGCGGCGGAAGCCCAGAAATGCAGATCGAGCGTTTCTGCAATGACGTGGCGAGCGAGTTTTTGCTGCCGCGGGCAGATGTAGAAATGATTAATGTTGCGGGGCTAACGGTGGACGCTCAGATTGCAATGATTTCTGAGCATGCGACCCGCTGGCGCGTGAGTCGGCAGATGGTTGCCTACGGGCTATACAAGGCGGGGCGCGTGTCGCTGGAGGCTTGGAAGGCGCTTGAGATCGGCATTCGCGCCCTCTGGATGGCGGAACGTGGGCGACAAAAGGAACTCGCTCGAATGAAGAAGGGCGCAGGCCCAAGCTATTACGTTGTTCGGCGGCACCGTCTCGGGCATGCCATGCTCGATTTTGCGCATCGATCGATGGATGCCGGAACGTTGTCGCCGGCGAAGGCGGCCAAAGTGCTTGGGGTTAAACCCCGTAGTGTCTACCCATTGTTGGCCGACGTCGCCTGACTGTTCTCTTGATGCTCTACCTTCTCGACGCAAGCGTTTTGATCACGGCCCATAATTCGTACTACCCAATCGATAGAGTGCCCGAGTACTGGGAGTGGCTTGTGCACATGGGTGGCCTCGGCCGCGTGAAGATGCCTTTCGAAATCTTTGAAGAGGTCAAGGATGGCCCGAACGATACCGAGAAAGACCTACTGTTCGCTTGGCTGCAGGGACATGGCACAAAGCAGGCGTTGCTGCTGACTGACAAGGTTGATCCGACTCTTGTACAGAAAGTCATCGTGGACGGCTACGCCCCTGACCTGACGGACGACCAGATCGAGCAAGTTGGACGCGACCCATTTCTGATCGCTCATGCGCTTGCCGCCAAGAACAGGTGCGTCGTGACGGTTGAAACCTCTGAGCCCAAAAAGCAGCGTCAAAACCGTAAAATCCCTGATGTGTGCAAGACGATGGGACAAGCCTGTTGCAATCCCTTCACGTTCAACCGTGACCTTGGTTTCCGCACTCAGTGGAAGCAACACCACATGATTTGATTGCCGCGGAAGCCCCGCATTTACCGGGTGGATGGTGATCGACGTTTCGCATTTGGCGGCCCTTTGTGGGTGTTGATCAATGCAATGAGGCGGCCGATCTTCTTGGCGTGCCGGATGTACAGATTGTGGAGGGCTACTTCCAAGATATCGAAAGCCTTGAACACGTCCTCGCGACTCAGATCGTCGGTGTGAGTCCCCGCGTTCCCGAGCCACTTGATTGCCATCAACGCCGCGTAGGCGTCGGGCTCGCTCGTCTTGAGTAGTTCAATGCGATCGTGCAGGGGCATTCTTTTTTTGCCGGTGGATCGGGTGATCATCTTGTTGATGCGCCGTGCGTCCAAAAGACGCTCGACCGCGGTGCGGATGTGATTCGCCGCAGCGGCCGGGTCGCCCCATGAGGAAACGAAGGCGAGCTTGATTTCTGCGTGTGCAGCTTCCGGGCAATTGGCTGGCACCTCGATCAGAGGAGGTGATGGGCAAAAGTGGGTAGGCACAAAGTAAGCTGTGTAGTCCAGATGCTGTGTATCGCAATTGACATCCTGATACCATTTTCCTTCCGCGACGATCGCAGCGGCTTCCTTACACTTTTGATTGTCGCAAACAACGATGGCTACCCCCATCAACGTGTCCCATTCAGGTTCATGGGCTTCATGCGCTGAAGCTTTTATAGACCCGGCAGTGGCTTGGTACGAGATTGAGTTGGGACGAATCCGAAGGTGGCCGCCATGGCAAGCCATGCACGGCCAATTAGGCTCGCTATGATTGCTGAAT
>JANNCT010000071.1:0-8243 GCA_031386895.1 Polaromonas sp.
GGGTTCAAAAAAGCTACTGGAGCACGAACAGCTAGTGGTGCGGGGGCGCTGCGTCTTGCTCAGCCAACCGGGCATTGGTCTCGGCATACAGCGTGCAGTAGCCAGTGGCCATCTCACTTTTGTTGCCGGTGGTCAGCACAATCGAGCCAAATTTGTTGGACAGCGCCATCAACATCGTGCCGCGAATGCGGGCCTGGATGTTTTCTTCAGTGGTGTCTTCCGCCCGGCCCGCAAAGTCTTTGGCAAGCGACGCCTTGAAGGCCTCAAACTCCGGGATGATGGAAATCTCGTCGTAACGCACCCCCATGCGCCCGGCCATTTCACGGGCGTCTATCCATGAAATATCTGCCGTGTACGGCGACGGCATCATCACTGTGCGCACCTTGTCAGCGCCAATGGCATCCACCGCAATGGCCAGCACCAGGGCCGAGTCGATACCGCCAGACAAACCCAGCAGCGCGCCTGGAAAGCCGTTTTTGCCGAGGTAGTCCCTCACGCCCAGCACCAGTGCATGCCACAGGTCAGCGTCATCTGACTGCTCAGGCTCGATATCAGCTACTATTTTAATAGCTGGTTGCGCCCGTATTAATTGCGCTATAAACGTATTTTCTTTAAAACTGGGCGCGCGGCCTGCCAATGTCCCGTCGGCTTGCAACGCAAACGAGCGGCCTTCAAACACGATTTCGTCTTGCCCGCCCACCAAATGGGCGTAGACCAGCGGCAAGCCGGTAGCGCGCGCGCGGGTTGCCATCATCTGTTCGCGCTCGCTGCCTTTGCCAACGTGAAACGGCGACGCATTGATCACCACCAGCACTTCAGCGCCAGCCTTGCGCGCCTGCTCTGCCGGCGCGTCAAACCAGGCGTCTTCACAAATCAGAAGGCCGATGTTGACGGCACTGTCGCCCTCCCCCGCACTGAAAACACACGGCTGGTTGCCGGGCGTGAAGTAGCGCCGCTCATCAAACACCTGGTAGTTCGGCAGCTCTTGCTTGGCGTAGGTTGCGACAACTGCGCCGTCACGCAGCACGCGGGCGGCGTTGTGGCGCTGCTGCACCGCCACGCTTTTGGTTCGCAGACCGGCTTTACCGTCGACCAGCAACGGCGTGCCCACCACCACCGTCAAACCCTTTAACCCAGCCAACTCACGGGCCACTAAGTTCACGGCATCATCACAAGCTTGAATAAATGATGTGCGCAAAAACAGGTCTTCAGCCGCATAGCCGCAAATGGCCAGCTCCGGCGTGACCACGAGCCGAGCACCGTCTGCGTAGGCAGCGCGCGCAGCGGCTATGATTTTTTCTGCGTTACCCGGCATGTCGCCTACGCAATAGTTCAGTTGGGCAACGGCAATTTTGAGCGACATGTTTAAAAAATTAAAGCAAAAAACAAAGTGAAAAACGGTATAAAAGATTATGTCATTCGCGTGATGGACTCGCCGCTTGAGGTCAATGCCGCTGAGTGGAACGCCCTGCTGGCGCTGCAAACTGAAAGCGGCGTATCCGGCCACGCTTTGAACCCTTTCATGCGGCACGAATACCTGGCGGCCATGCACACGAGCAAAAGCGCCAGCCCAAAAACCGGCTGGACTCCGCGCTTCGTCACGTTGTGGCAGGGCGGCGTGCTGGCTGCAGGTTGCGCGCTTTACCTCAAAGACCATTCGTACGGGGAATACGTTTTTGACCACGCCTGGGCCAACGCCTACCACCAGCACGGCCTGCCGTACTACCCCAAAGCACTAATTGCGCCGCCGTTCACGCCCGTGCCTGGGCCGCGCCTGCTGGCCCGCAACGCTGAAGAACGCGCGTTGCTGGTTAAAGCAGTCATTGCCTGGTGCGAGTCTGAAAAACTCTCGTCGCTGCATTTGCTGTTCAATAGCGATGAAGACATTGCGGCTTGTGAGTCAGCCGGATTAATGCTGCGCCACACCGTGCAGTTTCATTGGACAAACACCGAGCCAACGTATGAAAGTTTCGACGGCTTTCTGATGTCGCTAGCCCAAGAAAAGCGCAAAAAAATCAGGCAAGAGCGCAAAAAAGTATCTGACGCCGGCATCCAATTTCGCTGGGCACTGGGCAACGACATTTCTACCGAAGACTGGGATTTTTTCTACCGCTGCTACGAGCGCACCTATTACGAACACGGCAACGCACCGTATTTGAGCCGCAGCTTTTTTAAAAGCATGCAAACCGACATGCCGGAGAACTGGCTGATGTTTGTAGCAGAGCACGGCGAGGGTGAACAAAAGCAGAAAGTTGCTACCAGCCTGATAGCTGTTAGTACCGCCCCCACGTTCGGCACTGACGTGTCCTCTCTGCCCCCCGAGGGGGCTGAACTTGCTAGGGGCGGCCCGTCGCTGCGTTCGCCAGCAAATACGGGCGCTAGCGGCCAAAAGCTTACTGCTTACGGCCGCTACTGGGGCGCGCTTGCCAGAGTCGACTGCCTGCATTTTGAAGCCTGCTACTACCAGCCACTGCAGTGGTGCATAGAACACGGCTACGCCACTTTTGAAGGCGGAGCGCAGGGCGAGCACAAAATGGCGCGCGCCCTGCTGCCGGTCAAAACCACCAGCGCCCACTGGCTGGCGCACCCTTCGTTTGCCGATGCCATCGAGCGGTTTTTAGAGCGCGAAGGCGCTGGTATTGAAAACTACCTGGGTGAGCTGGAGGGGCGGACCCCGTTCAAGCAGGCGTAGCGCTATTTTTTTTGTAGCTGCTTGCGCCCGAATTTATTGGGCTAACAGAACTTTTTTCTGTGAATAACGCGCTGCGCTTCAATCTCCAGCCGCAATCCTTCGAAGTGCCTGTTCAAACACCTCAGGCGGCTGCCCGCCCGATATCAGGTGTTTGTTGTTAATGATGACCGCCGGCACGGAGTTGATGCCTTGCGACTGGTAGAACTGCTCTTGTTCGCGCACTTCCGCGGCGTATTGGCCTGAGGACAAAACGGCCTGCGCCTGAGCTGCATCCAGCCCGGCGGCGGTTGCGGCAGCTAGCAGCGTGGCGTGTGCGCCGGGGCTTTGGCCGTGGGTGAAGTAGGCGGTAAAAAGCGCCTCTTTCAATGCCTTTTGCTTGGGCAAGCTGATGGTTTCTGCCCAATGCAGCAAGCGGTGCGCATCAAAGGTGTTGTAGATGCGGCTGCGCCCGCCGCCAGCATCGGTGGCCATAGCGAATGTGAATCCGAGTGCTGCGCCGCGTGCGCGAATGTTCTCGCGATTGGCGTCGGCCTGGCTTGCAGTGATGCCGTATTTTTGCGTGATGTGCTCAGTGATTTCCTGGCCTTCAGGGCCCATTTTCGGGTTCAGCTCGAACGGCTGAAAGTGAATTTCAGCGGTAATGTCGTCCTTGACTTTTTCAAGCGCCTGGTCGAGCGCCGCAAGGCCGATCACGCACCACGGGCAGGACACGTCAGAGACAAAATCGATTTTCAAAGCGGTGGGCATGGGGTGGGCTTTCAGTAGATGGCTCGATAATCAGCCCATGATAAAGCCCGGGCCAGAAAACGAGACTTCACGTACTGCACAGCCCGGCTCACCAACAGATTTATTCATCTCTTTTACCTGGCTGGCGCTGCAAGGTTTTGGCGGTGTGCTGGCGGTGGTGCAGCGCGAACTGGTCGAGAAAAAACGCTGGCTGACGCGTGAGCAATTCGTTGAAGAGTGGGCGGTAGCCCAAATCATGCCGGGGCCCAATGTGGTGAATCTTTCGCTGATGATCGGCAGCCGCTACTTCGGGCTGCGCGGCGCATTGGCGGCGCTGGGGGGCATGCTGACCGTACCGCTGGTGGTGGTGCTTTTGCTGGCGCTGGTGTGTGCGCAGTTTGAAACGCAGCCGGGCGTGGCTGGCGCGCTGCGCGGCATGGGTGCAGTCGCTGCGGGCTTGATCGCGGCCACCGGATTCAAACTGTTCGGCGCGCTGCAAAAGAACATTTTGGGCCTGCCGATTTGTATTGCACTTGGCGTGCTATGTTTTGTGGCAATTGCCTTGCTGCGCTGGCCGCTGGCGTACGTGCTGATGGGCTTGGGTGGGCTGGCGTGCGCGGTGGCGCACAAAAAACTCAAACCATGACACCTGCTGTCATGGACACACCACAGCTCGTGTTTGCAGCGCAAGACTGGCTGGCGCTGTTTTTTCACTACCTGTCGTTGTCTTTGCTGTCGATTGGCGGTGCAATCACCACTGCGCCTGACATGCACCGCTTTTTGGTGGAGCAGCAGCATTGGCTGACCGACGCCCAGTTCAACGCTTCAATTGCAATTGCCCAGGCCGCGCCGGGGCCGAATGTGTTGTTTGTAGCGCTGCTGGGCTGGAACGTGGGACTGAACGCGGGCAGCGTGTCAACTGCGTTGCTGGGCGTTGCTGTGGCGATGGCGGGCATCTTGCTGCCTAGCACCACGCTGACGTACATTGCGGCAAGTTGGGCCCACCGCAACCATGAGCTGCTGGCGGTGCGCGCCTTCAAACAAGGCATGGCACCGATTGTGGTGGCGCTGTTGATTGCTACCGGCTGGATTTTGGCGACGTCCAATGCCAGCCAATTGAAAGACTGGCCGCTGTCGCTGCTGGCAGCCACCACAGCAATTGCCGTGTGGCGCACCAAAATTCACATGCTGTGGCTGCTGGGGGCCGGGGCTGCGCTGGGCTGGTGTGGCTGGGTCTAAAAGCTTGGTCAGCAGAATCGACTAACGCGGGCTTTCAAAAAAGATGTAGTTTGAGCCGTAGTCGCTGATTTCAAAATACACTTTTTTCTCACCCGGGTCGGCCAGCATGTTGAGGTTTTCATCCAGCACACCATAGCCAAAACGGTACGGGCGCGGCTTGCCGTCGTCGGTGCCCAGCGCGGTGGACAATTTGTCAATTTTGATGAAGCGGCGCATGAGCTTGTCACCCGCATAAAACTCCAGCACGCCGTTGGTGCCGGTCCAGTTTTGAATGTCGCGGCTGATTTTGTTTTGCTGCTCTTGAGTGCATCCAGCGAGGAATATCAAGCCAAACAGGGCTGTAGCGCATATAATACGGGCGCGAGCAGCTATTAAATTAGTAGTAATGTTCATTTTTTACCTTGTGATATCCAACCCCGCGCTGCTGCCGCAACGCCAAACCAGGATTCGCACCGCTGCCGCAGCGGCACACTAGGAATCGCGCCGCTGCCGCAGCGCTTCATACAAACACACGCCGCTGGCCACAGACACATTCAGGCTTTCAACCGCGCCATGCATGGGAATGCTGACCAACTGGTCGCAGGTTTTACGCGTTAGCTGGCGCATGCCCTCGCCTTCAGCGCCCAGCACCAGTGCAACCGGGCCGGTCAAATCCACGTCGTAAATGGTTTTTTCAGCGTCGTCACTTGTGCCAATACACCAGATGTTGCGTTCCTTCAATTCGCCCAGCGTGCGGGCCAAATTGGTCACCATAAAGTAGGGCATGGTTTCAGCCGCGCCGCTGGCCACTTTGGACACGATGGCGCTGATGCCCGCGGCGTGGTCTTTGGGCGCAATCACGGCGTGCGCACCCGCTCCGTCGGCCACACGCAAACAGGCACCCAGGTTGTGCGGGTCGGTCACGCCGTCCAGCACCAGCAGCAGGGGGTTTTTAATGCCCGCGGCTTCGAGGTTTTCAAGCAACTCGTCGAGCGACGTGACCTGCGCCAGCGCATCGACCCGCGCCACCACGCCCTGGTGGCCGTGGCTGCCGCACATTTTGGCCAACCGCAGGCCGTCAGACTCGACCAGCTTGATACCGCTGTCTCGCGCGCGGTCCGTAAAAGCGCGCATCCGCGCATCGCGCCGCTGCACGTCGTAGAACACTTCGTACACTGATTTGGGCGCGGTCTTGATGCGTACACCCACTGCGTGAAAGCCGAAAAGATTTTTGGAAGAAGTTGCCATGCACGGATTATCGTTTGTGCGGTTTCATGGTGTAAAAGCTATTATTTTTATAGCTAGTTACGCCCGTATTATTAAGGTAAAAGCACTTTTTTAGCCCAAAAAACGGGCGACTTTAATCGAGATTCAATTGTCCATCAGCTCACACCTTCACCAGCAACTTGCCGCGATGGTCGCCGGTAAAGAGGTGGTTCAACGTGGCGGGGAGTTTTTCAAAGCCTTCCACCACGGTTTCTTCAAATACGATCTCTCCAGACTGGACCCACGGGCCAACAATGCGCAGCATCTCATCCATTCGGTGGGCATAGTCCCGCGCCAGCATGCCCTGGATCGTGGCGCGCTGATACAGCATGTGGTGCAAAAATCGTGGGCCAAGTTCGGGCTGGTCCAGGCCGCCGGAGTACTGGCTGATGGTGCCGCAAATGACGATGCGCGCGCGCAGGTTGATCAGCGGAATCACAGCGTCGGTGATGGTGCCGCCGATATTGTCGAAATACACGTCTACGCCGCCCACCAGCGCTTTAATAGCGCTAGCGAGTGCTGCTGCGTCGGCATGCACTTTGTAGTCAATAGCGTGATCAAACCCCAGCGTGTCTTCAAGCCATGCACACTTGGCCGCGCCACCGGCAATACCCAACACTGTGCAGCCGTGGCGCTTGGCAAACTGCCCCACCAATGAACCGACGGCACCGGCTGCGCCAGACACCACCACCACTTCACCCGCGTGCGGGCGCCCTGATTCAATCAACCCGAACCAGGCAGTGCGCCCCGGCATGCCAAGTACACCCAGCGCGGTGCTGACTGGCGCCACCGCCGGGTCCAATTTGCGCAGCACACTGTGGTGCACACGCGCGTGGGTCTGCCAGCCAAGCATGCCTTCTACCCAATCGCCCTTTTGAAGATGTGCCACGCTGGAGGCCAGCACCTGGGCCACCACGCCCGCGCCCTGCACAGCGCCAAGTGGATGCGGCATCTCGTTATAGGTGGGTTTGAGCGAATGGTTGATGCGCATGTACGGATCAACGCTGATGTAGCGCGCCTGCACCAATACTTCGCTAGATGCAAGCTGCGTGTTCAGCGGCTCCACTCGTTCGCGGTAATGCTCCGGGCCCACAACGCCTTCGGGGTAGCGCTCCAGCAGCCACTGGCGGTTGTCAATTGCTGATGGCAAGGGAGTTGATGCAGAGGTGTTCATGGTGGGATGTCTAAGGGACGAAGGGAAGAACTGCGCAAGTTTGGGTTGCGTTAAATACCTATTTTTCAGTCGATGGCGCTGATTTGCCCCGCCTCGATGGTGATGCGCCGCTCGCACCGCGCCGCAATGGCCTTGTCATGCGTGACCAGCACCAGCGTGGTGCCCAGCTCGCGGTTCAGCTCAAACATCAGCTGCATCACCGTATCGCCGGTTGCAAAGTCCAGGCTGCCAGTTGGCTCGTCGGCTAGCAGCACCGCCGGTTGCACCACGAAGGCCCGCGCCAGTGCCACGCGCTGCTGCTCACCGCCTGACAGCACTTTGGGGTAATGCGACAGGCGCTCGCCCAAGCCAACGCGTTTGAGCATCTCCAGCGCCATGCTCCGCGCGTTTTTGGTGCCTGAAAGCTCCAGTGGCAGCATGACGTTTTCAAGCGCCGTCAAATTGCCCATCAATTGAAAACTTTGAAACACAAAACCGACTTTTTGCGCGCGCAGCGCAGCCCGGTCGTCCTCACTAATGGCAAAAATGTCTTGGCCCGCCAGCCGTACCGTGCCGCTGGTGGGCATGTCCAGCCCGGCGATGATCGACAGCAGCGTGCTTTTGCCTGAGCCTGATGCACCCACAATCGCAGCCGTTTCACGTGGGGCCAGCGTGAAATGGATATCACGCAGAATGGTCAATGTGCCCGTCGAGTCGCTGACGGACTTGAAAATATGGTCAACAGCAACAATTGAAGAGACGTTGCTGTTG
The DNA here is from genome assembly GCA_031386895.1 of Polaromonas sp. GTDB lineage: Bacteria > Pseudomonadota > Gammaproteobacteria > Burkholderiales > Burkholderiaceae_C > Polaromonas. Next base: position 7,827 of record JANNCT010000071.1, read on the forward strand.
TTATTGGTAATACTGGAAATGGTTTTGCCAGAATTGGAATTTACGGAATCAAACATGTTGCCCTTGTCTAGCCTGAAGTTCAGTTTCTTGAATACATTGCACTTTACCAAGTGCAGCCGCTCTGGCTCTGCGCAAGGGCTAAGCGCTGCCCTGGGTGCCTTCGTTATGGTGCTTGTCCTACTCGTTGCCCTGCCCCTTCATGCGGCGACACCTGCGGGCACTATTTTGATCGTCGGCGATTCGCTCAGCGCTGAATATGGACTAAAGCGCGGTACCGGCTGGGTGCCGCTGCTTGAAAAAAAGTTGGCTGTAGAAAAGATCACCGCCAAAGTAGTCAACGCCAGCATTAGCGGCGACACGACTTCTGGCGGGCGCTCCCGGCTTGCGGCGCTGCTCAAAACCCACAAGCCCAGCATT
>JANNCT010000097.1:0-6459 GCA_031386895.1 Polaromonas sp.
CGGCTGAGTGGGCGTGGTAGACCTCTTTAAGCATGCTTGAAATATCAGTCATCACATGGCCGAAGCTTTTGGACATGTGGTTGAGCGAGCGGTCGGTGTAGACCACCGAGAATTCAAGCAGGCCGTCAGGGTCAACGTTGGGAAGGAGTCCAGGCATGGTGTTGTCTCGCTTGTAGGTTGATGCAGTCTTTTTACAAGAAGCATTGGCAGCTTATCACGGGGTGGGTTTGCACGCGTCCGCCGCCTGCGCAGGGCTCGGCGCTTTTCATTAGCTATTATTTCAGAAGCTGCTTGCGCTCGTATTTATTGCGCCACAGCCTTATTTGATGACTGAAATGTCCTAAAACAGGCTTTGGCAGCACAAAATGGCGATTGCGTTAAAAATCAAGCCCATGACACACACCCCGACCTGGCTTGAAGCCGCACGCGCGCACTGGAACTGGCGCGGCCAGACGCGCCCACCGTTTGCCGTTGCGCCCGGGCCAGGCCAGGTGTCGGTGTGGGATTTTCCGCGCCCGCCCCGGCTGGCGCAGGACGCGCGCGAGGTGGTGATTGCGTGGAACGGTGTGGAGGTGGCGCGCACCCGCCATGCCGTGCTGGTACTTGAAACCGCGCACCCGCCGAGCTTTTACATTCCGTGGGCCGACGTGAATTGTGAGCTTCTGCAGCCAAGCAAAGGCAGCTCGTTTTGTGAGTGGAAAGGGCCTGCCAGTTATTGGTCACTTGTCAAAGATTCGCAAACCCTGCCCGGCGTGGCATGGAGCTACGCCAAGCCACTGCCAGGGGCCGAAGCGATTGCCAACTGCGTAGCGTTCTACCCCGCTAACCTTGACTGCACAGTAGGGGGTGAAAGGGTCACGCCGCAGCCGGGCGGGTTTTATGGCGGGTGGATTACGCCTGAATTGGTGGGGCCGTTTAAGGGTGATGCGGGAACGCAGGGCTGGTGAAAACCCTGCGCATCACTATTATTTCAATAGCTGCTTAGGCCCGTATTCATTGAGCTATTAGCCTAATTAACCTTTAAGACTAAGGGTGCACCGCACCCGCGCCCATACCCGCAAGCGGCAGCGACTGCACAAGCTCTTTGAACCTGGGCGACGCCTGCAGAACATCACGGCCCGCCTGAATCAGGCGCGTCACGTCGTCCCCCGCAATTGAGAACGCGGTGGGGATTTGCAGCAGCCGTGTGCGTTCAATCGCCTCAGGCGCGTCGCGCAGATTGACGGTGATGACGTAGATTTGTGCGTCTTTGGCAAAAGAGCTTTGCCCGTCCTGCGCGGCCATGGCGATCTCTCGCTTCCATTGCTGGGCAATGTCGCCGAGCAGGCCCAGCGTTTCTTGCGTGGCGCGTGCGCCGGTGCCAAACAGCATGGCGTCGACCACTTGCAGGGTGCTGGGCACTTTGTCGGTGTCGTCAATGCGCTCGGCCGGGTCACGCTCTGCATTTACCGTGACCAGCACCAGCTTGCGTACCGCGCCCTTGGGCAGTTTGCGCGTAGCACTGCGAATGCCGCCAGCGGTAAGCGTTCTGTCAAGCAGGCTGCGCACGCCCAGGTTGTCAGACACGCCGCCATCAACCAGGTGAATAAACGGCCGCGTTTTAGCGTCTTCGTAGCTGCGCAGTTGCGCACGCAGCATGCGGCTGCGGTAGTCGCTGGGGCCGTCATCGAGAGTTGATGCCGCAACTGACGCAGGCTGCGCACAGCTGCCCGCATAGTTTTTAACGGTAACCGGGCTGAGCGCTATGGGCACCGCTGAAGACGACGCCACCGCAAATGACAGCGGCACACTGCCCAGGTCTGAACAAATGCGCGTGAACTGGTCCCAAGAAAACTCAAAGCTTGACCCCAGCGATAAATCAGTGGCGGACACCACCAGGCGCGGGCGGCCGGGGCGGGCCCACATGTCGGCATAAGTTTTGCCTTGGTACAACTCGTCAAGCCGCCGCGCCAGCAGCTGCGTGCGGCCAAACCAGGGCGAGGACAAGTCCACCAGATTGCCGGGTTTGAAGGCGAAGTTGATCAATGAATCCTGAAAATTCTGGCGCAGAAAGTCTGTTTCAAACCGCTCCAGGTTTCCAGCGCCAAATGCCGCGTAATACGCCGCCACAATGCTGCCGCCAGACACGCCGCTGATCACACCGACCTGGTCGAGCAAGGATGTTTTGCGGCCATTGACCAGCACCGGCGTTTGGTGCAGCGCCTGCAGCACGCCGTAACCAAATGCAGCCGCCCGCGCACCGCCGCCAGACAGCGTGACAGCTGCAATGACTGAAAAATCGTCTGCGCTGGCTTCACCCAGCGACGCAACATCGTCGGGGTCTGCGGTAACAATGCCACCCGCTAGTGGTGCGTTTACCCATGGGCGCGTGGTAGAGCAAGCGGTGGTGCCCGCCAGCAGAGCAGCGACTATCGAGTACATGGCCCAGCGCAGGGGGAGGTGAATCAGGTTCATACGCGGATTGTCGTTAAAAAACACGCAAGCTGTGTGTCAGCAAACCAGCCCGGGCAATGCAGTCATGTTGGTAAAAACCGCCACCGCGCCCGCTGCCAGCAACGCATCAGGCGCGCTGTGCCCAACTTGTGGCGGGCTGTAGCCAAACACCGTAGCGCCCGCAGCCACGCCAGCCAGCACGCCCGTAACAGAGTCTTCAACCACCGCGCAGCGTTTGGCGTCCACCCCCAGCGCGGCGGCGGCGGCCAGGTACACGTCGGGGAAGGGCTTGGAGCGCGGCAGCTCATGGCCGCTGAAAATACGGCCTTCAAAATACGGCATCAACGCGCACATTTGCAGCTGCAGTTCAACCTTGAAGCGGTCAGCGCCGGACGCGCAGGCGATGCGGCCTGCATACTGCGCGTGTATGGCGGCAACGGCTGCTTGCGCGCCATCAATCGGCAAAAGCCGGGCACGCAAACCTGCGTCGCGCCGTTCCTTGAATTGCACCATCCACGCTTCATCGATGCGTTTGCCGATCTGCGCCTCGATCAACGTGACCTCATCTTTAACCGCCTTGCCAATAAAAATACGCATGCACTCAGCAGGCGACAGTGCCCAGCCAAACTCTTCAAGCATGTCGCGCAGCACGCCGTTGGTAATCGCCTCGCTATCTACCAGCACGCCATCGCAGTCGAACAGAACGGCTTCGAATTTCAGGTTGGTCATGTTTAATGCTATTTAATCAGGAGCTGCTTGCGCCCGTATTTGTTGCGCTAGAGGCACTAATCATGCAGTTTTTTATCAATCTAGCGCAAATCACCATCGACATAGTACCAACGCCCAGCTTCCCGCACAAAGCGGCTTAGCTCGTGCATGCGCACGGCGCGGCCAGCTAGTTTGTACCGTGCAATGAACTCTACTTCTGCGTGGTCTGCGCCCGTTGCGGCATGGCGCCGTACTTCCAGGCCCAACCACTTGGTGTTGGCGTCAGCGTCGATGTCGACTGGCCGGGTGCTGGCATGCCAAGTGGCTTGCAGGTAGCGGCTGCGGCCCAGCACGAATGCGCTGTAGCGCGAGCGCATCAGGCTTTCGGCGTCAGGCGCTGGCGTGTTTTCAAAATCATCCAGGTAGCGGGCGCAGCAGGCGGCAAACGTGAAGGCCTTGCCTGCTGCGCTTGATTTGCCACAGGGGCAGGTTTGCTGATCCGAAGCTCGATTTTTCAAAGTTACAGCTGTTTTACAAATCGCTTTTAATGTATTAACCCAGCAGGGGCCACGGAACTGGCTTTGCCAGGCCGTAAGCGCAGCGGCCCCCTCGGGGGGCAGGAAGCGACACGAAGTGCGCGACCGTGGGGGCTACAAACCGCGCTGAATAATGATCTTCTGAACATCTGACGTGCCTTCGTAAATCTGGCACACACGCACGTCGCGGTAAATGCGCTCGATGGGGAAGTCGCTCACATATCCATAGCCGCCCAACGTTTGCAGTGCTGCGCTGCACACTTGTTCAGCCATCTCACTGGCAAAGAGTTTGGCCATGGCAGCTTCTTTTAAGCAAGGCAAGCCGGCGTCGCGCAGGGCGGCGGCGTGCCAGGTTAGTTGGCGGGCGGCTTCAATTTGCGTGGCGCAGTCGGCCAGCCTGAAACCAACCGCCTGGTGGTTGATGATGGGGCTGCCAAAGGCAGTGCGGTCTTTGGCGTAGCTCAGCGCATAGTCAAACGCGCTGCGCGCCATGCCGATACTTTGCGCCGCGATGCCGATGCGCCCGCCTTCAAGCGCGCTCAACGCAATTTTGTAGCCTTCGCCTTCGTTGCCGATCAGGTTCTCAAAGGGGATGCGGCAATCGTCAAAGTTGACTTGCGTGGTGTCGCTGGAATGTTGACCCAGCTTGTCTTCCAGCCGGTCGGCGCTGTAGCCGGGAGCATTGGTGGGCACGATGAAAGCGCTCATGCCTTTTTTGCCTGCGGATTTGTCTGTCACGGCGATGACGACGGCCACGTGGCCGTTTTTGCCGCTGGTGATGAACTGCTTGACGCCGTTGATGACGTACCCCTCAGCGTCTTTGGTTGCTGTGGTTTTGAGGCATGACGCATCGCTGCCCGCATGCGGTTCCGTCAGGCAAAACGCGCCCAGCATGTTGCCTTGCGCCAGTGGGGTGAGCCACTGCTTTTGTTGCTGGGCATTGCCGTAGCGCATCAAAATCGCGTTGACCGGGCAGTTTGTCACGCTGATAGCCGTACTGGTACCGCCGTCGCCCGCGGCGATTTCTTCAATCACCACAGCGAGCGTCAAATAATCAAGCCCCGCACCGCCCAAGTCATCGGGCACGCAAATGCCGTAGGCGCCGAGTGCGGCCAGGCCCTTGTGCGCTTCAACCGGAAAGGTGTGCGCCTTGTCCCAAGCAGCGGCGTTGGGCAGCAGTTCTTGTGTGCAGAAGTCGCGCATTGCGTCGCGGACTTGTTGTTGGTCTGAATTGAGTATCAAAATGAATCCTAGCCTAATAAATACGGGCGCAAGCAGCTACTTTACTTATAGCAATTCAATCGCCATCGCTGTGCCTTCGCCACCGCCAATACACAGCGTGGCAATGCCCTTTTTCAAGCCCCGCGCCTTCAGTGCGTAAATCAGCGTCACGATGATCCGCGCGCCGCTGGCACCAATCGGGTGGCCCAGCGCACAAGCGCCGCCATTGACATTGACGATGTCGTGGCTGATGCCCAGCTCGGTCATCGCGGCCATGGGCACCACGGCAAACGCTTCGTTCACTTCCCACAAGTCAACGTCTTTAACTGTCCAGCCGATTTTTTTGAGCAGCTTGTTGACTGCGCCAACGGGTGCGGTGGTGAACCATTCAGGTTCTTGCGCAAACGTGGCGTGCCCGACGATGCGGGCCATCGGTTTTGCGCCGAGTTCTTTGGCGGTGGATTCACGCGTCAGTACCAAAGCTGCTGCGCCGTCGTTAATCGACGAGCTGGACGCAGCGGTGATGGTGCCGTCTTTTTTGAACGCGGGTTTTAAGCCGGCGATTTTGTCGAGCTTGACTTTGCCCGGGCCTTCATCGATGGACACCACCACCTCACCCGCGCGGGTTTTGACGGTAACGGGTGTGATTTCTGCCGCAAACGCGCCTGACGCAGTCGCTGCCTTGGCACGGTTAACGCTGGTGGTGGCAAACGCGTCCTGTGCTTCGCGGGTAAATTGGTACTTGTCAGCGCACTGCTCACCGAACGTGCCCATGGCGCGGCCTGGCTCGTAAGCGTCTTCCAGGCCGTCAAGCATCATGTGGTCAAAAATGCGGTCGTGCCCAATTCGAATGCCGCTGCGCCCTTTGAGCAGCAGGTGCGGTGCGTTGGTCATGCTTTCCATGCCGCCCGTCACCATCACGTCGCGGCTGCCCGCTATCAATTGGTCATGCGCGAGCAGTGTGGCCTCCATACCCGAGCCGCACATTTTTGACAAGGTAACCGCGCCCGCGCTCGCAGGCAAACCGCCCTTAAAGCCCGCCTGGCGTGCAGGCGCCTGGCCCTGCCCGGCCATCAGGCAGTTGCCGAACAGCACTTCATCCACCTTGTCAGCTGCAATGCCTGCGCGCTCGACTGCAGCTTTGATGGCTGCACCGCCCAAGTCGTGTGCCGACAGCGATGCAAAGTCGCCTTGAAATGCGCCCATTGGCGTGCGGGCTGCACCCAAAATAACAATTGAATCAGACATGATTTTTTTCCTATTAAAAATAAACAGTTGTCAGGCAACGGACACGTCGTGCCGCTTCGCGAATCGTTTGTCTTGCTCATACGGAAACACGTCAAACACGTGCCCCGCCTGAATGCGATCTTTATGCATCTGCCAGAACGTGGCTTCCAGCAGTTCGGCATGGTGCTTCATAAACACTTGTCGAACGGCATCATTACCAAGTAAAAACGGGCCAAACGTTTCAGGAAACACGTCTTTCGGCCCGACTGAATACCAGATCTCACCGCTCATTTCGTCTTCTTCATTGCGCGGGGCGGGCACTTTTCTAAACTTG
>JANNCT010000105.1:0-1784 GCA_031386895.1 Polaromonas sp.
GCTGTCTTTTGGCGCGAAACTGCAAGCACCGCGGGAACCGGCGGCGGATATGTTGCTGCGAGGCGTGCCGCATCATCACCGAGTTGCTCGGCCATGAGCGCGAGGTCGTCGGGCAACTTCAGGTCTCCACCCTCGAAGCTCGCGTCATCTTCGCGAATAATGTTGGGGTCAAACGGCATGAGAGATATCCTCACTGGGAAAAGCGGGCAACTGCCGGGCCTCTTCTCCCTCACTGTCCAAAATCCGCCGCAGGGCGGCGAGGCCGTGAAAAATCCGGCTCTTGACGGTCCCCAGCGGGCATTCCAGGATTTCCGCAAACTACTCGTATCGCAATCCTTCGCTGAACCGCAGGAACAACGACTCCCGCTGCCCTTCAGGGAGCAGGGCGACGCCAAACTGGAGCGCCTGGTGCTTGATGCGTCCAACCAGGCCTGCTCGGACGCGCAGGACAAATCGGTCGATGAAAAACTGGCCAAGTCGATTGAAGAAGCCAACCTGAAAACCGTCAAATTTCCGGCTGACGGCAAATTGATCGGCAATTGGGCAGAAGGCGAAAAAATCGCCCAAAATGGCCGCGGCCTGACCTGGACAGACAAGGCAGCGGATGCCAACGGCGGCAGCTGCTACAACTGCCACCAGATCAGCAAAACCGAGCTGTCGTATGGCTCCATCGGCCCCAGCCTGTACAACTACGGCAAGCTGCGCGGCGTGACCGACCCAACCGCCGTGGCCACCAAACACATTGTTGACTACACCTGGGGCAAGCTCTGGAACAGCAAAGCCTACAACGCCTGTTCAGGCATGCCCCGCTTTGGTCATGCCAACATCCTGACGATGGAGCAAATCAAAGATGTGATGGCACTGCTGCTGGACCCGAAATCGCCGGTAAATCAGTAAAAAATCTCAAAAAAGGCCTGAAAAGGCCTTTTTTAAGTGCCATTTATGCCTCTAGCCCAATGAATACGGGCGCAAGCAGCTATTAAATAAATAGCATTTAGGTTTCAAATTCGAATAATAAGCAGCGCAAAACCTAGTCATGTCCGCCTTAACCCCGCCACCCAACGACTACGCCCAATGGCTGGTCGAGCTGAAAAGCCTGATTCGATCGTCCCGAATCAAAGCCAGCCTGGCCGTTAACCGCGAACTGGTCATACTTTATTGGCGTATTGGCAGCGAGATCATCGCCCGCCAAGCCCAGCAAGGCTGGGGAGCCAAGGTAATTGAGCAACTGGCCAGCGACCTGCGCAGCGAGTTTCCAGACATGAAGGGTTTGTCGCGCAGCAACCTCAAGTACATGCGCCTTTACGCCGAAAGCTGGGAGGAGGGCTCAATTGGCCACCAGCTTGGTGGCCAAATACCCTGGCGGCATAACTGCTTGATTCTGGAGCAAGTAAAAAGCACTGAATTACGCATTTGGTACATGAAGCAAACCACAGCGAACGGCTGGAGCCGCGCCGCGCTTGAATACCAAATTGAAACCCAGCTCCACACCCGCCTGGGCCAAGCGCAAAATAACTTTGAACGAACGCTGCCCGCCCCGCAGTCCGAGCTGGCACGCGACTTGGTCAAAGACCCCTACGCCTTTGACTTTTTAGGTCTGACGGATGCAGTGAACGAACGCAGCATCGAAAAAGCCTTGGTCGACCACCTGCGTGATTTTTTAATCGAACTGGGCGTAGGCTTTGCGTTTGTGGGCAGCCAATACAAGCTGGACATTGAAGGCGACGAGTTTGAGCTATTTTCAGACTCAAAAGCAAAAAATCAGTCATCTCCACCCTCAACCG
>JANNCT010000130.1:0-1760 GCA_031386895.1 Polaromonas sp.
GATGCTGAAGGCGACGTGATTGAAACCCGGCCTGTGCCTGAAATCACGGTTGAGTTGCTGGAAAAACTCACCGCGCAATTCACTGGCCCCATCGCTCAGATTCCGCCCATGTATTCAGCGCTCAAAAAAGACGGCAAGGCGCTTTATGAGTATGCAAGAAAAGGCGAAGAAGTCGAGCGGGAAGCCAGAAACATCGTTATTTACCAGTTAAATATGGCTGTAACCCAAGACGTACGGGCGCAAGCAGCTATTAAAATAATAGTGAAATGCAGCAAAGGCACGTACATTCGTACGCTGGGTGAAGACATCGGCGAAGCGATTGGCTGCGGTGCGCATTTGGGCTCACTGCGCCGCATCGAGACCGGTGGTTTTACCGCCGACCAATGTGTCAGCCTTCCAGAGCTTGAGGCGATGGACGAAGCTGGACGCGATGCGCGCCTGCTACCGCCTCAGTCGCTGGTGGCTGGTTACCCGTCTGTCACATTGGATGCCGACAATGCAGGGCGCTTTCTAAGCGGCTTGCGTCGGCGCGGTACCCCTGGTCAATGGGGAGCAAACGCGCCACTAGTTCAGGTTTTCGGCTCTGACCCGATAGCTTTTTTGGGCTCTGCCCACATCACCGCTGATGAATTGATTCCCCAGCGCCTTTTGTCACCGATTGAAGTGCAAGACATATTGCAAGCCGCTCAATATTGAATTTTTGAAGTTTTCGTTTTTAGTTTTAGAAGAAAGTCCCTTATGACCATCAAGCAAATCCGCAATATCGCCATCATCGCGCACGTTGACCACGGCAAAACCACCATGGTTGACCAGCTGCTGCGCCAGTCTGGCACCTTCGCCGAGCACGAAAAAGTCGTTGACACTGTGATGGACAACAACGCGATTGAAAAAGAACGCGGCATTACCATTTTGGCCAAAAACTGCGCTGTGACCTGGGAAGGCACCCACATCAACATCGTTGACACCCCCGGCCACGCCGACTTTGGCGGTGAAGTCGAACGCGCCTTAAGCATGGTTGACGGCGTGGTGCTGCTGATTGATGCGCAAGAAGGCCCGATGCCGCAAACCCGTTTTGTGACCAAAAAGGCCTTGGCGCTTGGCCTCAAGCCCATTTTGGTCGTCAACAAGGTGGACAAGCCCGGTGCCCGCCCAGACTTCGTCGTCAACGCCGCCTTTGACTTGTTCGACAAACTCGGTGCTACCGATGAGCAGCTCGACTTTCCAGTCGTCTACGCTTCCGGTATCAATGGCTGGTCTTCCTTGGTTGAAGGCCCACCCAACGAGCAGTGGGGCCCCGATATGTCGGCACTGTTCAACACCGTGCTCAAGCACGTGCCCGCACAAAAGGGTGATCCTGATGCACCACTGCAGTTGCAAATTTCAGCGCTCGATTTTTCGACCTTCGTCGGCCGCATCGGCGTAGGCCGCATCAGCCAGGGCACCATCAAACCCATGATGGACGTGGTCGTGATGGAAGGCCCAGACGGCAAGGCAGTCAAAGGCCGCGTGAACCAAGTGTTGACGTTTCAGGGTTTGGAGCGTGTGCAGGCAACTGAAGCTGGCCCAGGTGAGATTGTGCTGATCAACGGCATTGAAGGCGTGGGCATCGGCGTGACAATCACTGATCCAGTGACGCCCGCACCACTGCCAATGCTCAAAGTCGACGAGCCAACGCTGACCATGAACTTTTGCGTCAACACCAGCCCGCTGGCAGGCCGCGAAGGCAAGTACGTCACCAGCCGCCAGATTTGGGACCGCCT
>JANNCT010000172.1:0-3074 GCA_031386895.1 Polaromonas sp.
CGCATCGCCGAGATCACCGCTGAAGTCGAAATTGGCAAAATCTACGAAGGCCCAGTCACCAAGATTTTGGACTTCGGCGCACTCATCAACTTGCTGCCAGGTAAAGACGGTTTGCTGCACATCAGCCAGATTGCGCATGAGCGTGTCGAGCGCGTGCAGGACTACCTGAAAGAAGGCCAGATCGTCAAAGTCAAGGTCATGGAAACCGACGAAAAAGGCCGCGTGAAGTTGTCGATGAAAGCGCTGCTGGATCGCCCTGCTCAAGAGCAGGATCGCGGTTAATCTCGACTGCTACTTATTTTATAGCTGCTAGCGCCCATATATAGGGCGCTAGAGGCATAAAACACTTACAAATCACGATGAAAGCCATTGAAATTACCGCTTTTGGCGCCCCCGGCGTGCTGAAGCTCGGCGAGCGGCCTGCGCCTGTTGCAGGCGCGGGCGAGGTGCTCATTCGCGTGACTGCCTCGGGCATCAACCGGCCTGATGTGTTGCAGCGCACTGGCAACTACCCGGTGCCCCCCGGTGCTTCAGATATTCCGGGGCTTGAAGTTGCGGGCACCATTTTGTCTGGCGATGCTGCGGCCATGGCTGCATGCGGCTTTAAGGTCGGCGAGCGCGTTTGCGCGCTGGTTGCAGGCGGCGGTTATGCCGAGTTGTGCGTTGCGCCGGTGGGACAATGTTTGCCAGTGCCCGCAGGTTTTACCGATATTGAAGCGGCATCGCTGCCCGAGACATTCTTCACGGTGTGGAGCAATGTGTTTGAGCGCGCTTACCTGGCCAAAGGCGAAACGCTGCTGATCCAGGGCGGCTCCAGTGGCATTGGCGTGACAGCAATCCAAATTGCCAAAGCGCTTGGTGCGACGGTGATCGTTACGGCCGGAAGTGACGAGAAATGCGCTGCTTGCATTGCACTGGGCGCTGACCATGCCATCAATTACAAAACCGCTGACTTCGTTGAGGAAATTAAAAAACTGACGAACGGCGCGGGGGTCAATGTCATCTTGGACATGGTTGCTGGCAGCTACGTGGCGCGTGAAATTGAATGCATGACAGAAGACGCCCGTCTGGTCATCATCGCGGTACAAGGCGGTATCAAGGCCGGGTTCAATGCCGGTTTGGTGCTGCGCAAGCGCTTGACGATCACCGGTTCAACGCTGCGTCCGCGTTCACTGGAATTCAAGACTGCGATTGCAAAAGCGTTAAAAGAAAAAGTCTGGCCTCTTCTTGCCAACGGTGCAATCAAGCCCGTGATTCACAGTACTTTTGCTGCTGGTGATGCAGCCAAAGCGCACACTCTGATGGAGTCAAACCAGCACATCGGCAAGATCGTTTTGACGTGGAATGCAGCATGAAGAAGCTGATTGCAGGCAACTGGAAGATGAACGGCAACCTGGCTGCCAATCAGGCCTTGCTCACCACTTTGGCCGAAGGTTTGGCTAACAAGCCTGCTTGCGACATCGTGGTTTGCGTGCCTGCTCCGTATTTTGCGCAGGTTCAATCGCTCAAGTCAGTTGCCATCGAGCTGGGTGCGCAGGACGTGTCATTGCACGCGGCGGGCGCATACACGGGAGAAGTCAGCGCTCAGATGCTGAAAGACTTCGCCGTTCGTTACGCCATCGTCGGCCACTCAGAACGCCGCCAATACCACGGTGAAACCGATGCGCTGGTAGCTGACAAAGCCAAAGCCGCCTTGGCCGCTGGAATCAAACCTATTGTTTGCGTGGGTGAAACATTGGCCGAACGCGACGCAGGCAAAACTCAAGAAGTTGTCAAGCGCCAGCTGGCCGCCGTGATTCACACCAACGGCCATTGCATCAGCGAAATCGTCGTGGCCTATGAGCCCGTGTGGGCCATTGGCACGGGCAAAACCGCATCCCCTGAAGAGGCGCAAGCAGTTCACGCTGTGTTGCGTGCTCAATTAAAAGCTGCTATTGACCAATCGGCGCAGGTCAAAATTTTGTACGGCGGCAGTATGAATGCAGCCAATGTGGCCAGCCTTTTGGGGCAACCCGACATCGACGGCGGCCTGATTGGTGGCGCATCGTTGAAAGCCGCAGACTTCTTATCAATCATCGCTGTAGCCCAATAAATTCGGGCGCGATATGCTATTAAATCAGGAGTAAATGAAGATGAATATGAGTATCGTGTTGACCATCGTCCTTGCAGTGCAAATGTTGTCGGCCATCGTCATGATTGGCCTGGTGCTGGTACAGCACGGCAAAGGCGCTGATATGGGTGCAGCTTTTGGAAGCGGCGGCTCGGGCAGCCTCTTTGGCGCGAGCGGTAGTGCCAACTTTTTGTCGCGTGCCACGGGTATTTTGGCAGCGGTATTTTTTGCATGCACTCTGCTGTTGGCGTATTTTGGAAACGCCCAGCCGCGCAGCACAGGTACAAGCGTACTGGACGGCGCCGCGGTGGTTGCTCCAGCTCCAGTCAATGCTGCTTCGGCCGCTGGTGCCGCTTCGCAAATTCCGGGAACAACACTGCCATCGGCTGGCAGCGTTACCGCGCCCGCAGTTGCAGCTTCAGGCGTTGGCCAGATCCCTACGAAATAAGCTCGGGTTGCGCTTGTTCTCTTCTAGTAAGAGGTTGTTTTCAGGGTAAACTCTTACATTGTCCGGCCAGCTAAAAACCGCGAGGTTTCCTCTCGCCAGCCAGACATCAAAAAACCGCGGACGTGGTGAAATTGGTAGACACGCTATCTTGAGGGGGTAGTGCCGAAAGGTGTGCGAGTTCGAGTCTCGCCGTCCGCACCAGATCGAAGCCGTTCAGCTCCTCAGCTGAACCGCTCTATATCTTGAAAACTGGCTTTATTGAGTCGAACTGAAAATGAACCTCGATCAATACCTCCCCGTTCTTTTGTTCATTCTGGTGGGTGTTTTCGTGGGCGTGGTGCCGCAAGTACTGGGCCGTTTGCTTGGGCCAGTTCGCCCGGACGCCGAAAATAACTCCCCTTACGAGTGCGGATTTGTAGCCTTTGAAGACGCCCGTATGAAGTTCGACGTACGTTACTACCTCGTCGCGATTCTTTTTATTCTCTTTGATCTTGAAATCGCCTTCCTTTTTCCTTG
>JANNCT010000184.1:0-2096 GCA_031386895.1 Polaromonas sp.
CGGCCTTCCAGGTCGAGTAAAAACGCATCGCAGTTGGTCTGTATGCTGCGCAACTCGTCCAGGTCAGCATCGCAGCCGTGGTTGATGACACCGCCATCACGCACCAGCGCAGCGGGCTCGTCCAGCAGGTAACGCTTGAGCAGCGCTGCACAGCCGTCTGGGGGCTGTAAACCAGTAAAAATAGTGGTTAAAAGTGTCGGTAGCCCAATTAATACGGGCGCGAGCAGCTCTGTTTTTAATAGCGTTTGCTGCAGGCCCACCAGCTCACGCGGGCGCACCTGGCGCAGGGCAATGCGGGCGGTGATGCGTTCTACATCGCTAGCGCCTTTGAGCTGGCCGCGCAGCGTAAGTTGTGAGCCTTCGCGCAAATGGGCGATGGCTTCTAACCGCTCAGCAGCCTCAGTACGGTCACGGTGCGGGCTGAGGAGCCAGCTTTTTAATGCGCGGCTGCCCATGCCTGTAACGCAGGTGTCCAGCAATGAAAATAGTGTGGGCGAGTCTTCCCCGCGCAGCGTTTGCGTCAATTCCAGGTTGCGCCGTGTGGTCAGGGGCAGCTCGATCAAATCGCCAGACCGCACGACTTGCAGCGCCTGCACATGTGGCAACGACCGGCCCTGCGTGTGCTCGGCATACCCCAGCAGGGCGGCGGCGGCGGCGTGTGCCTCCGTCAAGTTCTCAGCGTGCCATGATGCGAGCGAGGCGACTTTGAGCTGCTCCAGCAGTCGGCGTGCGCCCAGCGCTGCGTCAAACTGCCAGGCAGCGCGGGCGGCTACTGCGCAGCGCATGGTTTTCAAGCGCGCTTCAAACGCGGGGGTCACATCTACGTTGTAAATCAACTCGCTCGGCGCAATGCGCGCCACCCAGGCTTCCAGCTCGTCATGCGCGCATTCCGCCAAACTGATTTGCCCCTGCGTCACGCTCAGCCAGGCCAGGCCGCAGGTGTTGCGCGCTCCCTGATGCACCGCGAGTAGTACCGATTCAGTCTTGTCACCCAGCAGTTCGGTATCCGTGAGCGTTCCAGGCGTGACCACACGCACCACTTTGCGCTCAACCGGGCCTTTGCTGGTGGCCACGTCGCCAATCTGCTCACAAATCGCCACCGACTCGCCCAGCTTGATAAGCTTGGCCAAATACCCTTCAAGTGAATGAAACGGCACGCCAGCCATCTGAATCGGCTGGCCATTGGTGGCGCCGCGTTTGGTCAGCGTGATGCCCAGCAGCCGCGATGCCTTTTCAGCATCGGCAAAAAATACCTCGTAAAAATCCCCCATGCGGTACAGCACCAGCGTGTCGGGGTACTCCGCCTTGATGGCCAGGTACTGCCGCATCATGGGCGTGTGGGCTGAACTTTGAGCGGCTTGCTCGGTGTGTGGTGAGTTTTTGTCTAGCATCGGCAAACAACAGTCGTACGGCTTGCGCAGCGGCTTGCCATTGGCAAAGCTTGCTGCGTAAGCCGTATTGTCCCTTGTTGCCGCCTTGGCCTAAAAACGGATGCTTGCTGAGGTCTTGCCGGGCTCTACCCAGACCTGTTTGGGCTGATAAGACACCACCAGCGTCTTTTTGAACTCTACCGGCAGTTGCAGCGTGACATTGGCCATGTCTTTGGGGTTGATTGACTGCGCTTCAGCGCGGATTTCAGAATGGGCGACGTGGGCATGGTCTTTGGCGCCCACAACGGCTTCTATTGCCCGCAGTTGCAGGGCTTTTTGCACGGCTGTGCCCTCAGGCCACGCCCACAGCGTGAGTGGCGCGGTTTTGCCACTGTGCAGCATCAGCTGCGTGCCCAGTTGCAGTTTGCGCTGGGCCGCCAGCAACTGAGCCGCAAAAACGGGGGGCGGCATGGCAGAGTGCTGCAGCGCAAATTCATGAAACAGCATTTGCGGTGCCAGCGCCTGGTGCAGCACTGCGGCGTAATCCACAAAAAAAGTAACCGCGATGTGCTGGTTGTCGCGCATCACCAGCGTTGCGCGGCTGGCTTGCAGTTCATGGGCTTGCGCGTTGCTTGCCGCTGCCAACAGAGCCAGCCAAAAAAACCAAATTTTCATATGTGTGTTTTTTTAGCGGCAGTACGTCGTGCTGGGCTGGGTTGCAGCGCC
>JANNCT010000185.1:0-2199 GCA_031386895.1 Polaromonas sp.
CAGATGCAAGCCGCATCATTTTTCAGCTCCCAAGCCAACTAGCTGCGTTGCCAGGCTGGAGACTGCCGGGTCTTCGTAGCGCGACGAACGCCACCAGGCAACGGCTGGCTTGGCCGGCGCAGCTTGGCCGGCGCTCAGAGCTGCGCGCATGAGTATTTCAGCGTCGCGCGGCTCTTTTTGGGTGGCGTAGTTGGTGCTGGCCAGTGCAAGCGCTTTTTTCGCGTTGCGTTCAACGTCCAGTTCAAACCGCGCAGCTTCTTGTTCATGCAGGCGGTCGCCGCGTTTGGCGGCTTCTTCAAACCGGGCGCGCAGTTGCCCGGCGAAATTGGCGGCTCGCGTATCTCTGGTTGCCATGGCTGCAATGGCCAGGCGCAGTAGCAAAATGTCTGATCGCTCCCAGTCGGCCAGCAGCGTCAACACCTCGGCGGGGCGTTTGCGCGCCAGTAAAAAGTCGGCGTAGCTGCCAAGCAAAAACTGGTCAGTGATGCCCAGTTTGAGTGCGCTTTTATAGTAGCTCTCCGCCACATCAAAGCGCTCAAGCCGCAGCGCCATTTCGGCCAGGCGCGTGTACTGCCACAGCAGCAGTTCGGGCGCGCTTGCTGGGTACTGCTTGACGGCGGACGACAGCACGTTAAACGCTGCCTCAAGCCCGCCCGCGTGGCTGCCGTCAACATAGGCGCTGCAGCCAATGCCAACCAACGGGTCGGCCAGTGGTCTGACTTTTGCACATTCGGCAGCTGCCTCTGGATACCTGGCTTGCACCATGTAAATGGCGCTGCGCCACAAAAGTGGCTCGGGCGACGTGGGGTTGAGCGCGCTGGCCTTGGCCAGGCTTGCCAGCGCCGGGTCAAACTGGTGGGTAAATTGCTCCACCATACCGCGCACTTGAAAGTAAGCCGCACCCAGGCTTGGCTCAGTGGGCACAGCGTTGGCCAGCGGTGCCAGAGCGCCTGTGGCATAGCCTACGTAGCGCGGGTCGCCCTGGGCCATGGCCATGTCAAAGTAGCGGCGGGCAATGTCTACCCGCAAACTGGCATCGTCAGGCCGTGCAGCCAACTGCTTGCGCAGAGAATCCACGCGGCGGGTAGCCGGGTCGCTCGCCCTGCCGGGCAGGCGCTCAATCACATCTGCGTCGTTGGTGGGTGTGTACGGCGCTGCCTGGCTTTGCATGCTGGCAAGGCAGGCTGCCAACGCAAAAAAACCGGTGAACAATTGAAGTCGTGTCATAAAGCTTGGTATTAAATTGATAGTTGCTTGCGCCCGTATTAATTGGGCAAGAAGCGTTTTTTATGTAAATATTTGCAATGGTTGGGTGATTTAGGCTTTGGAGGCGCTTGCCAGCGGCGTCCGTGTCTTGCTGGCCCGCACCCCTACCGCGATACCACAGGTCACCAACAGCAGCCCGGCAACCAGGTTCCAGTACAGCGGCTCATTCAAAAATACCACTGCACCCAGTGCAGACAAACCGGGCACCGCGGCCGTCAGCATGGTGGTGCGCACCGGGCCAAAGTATTCAATCATTTTGGTGAACGTGATGCCTGAAATCACCACCGAGCCACCGCCTTGCCAGATGGTGTGAAAAATGATCTCAGACCACGGCGCGGTGGCCAGTTTGCTCTGCAACACACCTGCCCACACCAGCACGCCATAAGCCGGAATGAAGGTGATCACGCAAAACACAATCACTGCGATGGTGGCAGGTACTGCGCCCAAGGCGTGCTTGCGGCAGGTCACTGCGTAAAAAGCCCAGCAGGTTGATGCGCACACAAACAGCACATCGCCGATGTAGGTCTGGCTGCCTTCAGCGGGATGGAAGATGGCGTTAAAAATGGACACGCCACCCACCATCAGCGCACCGCCAAAAATCATCGCTAAGCCAGTGATGCGCCCAGCGCCCAAGTGTTCACGCAGCAGCCATACCGACAGCAACGCGGTCGACAGCGGCAGCATGCCAGGCAGCAACACAGAGCCATGCGCAGCGGGTGCGTACACAAACGCGCTGTAGGCCAGCACTGCGTACGCCACGCCGCCAAACGTGCCGATCAACACCGTAATGCCGACTGGCAATGGCGACAAACCCAGCCAGGTTTGCTGCGCCGTAAAGTTGGCGTTGTTAGCCTTCAATTTGCGCACCAGAAAGTAGCCCCACGGCAGCAGCACCATGCCAGCGCCCACAAAGCGGCACAGCACGATGTCCAG
>JANNCT010000189.1:0-9936 GCA_031386895.1 Polaromonas sp.
ACGATGCGTGCAAACACGTTAAAAAGCGGAATGTCGTGGTTGCCGGGCACGGCCAGCATCTGCGCCGCGCCTAGCCGGTCGCAAAAGGCTCTGGCTTGCGCAAACTGGGCTGGCGTGGCGCGCTGGGTGATGTCCCCGGACACGACCAACACGTCGGGCTTTTTTGCGTGTGACAACGCCTCAAGCGCCTGCACTACATGCGGCTGCTCGGTACCGAAATGCATGTCTGAAATTTGCAGCAACGTGGTCATGCAATCTCGGCCCGGTCAGCGGGTGCGGGCACCATCAGCAGCAGCGGTGTGTCGGCCACTTCAAACACCAGCGGCAGCGTCATCCACACGACTTCGCCGTCGGTGGCGACTTTGATTCGCCGTTTGCGACGCACGGAAACCTTCAACCGCCTGAATGAAAAGCTGTCAATATTGTCTGCATCGCCGAGTCGGCCTATGACGCCGCGCGCCAGCAGGCCGAACAGCGCGAGCGTGCCGATGGGGCGCGGCGCAACACCTGCGAGCGCGCCCGCATTCACAGCTGCTGCATGCGCTTCATCAATGCCAACCTGCGCTAACTGCAAATGGTTGTTGCCAATGAAAAGTGTCGGCGTGCGCAGCGCTGTCGTGTTGCCCGCCAGCTCAATTTCCAGCCGCAGTTGCCCGCGCGCCTTGAAAAGCGTTGCCAAGCCAGATGCAAATGCCACCAGACGGCTGCGGCCAAATTGCTGCTTCCAGGCTTCGCGGTCTTCCAGCAATTGCGGGTACAGGCCCAGGCTGGCGTTGACCAGAAATACCCGGCCATTGACTTCCCCCACGCTGACGGGTGAAATGCTGGCGCCGAGCAGTGCCTGGGCTGCGGCTTTGGCATCTTGCGGTATGCCGTTGGTGCGGCCAAAGTAATTGAACGTACCCTGGGGCAAAACGCCAAACGGGCAGCCGCTTCGCAGCACCGCAGCGGCAACTGCATTCACGGTGCCGTCGCCCCCGGCTGCAACCACCACGCCGCTTTGCGCCTGCGCTAGCGCAACGGCTTTTGCGCACACAGCACCAATGCTCGCCGGTTTGTCTATTTCCAGAAACTCAAACTTGCGCCCAGCGGCGCTGAAAACCTCTGAAATGATTTGCTGCTCATCGACCGAGTCTTTGTGGCCTGACGCTGCATTCATCACGATAAAAAGCGGGCCGGAGCGCGCAGCTTGTTGGGCAGAGTCTGGTACATCCATCATGCCAATAGCCTAGCGGGCGTGCGCGGCGCGGCGTGTCAGTTGATGCCGCTTTTTGCGGATTTTTTCGCTGGATTTTTCGCTGGATTTTTCGCTGGATTTGCGCCGTGTGCTTCATGCATTGGCGTTTGTGGAGGGGTTGGTGTAATTTGCTGCCAAGCCAGCGGTGAACCCGCCGTTTGCTGCCGCATGAGTGAGGCTTTATTGTCAGCGAACTATTTAAGGCGGATAAACGCCTTTGGCTTGACAACGATTTTGCTGCTGAAGAGTTTTAGGGGCGTCGAGTTGATGCGAAGTTTTGACACGTTGCGGCGGGCAATACCTGCACACTTGAGCCGTACTGAAATGGTGAGGGCTTAGAGCCAGGCGCAGCGCACCTGTCGCGCAAACGGCGCTGTGCAAATTCCCAACAGAGCCTGGCACAGTACCGACAACCAGCCTGCTGAACAACCAGAGCTGACAAGCTGAAAATCCTGATCAACGGCGTTAAAGACAGCCTGCGGCAGGAAGCTTTTCTCGCCCGCAATGAAAAAGTCAACCGCTTGAGCAAGTCCGCTGAAAAGCCGGCGCGACAAGACTCGCAGCGGGCCAAGTTTTCAACGCGATCAGTCGAACTGCGTTTTGCGGTAGTTTGATGCGTTTCGCTGAACCAGCTGGTCATTGACCAGCTTTTTTTCGATGTCTGCCCAGTAAGAGTTGCCTTCGGCGATTCGTCGGCTTACGCCGCCGCCGCTTTGCCAAAAGCCAGTTCTGGCGCCGTCGCGTGAATTGTTCCCGTGGGCATACAAGTAAAGCTTGCCCTCAATAATGTCAAAGCTGCCGCTAAGTTTTTTTGGGCTGATGCAGTTCTCTGATACGCACCAGGCGCATTGCCCGCCCCATGCAGGCATGTACTTGTCAGGGTTGTCTTGAAACAGCTTTAAATTTTCTAGGCTGGCAAAAACCCACTTCGCACCCATGTGCGCTACGGCAAATTCGGGCTTACCGAAAACCGCTTTTTTTTCGCTGTAAAAAGCAACCGGGTCGTAGCCAGAAATTGCCGTGTTGTCGTCAGATCCCGTGGTGTTAACGAACGTTCCGGCAAACAAGACAGTTGAAAAGAGCAAGGTCAAAACAGCAGCAAATAGTTTTTTCAATTCGTACTCACGAAAATTGATCGAACTGTAAGTATATGTTCCAGGGCGCGTACTCCCGGCCTGCACTGCACTTTGGATGCAGCTGCTACGGCGTCTGTCCGAGACACTGCCCGCTTCCCGCAGCCTTAGCGGCCAGAGCTTGACGTGCATCGGGCGAAGCCTCGCAAATAAGCAGCAAGCCAATGTAGATGCGCCGCCAAAAACCGCTGTCGCCCCGATGGTCTTTTTGCAGATTGGCGAAGAGCATGCTTTCTACTTTTCAAGCCTCACATCGCGCGCCAAATACACCGCGCCCATGCCGAATTCGCCCAGCTTGCGCTGTGCCTCGTAGCGGCCGGCGATGACTGCGCCCACGGCGAACGCGCTGCCTTTCAGATTATTGGCGGGCGCGGAGCCAATAAACATGCTGGAGTGCTTGAATTAATGATTAAATAGTGCTACAGCTCAATGAATACGGGCGCAAGCAGCTATTTAATTAATAGCAAGTATAAGTCACAAGCGCGGTTGAAACCCAACTTCAACACGCGCAGGCTAGCCCGAAAATTCCCACAACCGTTTGGCACCCAGCACCGCATCGGGGTAGGGCGATTTGCCGCGCGAACCGTTGTAGCGGCCCAGGCCCAAGAACAAGTCGCCTTTTTCGCGGTCAAGGTAGTGCCGCAAAATCACGCAGCCAAAGCGCAGGTTGGTCTGCATGTGGAACAGTTTGGACGGGTCACTGTCGCCAATCACGCGGGTCCAAAACGGCATCACCTGCATGTAGCCGCGCGCGCCGACCACGCTGATAGCATGCCGCCTGAAATTGCTTTCAACCTGGATCAAACCCAGCACCAGTGCCAAGTCCAGCCCGGCCCGCTTGCTTTCGTACCAAACGGTTTGCAGGAATTCTTGCCGAATTTGGGGCTCGGTTTTTTTCTTGTACAAGCGGTCGCTCATGGCGGCCAGCCAGCTAAGGTACTTGAGTTTGGCCTCTGTGTTGCTGAACTCTGGGACAGGCGGGGCTTGATTGGCCACGGCAGACGTCAGTGCGGTGCGCACTGAGTCAATCAGTGGCTCTTCCAGCTGGCCACCGGCGTTTGCTTGGCTTAAAAATAATAGCTGCCCGCACCCGGCTAATGTGGTCTGCAGGGCTAATCTTCTGTTAACAATAGTTGAATTCACAGACCCAGCTTGCCTTTGAGAAACGCAAAAGCATCGGCAGTGCTGACAGGGGTCGCTGCCTCGTCGCGGCGGTGCTGGTATTCAACCTGGCCTTCTTTCAAAGTCCTGTCGCCAATCGTCACGCGGTGCGGAACGCCGATCAGTTCCCAGTCGGCAAACATCGCGCCGGGGCGCTCGTTGCGGTCGTCCAGAATCACGTCGACGCCAGCGGCCATCAACTCTTCATACAGCTTGTCTGCTGCAGCTTTGACATCAGCAAAACGGTCCGGGCTGATCGGGCACAGCACCACAGTAAATGGTGCAATCGCATCTGGCCAGATGATGCCTTTGGCATCGTGGTTTTGCTCAATCGCCGCGGCAGGCAGGCGCGTGATGCCGATGCCGTAGCAACCCATTTCTAAAAATTGCGGCTTGCCGTTGTCGCCCAAAAAGGTGGCGTTCATGGCCTTGCTGTACTTGGTGCCGAGGTAAAACACGTGGCCGACTTCAATGCCGCGTTCAATTGCCAAGATGCCTTTTCCGTCTGGCGATGCGTCGCCAGCAACGACGTTACGCAGATCAGCGATCAGCTCGGGTTCGGGCAAATCGCGGCCCCAATTGACGCCGGTGATGTGAAAGTCAGGCTCGTTTGCGCCGCAAACCCAATCGCCCATCGCGGCCACTTCACGGTCGACTGCCAGCTTGACGGGTTTGAGCACATTGAGCGGGCCGAGGTAGCCGGGCTTGCAGCCAAAGTGGTCTTCAATCTCGGGCACGGTGGCAAACCTAAAGCCCTCCAAGCCTTTAATCTTGCCAACCTTGACTTCATTCATGTCATGGTCGCCGCGCAGCAGTAGAAGCCAAACTTGGGTTTTAACGATTTCGCTTTTCTCGTTCAACATATCGGTGGCCAGCACCAAGGATTTGACTGTTGACGAAAGCGGAATGCCCAGCAGCTCGGCCACATCGGCGCATGTAGCTTTGCCCGGAGTTGCTGTCTTGGCCATAGCCTGCGTTGCCGCCTTGCGCTCGCCTTGCGGAGCAAGCGCCTCCGCCTTCTCCATATTCGCCGCGTAGTCGCTTGTGGGGCAATACACGATGGCGTCTTCACCCGTGGCAGCAATCACCTGAAACTCTTCGTTCAAGTCGCCGCCAATCGCACCGCTGTCAGCAGCCACGGCGCGGTACTGCAAGCCAAAGCGGTCAAAAATCTTGCGGTATGCAGCGGCCATGTTCTGGTAGCTGACTTTGGCAGATGCCTCGTCGCGGTCAAAGCTGTAGGCGTCTTTCATGATGAACTCGCGCCCGCGCATCAGGCCAAAGCGGGGGCGGCGTTCGTCCCTGAATTTGGTCTGAATCTGGTAAATGTTTTTTGGCAACTGCTTGTAGCTTTTGATGTCCTGCCGCATCACGTCAGTGGCGACTTCTTCGCTGGTGGGCTGCACAATAAAGTCGCGGCCGTGGCGGTCTTGTATCCGCAGCAGCTCGGGGCCATTGGTGGTGAAGCGGTCGGTCTCTTGCCACAGCTCAGCAGGCTGAATGATAGGCATCGTCATTTCAACCGCGCCAGCTTTATTCATCTCGTCACGCACGATGGCTTCAACCTTGCGAATCACGCGCAGCCCCATCGGCATGTAGCTGTAAATGCCAGCGCCCAGCTTTTTGATCATGCCGGCGCGCGTCATCAATTGGTGGCTGGCGATTTCAGCGTCAGCCGGTGCTTCTTTGAGGGTGGAAATGTAAAACTGCGAGGCTTTCATGGGCTGTGGTGGGTGCTGCGGTTAGTGCTTACTGGCGGTGCAGAGTTTGAATGCTTGGCATTGCGCACTTCGCTGTGCATAATGCATTCAGTTTAAAAAATTTGAGGTTTGATTATGCTAGACCGTGATGTAATCAGGCCTAACGTAGGCATCATCTTGCTCAACCAGAAAAGTCAGGTATTTTGGGGCAAACGAATCCGTACGCATTCGTGGCAGTTTCCGCAAGGCGGTATTGACCGGGGCGAGAACCCCGAGCAGGCGATGCTCCGGGAACTGCATGAAGAAGTGGGTTTGCTTCCGCAGCATGTGCAAGTGCTGGCCCGAACCCGTGACTGGTTGCGCTATGAGGTGCCGGACCGTTTCATCCGCCGCGATGCGCGCGGACATTACAAAGGCCAGAAACAAATCTGGTTTCTGCTGCAGCTGGTTGGTCACGACTGGGATTTGAATTTGCGAGCCACTGACCACCCAGAATTTGATGCCTGGCGCTGGAACGACTATTGGGTGCCGCTTGACATGGTGGTCGAATTCAAGCGCGGTGTGTACGAAATGGCTTTGGTTGAGTTGGCCCGCTTTGTGCCATATTTTGCGCAGCAGGGCGATTACCGCAATGAGCAGCGGCAGCATTTTCGGGGGCAACAGCATCGCCATGATTCGGGCGAGCATGTACACCGCGGCCACCTGATTGAATTGCCGCCAGGCGCGACTTTTGAGCCTGATCCGCAGACCAGTCTCAACGCGCTTGAACCCACTGATAAAAACTGATGCTCGTATTTTCTGGTTCTGGGTACAACCCATCGCAAAAGTCTTGTGTCCATTCAGCAGTGTGGGCCTGCATTTTGGCTTTGGGGTTAAACGCGTCCGCTCCAAGCGCTGCCAATGCCCAAGGTTTCATCGACTCTGTGGACTGGAAAGAAATCGATGTGCCGCCGCCGCCTGCTTTTGATGTGGCGAAGCTGGTGACTTTCGACGTGACGCTGAATTCAGCGTTGACTTACGGGGTTGATCCGGCCTCAGTCACGATTTCAAAAGTTGATGGTGTGGTTCGTTATGTGTTGGTGGCTTTCAGCGCAAGCGGCTCACAAAATGTGATGTACGACGGGCTGCGCTGCTCCACTGGTGAGGTAAAAACCTACGCGCGGTACACGCCAGATGGCTGCTGGGTGCCGGTGACCGATCCCAAATGGCGTTCGGTATTTGATGTCACTACGGCAAAGCACTCACTGCGCTTGGCCCGGGCTGGCGTGTGTGATTCTGGTGCGCCAGTGGGCTCGGTGCGGGAGCTGGTGGCAAAGCTTAAAAATCCAGCGCTCAAATTTGCCGATTAGCAGCGGCTGACTGAAAAGACCACGCGCTTCAGGCAGCGCGGGTCAACACCAGATTGGTTCGGTGCACCATTTCTGATTCTCCGGTATAGCCCAGAAGCCGCTCAAATTCGCTGGAGGACTTGCGGCAAATGAGCCTGGCCTCGGCGCTTGAGTAGTTAGACAGGCCGCGCGCAATTTCAGTGCCGCTGGCTGTCAAAACCGCAATCACGTCCCCGCGCGAAAATTCGCCTTGTACCGCAGTCATGCCAATCGGCAGCAAGCTTTTGCCCTCGTCGCTTACCTTGGCGGCGGCACCCGCGTCGACCGTGACCGAGCCGCGCATTTTCAGGTGGTCGGCCATCCATTGTTTGCGGGCCTGATTTTTTTGCGTTTGCGCCAACAGCAGCGTGCCAATCGCCTCGCCGCTGGTCAGCCGGATCAACACCGACGGTTCACGCCCCCAGGCAATCACGGTCGAGGCGCCAGACCCGGCCGCGCGTTTGGCCGCAAGAATTTTGGTGATCATGCCGCCACTGCCAATACTGGAGCCTGCGCCGCCGGCCATGGCTTCAAGCGCCGCATCACCGGCTTTGCCGATATGCACGAATTTGGCATCGGCGTCTTTGCGCGGGTCAGCGGTGTATAGACCTTTTTGGTCAGTCAGAATAATCAAGGCGTCGGCCTCTACCAGGTTAGCGACCAGCGCGCCCAGCGTGTCGTTGTCGCCGAACTTGATTTCGTCGTTGACGACGGTGTCGTTTTCATTGATGACGGGCACCACACCCAGACTTAGAAGCGTCAGCAGTGTGGAGCGGGCATTGAGGTAGCGCTCGCGGTCAGCCAGATCCGCGTGGGTCAAAAGCACCTGTGCGCTGCCAATGCCGTTGGCCCGCAAGCTGGTTTCATAGCCCTGCACCAGCCCCATTTGCCCAACGGCGGCCGCCGCCTGCAATTCATGAATGGCTTTGGGCCGGGTGGCCCAACCCAGGCGCTTCATGCCTTCTGCAATGGCGCCACTGCTGACCATAATCACTTCGCGCCCACTTTTGACCAGCGCCGCCAGTTGCTCGCACCACTGGCTAATGGCGTCAGCGTCCAGGCCGCGGCCTTCGTTGGTCACCAAGCTGGAGCCGACCTTCACCACGATGCGCTTGGCATTGAGAAGTACAGTGGACTGCGGCTGTTCTTGCATGGCGATGCCAGATAGTTAAATTGAAGTGTTTTAGGGCTCTAGCCCTCTAAAAATAGGCGCAAGCAGCTCTTTAATATATAGCAAAACCAGGTATGCCAGGTCTTATTCAGGTGGAAGTTCCACAAAGCGGGGGTCAATTTCTTCAACCGGTTGTTCGCTTTTCTGGACTTCCTTGACGTGCTTGTAAATGGTCTTGATCAGGTGCTCGCAGCCTTCGCGCGTGAGTGCTGATATTTCAAACACTGGCCCTTTAAATTTAAAGCGCTTCACGAAATCTTTGACTTTCGCGGCACGCTCATCGGCGTCGACCATGTCAAGCTTGTTCAATACCAGCCAGCGCGGTTTTTTGTACAGAGCCTCGTCGTACTTTTTAAGCTCACCCACAATTGCTTTGGCCTGCGCTACCGGGTCAACACTGTCGTCAAACGGGGCAAGGTCAACAATGTGCAGCAGCAAGCGCGTGCGCTGCAGATGCCGCAAAAACAAATGGCCCAATCCGGCACCTTCAGAAGCGCCTTCAATCAATCCAGGCAAATCGGCCACTACGAAGCTTTGCTCAGGAGCGACGCGCACCACGCCCAGGTTGGGGTGCAGTGTGGTGAAGGGGTAGTCGGCAATACGCGGTCTGGCGTTCGATACTGCGGTAATGAAAGTGGACTTGCCCGCGTTTGGCATACCCAGCAAGCCAACGTCAGCCAGCACTTTGAGCTCTAACTTCAAACTTTTGCGCTCGCCTGGCCAGCCGGGCGTTTTGCTGCGCGGCGCGCGGTTGGTAGAGCTTTTAAACCGCAAATTACCAAAGCCGCCATCACCTCCTTTGGCAATCAGGATTTGTTCACCTGGCTCCAGCAGTTCAAAAAGGACATCGCCGGTTTCGCCATCCGTCAAAATGGTTCCGACTGGCATTTTCAAAATAATGTCATCGCCCTTGGCGCCGAACATGTCTGAGCCCATGCCGTGGCCACCGTTTTTAGCGTCGTGGCGACGTGAAAAACGGAAGTCGACCAGCGTGTTCAGGTTGACATCTGCGACCGCGTACACGTGTCCGCCGCGGCCGCCGTCGCCACCGTTCGGGCCGCCGAATTCTTTGTATTTCTCGTGGCTGAATGACACGCAGCCCGCGCCGCCATCGCCTGCGGCGATGTCAATAAAGGCTTCATCTACAAATTTCATGGTGGCTTCAGGTTATCTACACAATGGTAAAGCATCGAAAACAACGGACAAACAAGATACGAATGACCAATAAAAAAGCCCCGACGGATCGGGGCTTCGGTGCCGCAGGGACAGAACTTACGCCGAAGCGGTGACTTGCGTCACGTTCACTGTGTGCTTGCTCAAAGCGCCCTTGATGGAAAACGACACTTGTCCGTCAACCAGTGCAAACAGGGTGTGGTCTTTGCCAATACCGACATTCACGCCTGGGTGAAAGCGGGTGCCGCGCTGGCGAACAATAATGCTGCCCGCGTTGATGACTTCACCGCCAAATTTCTTCACACCGAGCATCTTGGGCTGTGAATCACGCCCGTTTCGCGTAGAGCCGCCGCCTTTTTTCTGTGCCATTTAAGTGCTCCAAAAATGTCTGTTAAGACTTGACTTTGACGCCGCCGACCAGTGCATCGGTCAGTGCTTTGAACTCGTCCATCTTGCCGTCGCGCAGCAAGGCAGACTGCTCTGCCCATGATGCCGGGTTGGCCAAACTGAAGCGGCCACCGGAAGCTTTCAGCATTTCGGTGATTGCATCGGCCTTCGCGTCGGCCAATTGCGCAAAAGTGATAATGCCGTTGGCAGCCAGCACTTGCGCTATTTTTGGACCGATGCCTTCGATGATTTCGAGGTCATCTTTGCCATTCTTGGTGGGCACCGATGAGATTACCGGGGCAGTGGCTTTGACTACGCCGCCTTTGCCGTCTGCAATTTCTGCAAAGAACAGTTCGGTGTAATTCTGGCGATGGCCCTGGCGTTTTTGGTAGTGCTTGCGCCTGCGCATTTTGAAAATGCGAACCTTGTCGCCTCTGCCGTGAGAGATGACAGTAACAGTAACAGTGGCACCTAGAACCAAGGGCGTTCCGACGATGATTGAGCTGCCGGTCCCGACAGCCAATACCTGGTCAAAAACAATCTCTTGGCCTACGTCCGCAGCAATCTGTTCTACTTTAATTTTTTCACCAGCAGCAACTTTGTATTG
>JANNCT010000039.1:0-15158 GCA_031386895.1 Polaromonas sp.
CCCAGCAACTTGATGCGGTAGCCGAGCTGCTCGGCGTACTTGATGTCTTGCGCGCCCAGTTGGGTGATGCCTTCAATATAGGCCTTGTCAAACTGCACCGGCACACCGAAAGCAATCGCCGACATCAAACTGACTTTGTGCGCGGCGTCCACACCTTCAATGTCAAAAGTCGGGTCTGCCTCGGCATAGCCGAGAGCTTGGGCTTGGCTTAACACCACGTCAAAGTCGAGTGACTTGTCGCGCATTTCGCTCAAAATAAAATTGGTTGTGCCATTGATAATGCCAGCCACCCACTCAATGTGGTTGGCGCTCAAGCCCTCACGCAGTGACTTGATGATGGGGATGCCGCCGGCCACCGCCGCCTCGAATGCAACCACCACGCCCTTTTTGTTGGCCGCAGCAAAAATCTCGGTGCCGTGCACCGCCAGCAGCGCCTTGTTGGCCGTGACCACGTGCTTGCCCGCCTCGATTGCTTCCAGCACCAGTTGTTTGGCAATGCCGTAGCCGCCAATCAACTCAATGACCACGTCAATGTCGGGATTGGCAATCACCGCGCGCGCATCACTTACCACCTCGATGTCGGGCCCGACAGCCGCTTGGGCGCGTACCGTGTCCAGGTCGGCAACCATCGCAATCTCGATTCCCCGCCCCGCGCGCCGAACGATCTCTGCCTGGTTGCGCTTGAGCACATTGAACACACCGCCGCCAACCGTACCGATGCCAAAAAGGCCCACTTTGATAGATTTCATTGATTTTTTAAGTAAAAAGTGCCTGTAGCCCAATAAAACTAGGCGCGAGCAGCTACTAATTTTATAGCGGATGAATTGGCAATCTGGCGCGGCGCTGCAGCAGCCGCGTTGCGATAGCTTTCCAGAAACTTGGCAATGCGGCCAATCGCCTCGCGCAAATCGTCTTCATGCGGCAAAAATACGATGCGGAAATGGTCTGACTCAGGCCAGTTAAAGCCCGTGCCCTGCACCAGCATCACGCGGGTTTGCCTCAGCAATTCAAGGAAAAACTGGCGGTCGTCCTTGATCGGGTACATCACCGGGTCCAGTTTTGGAAACATGTACAGCGCCGCTACGGGTTTGACGCACGTCACTCCGGGAATGGCAGTGATCAGCTCATACGCCAAATCGCGCTGGCGGCGCAGCCTGCCGCCTTCACAGGTCAAATCATTAATGCTCTGGTACCCGCCAAGCGCAGTTTGAATCGCCCACTGGCCGGGCACGTTGGAGCACAGCTTCATGTTGCTCAGCATGTTCAGGCCTTCGATGTAGTCGGCAGCCAGCCGCTTGTCACCCGACACCACCATCCAGCCCGCGCGGTAGCCGCAAGAGCGGTAGCTTTTGCTGAGTGAGTTGAAGGTCAGCGTCAAAATATCAGTCGCCAAACTTGCAATCGCGGTGTGGCGCGCGCCGTCGTACAGCACCTTGTCGTACACCTCATCAGCCAATATCACCAAGCCGTGCTCACGCGCAATGGCAATGATGCCTTTGAGCAAATCGTCCGAGTACAGCACGCCTGTCGGGTTGTTGGGGTTAATTACCACAATCGCTTTGGTGCGCGGCGTGATCTTGGCGCGTATATCGGCCAGGTTGGGCATCCAGCCGTCGGCTTCATCGCACAGGTAGTGCACCGGCGTGCCCCCCGAGAGCGACGTGGCAGCCGTCCACAGCGGGTAGTCTGGCATCGGCAGCAGCAGCTCGTCACCGTTATCAAGCAGCGCGTTGGTAGCCATGGTGATCAGCTCACTTGCGCCATTGCCCAGGTAAATATCGTCAAGCGTGACACCGCTGATGCCCTGCTTTTGCGTCTCGTGCATCACCGCTTTGCGCGCGGCAAAAATGCCTTTGCTGTCCGAATACCCCGCTGAATTGGGCAGGTTGCGAATCATGTCTTGCTGAATTTCTTCAGGCGCATCGAACCCAAACACCGCCAGATTGCCCAGGTTCAGTTTGATGATTTTTTGACCCTCGTCCTCCATCTGCCGCGCCGCGTCCATGATCGGGCCGCGAATGTCGTACAGCACGTTGGAAAGCTTGGCAGATTTGGTAATCGGTTTCATGGCGGAATCCTTGGGACGGAACTTATAATTTGACCACATAAACGCCCTACATCTGCAGCCACTGCTGCACCGAACCATATGAAACTTCAACCTGATCGGCTCGACGTTCAATCTATCCTTGGCTACGGCCCCGGCTGGGTCGGGCTGGGCAGCAATGGCGTGGCCGAGAAGATTGAGCGCAGCATCGTGATTGGCTCGCGTGGTGAAAAGTTTGACTGGAACTGCGCCCGCTTTGAAGACTTGACCGAAGCACATTTCACGCAATTGGGTGCCACCCAGCCCGAGCTGGTCATTTTTGGCAGTGGCGCACGCATCCGTTTCGCGCCGCCGGCATTCCTGCGCGGCCTGATGCAGCAACGTATCGGTATTGAAACCATGGACACACTGGCCGCGTGCCGCACCTACAACGTGCTGGCGGGAGAAGGCCGCCGCGTAATAGCTGCCCTGTTGATTGACGCCAGCACCGGATAACGCGGCTCCGGGTGGGCCAGCTACGGTACGCTTTGAGGGTAAAATATGGGGTTGCGCAAATTGGCACGGGCCGCCCGGCACAGCAGCAGACAACCAACTTATTCGTCAGGGTCCAATCAGCATGGCAGTCGTCGTCAATAAACTCCTTCCCGAATTTGAAGCGAACGCCACCGGCGGCGTCAAAGTTTCCAACCAGTCCCACATTGGCAAAGTCGTTGTCTTGTACTTCTACCCCAAAGACAACACGCCCGGCTGCACCACTGAAGCGATGCAGTTTCGTGACCGTTACAAAGATTTCGTCAAGGCTGGTGCCACCGTGTTTGGCGTCTCGCGCGACAACATGAAGTCGCATGACGAATTCAAAACCAAACTTGAGCTGCCTTTTGAGCTGATTGCCGACACCGAAGAAAAAATGTGCCACATGTTTGGCGTGGTTAAAAACAAAATCATGTACGGCAAAAAAGTCAAGGGCATCGAGCGCAGCACGTTCCTGATAGCCGCTGATGGCACGCTGGCCGAAGAGTGGCGCGGACTGAAAGTGCTTGGGCACGTAGACGACGTACTGAAAGCTGTCAAAGCCCTTAAAAAGGCCGCGTAACCGGGCTGAAAAACCCGACACAGGAGTTATGCATAATGAATTCATCTTGCTGAGTTCATTTCCTTGTTCTGCCAACCCACACACTAAAAGCCGCCTCGGTCAGAAGGCGGCTTTTTCGTTTCTGAAACCCTGAATGGAAAGAGTTTTAAGCACCATGCCCCTTCCCCCTGCCCCTACCAAACGCGCCGCCCTTCTCACCCCGGATGCGCTCGACGCGCCAGCGCGCCCCAGCATCAAATCAAGCCGCGCCAGCAACGCCCAGCCAGAGGCAAGTGCAGCCCGACTGGACCTGGTTGACGATCGCTTGCCGGGCAATGCAGCCGCACCCGTTAAAAATAGAGTAAAAGAGACCTCTAGCGACCTGAATACAGGCGCTATCAGCTATAAAAATAATAGCGAAAATATTCCTGAGCCAGTGGCAACTGTGGCCAGAAAAAAACCAAGGCACACCGGCCCCACAAAACTCTTTGTGATGGACACCAACGTGCTGATGCACGACCCGATGTGCCTGTTCCGCTTTGAAGAGCACGACATCTTTTTACCGATGATCGTTCTTGAGGAGCTGGACGGCCACAAAAAAGGCATGACAGAAGTGGCCCGCAATGCCCGCCAGACCAGCCGGTCACTAGACGCACTGGCTGGGGCCAAAGATGCCGACATCACCAAAGGCTTAAAACTCGACACCACTGGCCACCGGGAAGCCAAAGGAAGCCTGCTTTTCCAAACCAAGCCTCTGGACTACAGCCTGCCCACCAGCTTGCCACAAGGCAAGGCTGACAACCAGATCTTGGGCGTGGTCGAAGCGCTACGTAAGGAATACGCCCCGCGTGAAGTGGTGCTGGTGTCCAAAGACATCAATATGCGGGTTAAAGCGCGCGCGCTGGGCCTGGCGACTGACGACTACCAGAACGACAAAACACTCGAAGACGGCGACCTGCTCTATTCGGGCGTGCTGGCGCTACCGAATGACTTCTGGACCCGCCAAAGCAAGACGATTGAGAGCTGGCAGCAAGGCAGCTACAACTTTTACCGCATCACCGGGCCAATCGTGACCAGCTTGCTGATCAACCAGTTTGTGTTTTTTGAAGCGCCGGGCGAGCCGCCCCTTTACGCACGCGTCACTGAAATTCGCGCCAAAACCGCTGTGCTGAAGACGCTAAAAGACTTCAACCACCTGAAAAACGCAGTGTGGGGCATCACCACGCGCAACCGCGAGCAAAACTTCGCCATGAATTTGCTGATGGACCCTGAAGTTGACTTTGTCACGCTGGCCGGCACGGCAGGCAGCGGCAAAACGCTGATGGCGCTGGCCAGCGGCCTGACCCAGGTGCTGGACGACCGCCGCTACACCGAAATCATCATGACTCGCGCCACAGTATCGGTAGGTGAAGACATTGGCTTTTTGCCAGGCACTGAAGAAGAAAAAATGGGCCCGTGGATGGGCGCACTCGACGACAACCTGGAAGTGCTGGGCAAAACCGAGAACGGCTCAGGCGAATGGGGCCGCGCGGCCACCAATGAGTTGATCCGCTCACGCATCAAGGTCAAAAGCATGAACTTCATGCGCGGCCGAACGTTTTTGAACAAGTACGTCATCATTGACGAAGCGCAAAACCTGACGCCCAAGCAAATGAAAACGCTAATCACGCGCGCCGGCCCTGGCACCAAAATCATCTGCATGGGCAACCTCGCGCAAATTGACACGCCGTACCTGACCGAAGGCTCATCGGGCATGACGTACGCGGTAGACCGCTTCAAAGGATGGCCGCACGGCGGGCACATCACGCTGGCGCGGGGCGAGCGGTCACGGCTGGCGGACTTTGCGAGCGAAGTTTTGTAAGTGGGAGCAGATACGGCCAGTTTGAGCAACTGGCATCAAGACGCAGGCCACGCGCGCATGGCGGTTGCTGCAATTCGCATCAACTTTGCGCGCGTTGCGCCGTCGCGCGCCAAAGACGACATGCCCTGAATAACCGCCATTGTGTGTGCAGCCAATGCTTTTGCATCGGTTTGCGCGCTCAAAGCACCGGCGGCAATGTCAAGGTCGATCTTTTTTTTCAGCCGGGCTTCAATTTTGCGCCGAATACCGGCGAGCTCACTTTGAACGTCCAGCGCTGAGGCAGAACAATTGGTGGCGGAGCTTGCCAACAAGCAGCCCGGCGGAGTCGACAAGCCGGTAAAGCCAATCGCAGAGGCCTTGAGCAAATTGCCTGCAGCCAGTCTTGCGGTGGCTGCCTGGTCAATGATGGAGTCCGCTGTAACAGGGCCGCCCACGTAGCGCTGAACTGCTTCAAGAAACAATTCTTTTTTACTGCCAAATGCCGCGTAAATGCTGGGCGCAGTAACTGCCAGTCCAGCAGTCAAATCACTCAAGGATGTGGTTTCGTATCCATTCCGCCAGAACAACAACATGGCGCGGTTAAGCGCCAGTTCGCGATCAAAGGAAAGCGGACGACCAGACTTTGGCGGGGGAAGTTTTTGAGCTGGTTTCATAGCGTTCACTATATAACGATTGACATTGCAACGAATCAGGTGCTACCATTTCGTATCAATCACTATGGAAGTCATAGAATGTTAATTGCAGATTACAGAACCCTTGGCCGAAGCGGGTTGGTAGTAAGCCCGTTAGCGCTGGGAACCATGACTTTCGGCATGGCCCGCTGGGGCTCAGACACCGACAACTCCCGGGCTGTATTCAACAGCTATGTGGACGAAGGGGGTAACTTTGTCGACACCGCCGATGTCTATTCGGGCGGGCGCAGCGAAGAAATGCTGGGCGGCTTTATTGCCGAGCGCGGCCTGCGCGATCAGATGGTGGTTGCCACCAAAGCAGGCTTTTCTACCGCGAAGCATCCAATGACCGGCGGTAACGGCGCCAAGCACCTTCACGCTGCAATCAACAGTTCACTGCGCAGGCTGCAAACCGACTACGTAGACCTTTTCTGGATACACGTGTGGGACGCCAACACCCCGGCGCATGAACTTGTAGAAACCATGGCCAATCTGCAGCGTTCAGGCAAAACCAGGTACTGGGGAATCTCCAATGCGCCGGCTTGGTATGTGGCGCAGGTCGCTGCTGTAGCAGCATCGCAATCATCGCCGGGTCCGATCGCACTTCAGTATTTCTACTCGCTGGTTGATCGCACGATTGAAGACGAGCATGTGCCACTGGCCAAAGAGTTTGGCTTGGGCATTTTGCCCTGGAGTCCATTGGCCTATGGGCTGCTCACCGGAAAATACAAGCGGGAAGATGTCAATCCTGCAGAGCCAAAAGCAGCTGGGTTACCCACCGAAAAGGGCAAAGACGGTGATCAGCGCCCTGCCGGTGACAATCGTCTGGACGGTGCGAATCCGTTTGGAGATTCACTCTTCACCGAACGGAACTGGAAAATTCTGGATGTGCTGCGCGAAGTTTCCAGTCAAACTGGCCAAAGCTGCGCTCAGGTCGCATTGTCTTGGGTGATGGGCCGGCAGGGCGTCACATCCGCGTTGATGGGTGTAAGCCGTGCAAGCCAGGTGCAAGACAACGCTCTTGCGCTGAAAACCGTTTTAACGCCAGAACATCTTGTCATGCTCAACGCTGTAAGCGCCCCGGAAAGCAGAATGCTTTATCAGCTCTTTTCAACCGAACTGAGTCAACAAGTGGTTTACGGCGGTAAGCGCGTCAAGAAATACGGTGACTGAAAATGATGGCTGGTGCAGCCCGCAAGACAACTTCGGCCACACTTTTTTTGAGAAAGCCCATAAAAAAGCCAACTTTAAAAAGTCGGCTTTCGAAACTGTTCGTCAAATTCAAGTAGCTGAAAAATAAAACCCAACCTTGTTAGGCTTGGTGGGAGATGCAAGTTTCGAACTTGCGACCCCTGCAGTGTGAATGCAGTGCTCTACCCCTGAGCTAATCTCCCGTTTGCTTCAAAGCAAGCCTTGCATTATATGCCGGATCACCTTGACAACCATTACGAGGCGACCATGCGCCACACCGTTTTACCCTTGCTTGCTTTGTCGATGTCGGCTAGCAATTTTTCATGCTCAGCCAGCTCGTCATCGTTCGCGGCCAGCAATGGCAAATTGAACTGGCTTAGATCAATAACCTGCAAGGTCTCGCCAGTTTGCGCGGAATTGCCAGAGTCCATCATCAGGCTATTCTGCCCGCGCGTGAGGTTGATGTAGACATCGGCCAACAGCTCAGCGTCTAGCAATGCGCCGTGCAGTGTGCGGCCTGAATTGTCAACCTCCAGCCTGGCGCACAATGCATCAAGCGAGTTGCGCTTGCCCGGAAACGCCTCTTTGGCCATCATCAAGCTGTCGGTGATTTTGGCGACGCAATCTGCAATTGCCGCCTGACCTGAAATCTCCAGCTCTTTGTTTAAAAAGCCGACATCAAACGGTGCGTTGTGAATGATGATTTCCGCGCCGCGCAAGTAGTCGAGCAACTCCCCTGCAATCGCGCCAAATTTGGGCTTGTCTTTTAGAAACTCATCACTGATGCCGTGCACCTTCAGCGCCTCTTCATGGCTGGCGCGACCGGGGTTCAGGTAGAAGTGTTTGTTGTTTCCGGTCAACTTGCGGGCAATGAGTTCAACGCACCCAATCTCAATAATGCGGTCTCCGTTTTCTGGAGACAAGCCTGTGGTTTCAGTGTCTAGAAATATTTGACGCATGCGATGAGCCCCGAAATTAATGCAACTCTTTGGCGTGGTTGATCGTGTATTTGGGGATTTCGACCGTCACATCAGTTTGCGCCAAGATGGCCTGGCAACTCAAGCGCGAGTTGGGCTCAAGCCCCCAAGCGCGATCAAGCAAGTCGTCTTCGGTTTCATCGGGTGCATTGAGGGAATTCAAGCCCTCCCGCACGATCACGTGGCAGGTCGTGCAAGCGGCACTCATGTCGCATGCGTGTTCAATGTTGATTTTATTTTCAAGCAGCGCCTCGCAAATCGATGTGCCGGCTGCTGCGTTGACCTGTGCTCCTTGCGGGCAGTACTCAGCGTGGGGGAGTATTTTAATTATTGGCATGGTTAAACTGATTTAATGTTCTTGCCTGCAAGGGCTTTTTGTATGCCCCGATTCATGCGCTCGGCAGCAAAGGCTTCAGTGCCATTGGCAAGCGCTTTTGTGGCGGCTTCAATTGCGGCGGCGTCACCATTTTGACGAGTATCGGCCAACCCTGCCATCAAGCTGTCGACCTGCGCCCGCTCGTTCGGGCTTAGCAAATCGGCATCCGCATTCAGGGCAGTTTTAACGGCAAGCAGCATGCGGTCAGCGTCAACACCCGCCTCGGCCAGCGCCCGGGCTTTCATGTCTTGCTCTGCAGTCGAAAAGCTGTCTTTCAACATGCGGGCAATTTCGTCGTCTGACAATCCGTAAGACGGTTTGACGTCGATGCGCGCTTCAACGCCGCTAACCTGTTCTTTGGCATCTACGCTAAGCAGGCCGTCTGCATCGACCGTGAATGTCACGCGGATACGCGCCGCGCCAGCCACCATCGGCGGTATGCCGCGCAACTCGAATCGCGCCAGGCTGCGGCAATCAGTTACCAGGTCACGCTCACCCTGCACCACGTGAAGGGCAAGTGCGGTCTGGCCATCTTGGTAAGTGGTGAAGTCTTGCGCCATGGCGGTTGGAATGGTCTGGTTGCGCGGCACAATGCGCTCGACCAGACCGCCCATGGTTTCTATGCCCAGCGACAGCGGAATCACGTCCAGCAGCAGCAGGTCTTGTCCGGCGCGGTTGCCCGCCAATTGGTTCGCCGAAATGGCTGCACCCAATGCAACGACTTCATCAGGATTCAAATTAGTGAGTGGTTCGCGGCCAAAAAAACTGCCGACTGCCTTTCGCACTTGCGGCATTCGGGTTGAGCCGCCGACAAGCACCACGCCATCGATTTCAGACTTTTCCAGCTTCGCATCGCGCAGCGCCTTTCGCACCGCTGTCAGCGTGCGCTGAGTCAAATGGGCTGTGGCAGTTTCAAAATCTGCCGCCTTGATATCGAAGCTGATCGTCGCCTTGGTTAACTTAACCGAAAACGGTGTGGAGGCAGAACTTGACAGCGCCTCTTTAGCAGCGCGCGCGGTTTGCAACAGCGCCGCCGTGTCTTTGGGTGTCAGCGCGCTGGAAGCGAGGCCCGCTTTGGCCAACGCAAGGTCGACCAGGGCACGGTCGTAATCGTCGCCACCCAAGGCTGAGTCGCCGCCTGTGGCTACCACTTCAAACACGCCTTCAGTCAATCGCAAAATAGAAATATCAAAAGTCCCGCCACCCAAATCATAAATGGCAAACACGCCTTTGCTAGCGTTGTCTAGGCCATAAGCAATGGCTGCCGCTGTCGGCTCGTTGATCAGCCGCAGCACATTCAGGCCAGCAAGTTGCGCGGCGTCTTTGGTGGCTTGTCGCTGCGCGTCATCAAAGTAAGCAGGAACGGTAATAACCGCGCCAAAAATGTCGTCGTCAAAAGTATCTTCGGCGCGAAAGCGCAATGTCGCCAAAATTTCAGCGCTGATTTCCACCGGGCTTTTCTCACCCGCCACGGTTTGCAGCGTGACCATGCCAGGTTTGTCAATGAACTGGTAAGGCAACTGGGTATGGCTGCCGATGTCACTCAGCCCGCGGCCCATCAGGCGCTTGACCGACGAGATGGTGTTGGCCGGGTCTTCAACCTGCGCAGCCAACGCAGCGTAGCCGATCTGGCGCTTCGTCTCGTCAACATAGCGCACCACGCTCGGCAAAATCACGCGGCCTTCGTCGTCAGGCAGGCATTCAGACACACCGTTACGCACGCTGGCCACCAGCGAATGCGTGGTGCCCAAGTCAATGCCGATGGCAATGCGCCTTTCGTGCGGGTTGGGCGCCTGGCCGGGTTCGGAGATTTGAAGAAGTGCCATGTCGCTTGAAAAATCTGTCTATTTGATTAGGGTTGCAGTTGATCGAGTCGCGCATCGACTTCGGAGGCGAATCGCTCAACAAACATCAGGCTTCTCACGTGCTCAACGGCCAGTTCGAAGTTATGCTGGGCATCAATTACGTGCTCTATTTTCAATAGCTGCTTGCGCCCATATTCATTGGCTTGCAATGCTATTTGATGCATATTTTCAGCTGTTTTAGCCTCATCGAGGGCCTCCCGCCACTCTATTTGCTGCATGAGGAACTCGGCAGGCATGGCGGTGTTTATTTCAGCATTGACGGGCGCGCCGTTCAATTCGCAGAGGTAACTTGCGCGCTTTAGGGGGTCTTTAAGTCGCTGGTAAGCCTCATTGATACGTACCGACCACTGCATGGCAACACGTTGGGCTGACGAACCTTGCGCAGCAAATTTGTCAGGGTGCGCCTCTCGCTGGAGTTCTTTCCAGCGGGCATCTATGGCTGCTCGGTCTTGGCTGAACTTTTGCGCAAAACCGAAAAGTTCGAAATCATTGGATTGCAGATTCACACGCGGAAAGACTCACCGCAACCACACCGATCGCGTTCATTTGGATTTAAAAACTTGAATCCTTCGTTCAACCCCTCACGCACAAAGTCAAGCTGCGTACCGTCAATGTAGGCCATGCTCTTTGGGTCGACCAATACCTTCACGCCATTGTCTTCAAACACCACATCTTCGGGTGCAATATCGTCAGCGTATTCAATTTTGTAAGCCAAACCTGAACAACCTGTGGTTTTAACACCGAGGCGCACGCCCACGCCCTTGCCGCGCTTGTTCATGTACCGGGTAACGTGGCGGGCAGCGGCGTCGGTCAGGGTTACGGGCATTTGAAGAGTTCCGCGCTGAATTTTTTACGCTGCAACTGCAACTGCAACTGCGGCTTGCGCATGCTTTTGCTTGTAGTCGCTCACAGCAGCTTTGATGGCGTCTTCAGCCAAAATTGAGCAGTGAATTTTCACTGGGGGCAATGCCAGCTCTTGCGCGATTTCGCTGTTCTTGATGCTTGCCGCTTCGTCGAGAGTCTTGCCTTTGACCCATTCGGTAACAAGCGAGCTGGATGCAATCGCCGAGCCGCAGCCATAGGTTTTAAAGCGTGCGTCTTCAATCACACCCGTCACCGGGTTGACCTTGATTTGCAACTTCATCACGTCGCCGCAAGCAGGGGCGCCGACCATGCCGGTACCAACCGTTTCATCGCCCTTTTCAAAGGAGCCAACGTTGCGGGGATTTTCATAGTGGTCTACCACTTTTTCGGAATAAGCCATGATGTTTACCTCTTAAGTTTTTTGGATCGGGCTAGTGTGCAGCCCACTGGATGCTGGATATATCCACGCCATCCTTGAACATTTCCCACAATGGGGAAAGTTCGCGCAATTTGGCAACATTCTCTTTGATCGTGCCCACTGCGTAGTCAATTTCTTCTTCGGTGGTCCAGCGGCCCATCGTCATACGCAAGCTGCTGTGCGCCAGTTCGTCACTGCGGCCCAATGCGCGCAATACGTAGCTTGGCTCCAGCGATGCTGACGTGCAGGCAGAGCCGCTAGACACGGCCAGGCCTTTGATACCCATGATTAGCGACTCGCCCTCGACATAGTTGAAACTCATGTTCAGGTTGTGCGGCACGCGTTTTTCAGCGTGGCCGTTCAAGAACACTTCTTCAACGTCTTTCAGGCCAGCAAGCATGCGTTGCTGCAAACCGCGAATACGCTTATTTTCTTCATGCATTTCCAGCTTGGCAATGCGGTAGGCCTCACCCATGCCCACGCACTGGTGGGTAGGCAGCGTGCCTGAACGCATGCCGCGCTCATGGCCACCGCCGTGCATTTGTGCTTCCAGCCGGATGCGCGGTTTGCGCCGTACATACAGCGCGCCAATGCCTTTTGGGCCGTAGGTTTTGTGCGATGTCAAGCTCATCAGGTCGATGGGCAGCGCGGTCAAATCGATATCGACCCGACCAGTGGCCTGGGCTGCATCGGTATGGAAGATAACGCCTTTTTCACGGCACAAATTGCCGATGGCAACAACGTCTTGAATCACACCAATTTCGTTGTTGACGAACATGACGCTGACCAAAATCGTGTCTGGGCGAATGGCGGCTTTAAGAACTGCAAGGTCGACCAAGCCATCAGCCTGCACGTCAAGGTATGTTGCGTCAAAACCCTGACGCTCCAGCTCGCGGAAGGTGTCGAGCACGGCTTTGTGCTCGGTCTTGACCGTGATGATGTGCTTGCCTTTGGTTTTATAAAACTGCGCAGCACCCTTGATGGCCAGGTTGTTTGACTCGGTTGCGCCGCTGGTCCAGACGATTTCTCGTGGGTCAGCGCCAATCAAATCTGCTACTTGATCGCGGGCTTTTTCAACTGCGGCCTCGGCTTCCCAGCCCCACGCGTGGCTGCGTGATGCGGGGTTGCCAAAGTGCTCGCGTAACCAGGGGATCATCGCATCTACCACCCGTGGGTCGCACGGATTAGTAGAGCTGTAATCCATGTAGATGGGGAAGTGTGGGGTTTCCATTTGGCTGGCTCAGTAGGTTGGCGGGCTAAAAACTGTGAAAAGAAAATGCTCAGGACTTGGAAAATGCATTTCCTAAAGCGAAAACAGAATTGGGCGCGTTGACACGCACCGGTTTGACCATGGGCGACGTGAAGATTGCTTTCTTGACCATCGGCGTGTTTTCAATCACCACGCCTTTGGCTAGTTGGTCGTCGACCAATTTTTGCAGGCTGACGGAATCCAGAAACTCCACCATGCGACTGTTCAATGATGCCCACAAATCATGCGTCATGCAGCGTCCGCCTTCACCCAGGCAGTTTTCTTTACCGGCACAGTGAGTGGCATCAATCGGCTCATCAACTGAAACAATGATGTCAGCGACAGTAATTGCCGAAGCCTTGCGGCCAAGGGTGTACCCGCCGCCTGGACCACGGGTAGATTCGACCAGTTCATGGCGTCGCAGCTTGCCAAAAAGCTGCTCAAGGTAAGACAACGAGATTTGCTGCCGCTGACTGATAGCGGCCAACGTAACAGGGCCGTTGTTCTGGCGAAGGCCAAGATCAATCATGGCGGTGACCGCAAAACGGCCTTTAGTCGTGAGGCGCATAACAAGCTCCTTTAGTTGGCTTGATTGTCGTTATTACTCTAAAAATGGATGTTCTTAGAGAGCTAAGTTCCTCCAGCCGCCCCCATCAGTCAACCGAGTCTTGGGGCGCTTTTTTGTTTTTAGTCGCGTTCCTGACTGAATTCGTCAACTATACCACCGCTGGAGAATCTTTGCAGACTCGCAAGTTCAAAAGCAGACTTGCCAGTATTAATGCCCGACTAAACAACTCAATCGGGACTAAGCCCTGCCAGTACCTGCAGCGCCGATGGGAACGATGTTGTCAGACCCCGGGCCGCCAAAGGCCTGTTCTTTAAGTATCTGCAGCTGGTCGCGCACCCGCGCCGCTTTTTCAAACTCCAGGTTCTTGGCGTGTTCCACCATCTGCTTCTCAAGCCGCTTGATCTCACGCGACACGTCTTTGTCGCTCATGTCTTCGACCAACGCCTTTTGCATCAAAAGTTTGTCGGCTTCTTTGCCAGATTTTTCGCTGTACACGCCATCAATCAAGTCCTTGATGCGCTTGACTACGCTTTTCGGCGTGATGTTGTGTTCAATGTTGTGCGCGATCTGTTTGTTGCGGCGGCGCTCGGTCTCACTCATAGCTTTGGCCATTGAATCGGTAATGCGATCGGCATACAAAATCGCGCGGCCATTGAGGTTACGCGCAGCGCGACCAATGGTTTGAATCAGGCTACGCTCTGCCCGCAAAAACCCTTCTTTGTCGGCGTCCAAAATCGCTACCAAAGACACTTCGGGAATATCCAGCCCTTCACGCAGCAGGTTAATGCCCACCAGCACATCAAAAGCACCCAAGCGCAGGTCGCGCAAAATCTCGACCCGCTCCACCGTGTCTACATCGCTGTGCAGGTAGCGCACCTTTACGCCGTTTTCGCTCAGGTAATCGGTCAGCTGTTCAGCCATGCGTTTGGTCAGCGTAGTGATGAGTACGCGCTCGTTTTTATCCACCCGAATGCGGATCTCACCCAGCACATCATCGACCTGGTTCACGGCTGGGCGCACCTCTACTTGCGGGTCGACCAGGCCAGTGGGTCGCACGACTTGCTCGACCACCTGCCCGGCGTGCTCTTTTTCATACGCAGCTGGGGTGGCGGACACAAAAATCGCCTGGCGCATTTTGGTTTCAAACTCTTCAAACTTCAGTGGCCGGTTGTCAAGTGCGCTTGGCAGCCTGAAGCCGTAGTCCACCAGATTGTTTTTACGAGCGCGGTCGCCGTTATACATTGCGTTCAGCTGCCCAATCATCACGTGGCTTTCGTCCAGGAACATCACTGCGTCTTTGGGCATATAGTCGCACAGCGTGGATGGAGGTGAGCCCGGAGGCGCGCCGCTCAAGTGGCGGGTGTAGTTTTCAATGCCCTTGCAGTGGCCAATTTCGGTCAGCATTTCCAGGTCAAACCGGGTGCGCTGCTCAATGCGCTG
Organism: Polaromonas sp.; assembly: GCA_031386895.1. Classification (GTDB taxonomy): domain Bacteria; phylum Pseudomonadota; class Gammaproteobacteria; order Burkholderiales; family Burkholderiaceae_C; genus Polaromonas. The sequence continues at coordinate 14,597 of JANNCT010000039.1, forward strand.
GGCCTCGACCAGCTTGCCCTGTTTGACGAAATAATCAATTCGGTCGGCCAGCTCAAGTTTGATGGTTTCAATCGACGTCATCACCTTGTCGCGTGGCGTGACGTAATGGCTTTTGGGGTAGACCACAAAGCGCGGCACTTTTTGCCGGATTCTTCCGGTCAATGGGTCAAACAATTGCAGCGATTCAATCTCATCGTCAAACAGCTCGATGCGCAATGCGAGTTCTGAATGCTCCGCAGGAAACACGTCAATCACATCACCCCGCACACGGAAGGTGCCGCGTGAAAAGTCCTGGTCGTTGCGCTGGTACTGCATGCGAATGAGCCGCGCAATCACGTCGCGCTGGCCCATCTTGTCGGCTACGCGCGCAATGAACCGCATCTGCGTGTAGTCCTCGGGTGCGCCAATGCCGTAAATCGCGCTGACCGTGGCCACAATGATGGTGTCGCGCCGCTCCAGCACGCTCTTGGTGGCTGACAGGCGCATCTGCTCAATGTGCTCGTTAATCGCCGAGTCTTTTTCAATGAACAAATCGCGCTGCGGCACATAGGCTTCAGGCTGG
>JANNCT010000075.1:0-45738 GCA_031386895.1 Polaromonas sp.
CTGAAATCAAAAATTCCTGTTCTGCCACGTCGCGCCCGGCCTTGATGACGAGGGCGGTAGTGGCCGCAGCGAGGGCAGCTTCAATTACCAGCAGACAGAGCATCAGGTAGAACGGGCGAACCAGCAAAAACCGCAGAAAATGCCGGTTGCTGTACGGCAGATGGGGCCTTGTTGGCGCGGGCGTGGACATGGGCATACGTTTTTGGCAACTCCAGAGAATTTTCGGAAAATGTCAACCAATCTGACAACACCTTCGTTGCATGATAAGTTGCCTTGCTTCGGGACCTGTCTGTAAGACAAGTCTGAAAGCGTTGCAATCAAGGGCGCCAGGCTTTTTGCCTGGCAAATTATCGAAATGACTCAAGGGATAACACCATGAACAACGCAACCGCCAAACCAAAGAAAACCAAAAAGCCAGCCAAGAAAATGCCAAAGTAACTCGACAAGAGTGAATCGGCGCGTTGGTTTCAATGCAACTTTTCTTGAAAAGCCCGCCAAAAGCGGGTTTTTTTACGTCCAGATTTTTTCTTTGCCAAAATACCATGTGGCTATTCCCCAAACCTTCATCCAAGAGCTTTTAGCGCGCACCGACATAGTCGACATCGTCGGGCGGCATGTGCAGCTGAAAAAAGGCGGCGCCAACTTTATGGGGCTGTGCCCTTTTCACGGGGAAAAGTCGCCTTCTTTCAGCGTCAGCCCGGCCAAACAGTTCTACCACTGCTTTGGCTGCGGCAAAAACGGCAACGCCATCAGCTTTTTGATGGACCACGCCGGCATGTCGTTTATTGAATCAGTTAAAGACCTTGCCCAGCAATATGGTCTGCAGGTGCCTGAAGACGACGTATCGCCGCAAGACCGCGCCAAAGCCGCCCAAATGCGTGAGCAGCAGGCCACCCTGACCAGCGTGCTGGAAAAAGCCGGTGCAGCGTACATCAAGCACCTGCGCAACACCCCCAAGGCGGTCGATTACTTTAAAGGCCGCGGGCTGTCAGGTGAAATCGCCAAAACCTTTGGGTTGGGATATGCCCCCGAAGGCTGGCGCAGCCTGGCCAGCGTGTTTCCTGACTACAACGATGCGCTGCTGGTTGAAAGCGGTTTGGTGATTGCCAGCGAGCCGGGTGACGAAAACGCCCAGGGTGAAGCCAAGCGCTACGACCGCTTTCGCGACCGGGTGATGTTTCCGATTCGCAATGTCAAAGGCGAGTGCATTGGCTTTGGCGGGCGGGTACTCAGCGACGAAAAGCCAAAATACTTAAATTCGCCCGAAACGCCCGTTTTCAGCAAAGGCCGCGAGCTGTATGGCCTGTTTGAAGCACGCACCGCCCTGCGCGAGCATGGCTACGCGCTGGTGACTGAGGGGTACATGGACGTGGTTGCGCTGGCCCAAATGGGTTTTGCCAATGCGGTGGCGACACTGGGCACGGCATGCACGGCCGACCACGTACAAAAGCTGTTTCGCTTCACCGATTCAGTTGTGTTCAGCTTTGACGGCGACAGTGCTGGCAGGCGCGCTGCCCGCAAGGCGCTTGACGCAGCATTGCCGTTTGCTACCGATGTACGCAACGTGAAGTTTTTGTTTTTACCCGCCGAGCACGACCCCGACAGCTTCGTGCGCGAGCACGGCAAAGACGGCTTTGCGGAAGCTGTAGCTAGTGCTATGCCGCTGAGCAAATTCATGCTGGAAGCCGCTGCAGAAGGTTGTGATTTGGACACCGCCGAAGGCTTAGCCCGCATGACCAGCCAGGTCGGCCCGCTGTGGCTGCAGTTACCAGAAGGCGCGTTTAAGTGGCAAATGCTGGCAGCCATTGCCGACAAGGTGCTGACCGACGCGCGTGACTTGCAGCAGGTGTGGCAACCAGTGCAAAAGTATTATAAAAATGATAGCGGCTTGCGCCCGAAAAATAAAGGCTACAGCCCTAATTTATCCAAAAATACGGCGCAAGATACAGCTTCAGCAGCAAGTGGTGACGATGGCTATTCGGGCTACGCCGACTACAGCCCACGCGATGCGGACTATTCTGCGTCGGAGCCAGACTTTGTGCGCAGCCCGTCTGCAATTTCCAGCCAGTCCAGCCAGTTCATTCAACCGGCCCGCACGGCACGCCGCACACCAGGGCGCATCTTGCCTGCCAGCCGTGAAGACCGCGTGCTGCGCATGCTGCTGACTGAACCGCTGGGCTGGGACAAGCTTAGTGCTGAAGAACATGTGCTGCTATGCAACCTGCCCGCCCCGCACGGGCCGCTGTTTGCGTGGCTTGAGGCCCAGCTGCACGAGCACGGCCCGCAGCCCTGGGCAGCCCTGCGCGAGGGCCTGCGCGGCCACACGCACGAGAACCACGCCGTGGTGCAACTGGCGCAAATGCCCGACGGCGTTCAGGGCGACTGGAATGAAGTGCGCGAGATTCTGGACGAATTGCTGCGCGCCGCCTGGAAACGCGAGCAAGACGCCATAGTGGCTGCGGGGGACGCGTTTTTGAAAGACCCGGTCACCAGGCAGCGCTACTTGTCGCTGGAGTTAAAAATCAAGGAAAAAGTGCGAAAAAAACCGGGTTGAACCTCTAAACAAACCGCCCAAAACCCGCCTGAAACCCGCCTCAAAACAAGGCAATCAGATATAATCCGTTTTTTGACTTTGCAAGCGCGACAGCAATACGTCCGGCACAGGCCTTCCGCACACACGGAAATCACTCTTCAAAAGAGCTGGCTACCCCACCGCAACGACTGCATTCCAAATGTTCGCCCCAACAGCTTGCGCAAGCCCACCCGCCGGGCCAATCCGTCGAATTCCCCAGGATTTTTCACTTTTCGCCAGTTGTATTTCGCGTTTTAACGTTTTCCTAATCCGGAGCGCCCGCCATGCCTGTACAAAAATCTAAAGCACCTGCAGCCACACTAAAAAAGTCGGCAGCCAAAGTGCCGGTAAAAGGTTCAGCAAAGGCATCGGCTGGCACGCCAGTGGTTGTTAAAACGAAAAAGACCGCCATATCAACTCCAGTACCTTCTTCATCCGCAAAATCGGTTGCCAAAGCAGCAGCAAAACCAGCTGCCAAAGTGCCTTCAAAGAAAGCCCCGTCCGTGCCCACTAAATCATCTCCCGCAGCGACATCAGCCACTCCCGAAGCCGAAGTAGCCGTCAAAAAGAAACCCGGCCGCCCAGCCAAAGCTGCAACATCCGCAGATAGCGCCGGTGCCGCCAAACGCGGCCGCAAGGCCAAGCCTGGCGACGGTGACGAAGACCTGTCTGACGTGGTCGCTGAATTTGAAGAAGCACCCGTTGTAGATGCGACTGAAAAAGTCAAACCACTGCGCATGAAAATCAGCAAGGCCAAAGAGCGCGCGCTGATGAAAGAGTTTGGCCTGGACGAAACCGTGCTGAGCGAAGAAGACGTTTTAAAGCGCCGCCAGCGTTTGAAGGCGCTGATCAAGCAAGGTAAAACGCGCGGCTATTTGACGCACGGCGAAATCTCTGACCACCTGCCCGACAAACTGATTGACGCGGAAACGCTTGAAGCCGTTATCAACACGCTGCACGACCTGGGCGTGGCCGTGTACGAGCAAACGCCCGACGCTGAAGCCCTCTTGATAACGAGCAACGCACCGGCAGGCTCGACCGAAGAAGAAGCCGAAGAAGCAGCTGAAGCCGCGCTGTCCACCGTTGACAGTGAATTTGGCCGTACCACTGACCCGGTTCGCATGTATATGCGTGAAATGGGCACGGTTGAGCTGCTGACGCGTGAAGGCGAAATTGAAATCGCCAAGCGCATTGAGGGCGGCTTGATGAAGATGATGGAGGCGATTTCTGAAAGCCCCGCCACTATTGCAGAAATTCTGCGTCTGGCTGAAGACATTCGTGAAAATAAAATTGTCATTTCAACCGTGGTAGACGGCTTTACTGTTGCCGACGAAGCCGACGATTACGTGGCTGAAGAAGACTTTGACGAGTTCGATGAAGAAGACGACGACGACGGCAAGGGCGGCTCCAAAGCACTGACCAAAAAGCTTGAAGAGCTGAAAACAGAAGCCTTGTTGCGCTTTGACCGGATTGCAGTGCACTTTGAAAAAGTCCACAAAACCTACGACAAGGAAGGCTACGGCACCCCCGTCTACATGAAGAGCCAGAAGGCCCTGAGCGACGAGCTGATGACGGTGCGCTTTACCGCCAAATCCATTGAAAAACTGTGCGATTTGCTGCGCGGCCAGGTGCTGGACGTGCGCAAAAAAGAGCGCGAACTGCGCCGCATCATTGTCGACAAGTGCGGCATGCCGCAAGAAACCTTCATCAAAGACTTTCCGCCCAACTTGCTTAATTTGAAGTGGGTTGAAAAACAAGTCGCAGCGGCCAAACCGTGGTCAGTCATCATGGCGCGCAACGTCCCGCCGATTCAAGAACTGCAAACCAAACTGGGCGAGCTGCAGGCGCGCGTGGTGGTGCCGCTGGGGCACCTGAAAGACATTAACAAGCGCATGAACGAAGGCGAAACGAATTCGCGCGACGCCAAAAAAGAAATGATCGAGGCCAATTTGCGCCTGGTGATTTCAATTGCTAAAAAATACACCAATCGCGGTTTGCAATTTCTCGATTTGATTCAGGAAGGCAACATCGGCCTGATGAAAGCGGTGGACAAGTTTGAATACCGCCGGGGCTACAAATTCTCGACCTATGCAACGTGGTGGATTCGCCAGGCGATCACCCGCAGCATTGCCGACCAGGCGCGCACCATTCGCATCCCGGTGCACATGATTGAAACCATCAACAAGATGAACCGCTTGAGCCGCCAGCACCTGCAGGAGTTTGGCTTTGAGCCGGACGCCAGCGTTTTGGCCGAAAAGATGGAAATCCCGGAAGACAAAATTCGCAAAATCATGAAGATTGCGAAAGAGCCGATTTCGATGGAAACGCCGATTGGCGATGACGACGATTCACACCTGGGCGACTTCATTGAAGACGGCGCCAACACCGCCCCGCTGGAAGCCGCCATGCAGGCCGGCCTGCGTGATGTGGTCAAAGACATCCTGGACAGCCTGACCCCGCGCGAAGCCAAAGTGCTGCGCATGCGCTTTGGTATTGAAATGTCGACCGACCATACGCTGGAAGAAGTGGGCAAACAATTTGACGTGACGCGCGAGCGCATTCGCCAAATAGAAGCCAAGGCTTTGCGCAAGCTAAAGCACCCATCGCGCTCAGACAAGCTGCGCAGCTTTATCGATACGCTGTAAACATCACCCGATACGCATCAAATTAAAAAAGCCTGCATTCGACAAGAATGCAGGCTTTTTTTGTTTAAAAACAGGCTGTAGCGCAATAAATACGGGCGCAAGCAGCTACTGATTTAATAGCAATTTCTTGCTGTCCAACTTAGTACTTGCCGATGTAGTCACCCTTGGACAGCGGCACACCGTTGTGGCGCAGCACGTCGTACGCCGTGGTCACGTGAAAAAAGAAATGCGGCAAGCCGTAGTTGAGCAAATACGACTGCCCAGTAAAACGCTTTTCTTTCGGCGTGCCGGCTTGGGTGACGATCTCACGGGTGGCGGCTTCGTCAAACGCTGCCATGTCCAGGCCGTGGATAAATGCCAGCACCGTGTCAATGCGTGCTTCCAGGTGCGCAAATGTCTGCTCGTCATCTGCCATTTTGGGAACTTCAACGCCAGCAAGGCGGGCCGAGACACTTTTGGCAAAGTCGCTGGCCACCTGCACCTGGCGCAGCAGCGTGAACATGTCGGGGAACAAGCGCGCTTGCAGCAGCGCGTTGGGGTCAATCTTCTTTTCGGTTGCGTAGGTTTCGGCTTTTTTCAGAACGTCCTTCAGGCCGCCCAGCAATTGGGTAAATACAGGCACCGAACTGGCATAAATAGCGTTGGTCATGGGGTCTTTCAGATGAATTTCAGGATGGTGGAGTTTTAAAGCGACTTTAAGCAGGCAGTGTCGCACGCCCAGAATTTCACACGACCGCTTGGCGCAACAAATTACGGTATAGTGAATTAATTACGCATTAGTAAACTTGAACGCGCAGTGCAAAGCACAAGGAGTCATGCCATGTCCGAGCTCCATTCCACCCAAAATCTGGTCCAAAACCTGGCAAATTTGCCACCGCCAGCGCCCATTCAGCAGCTGCACCATTACGCCTACCGCGCCAAAGACGCTGAAGAAACCCGGCATTTTTACGAAGATATTTTGGGTCTGCCGCTGTTTCACATTATTCAAAGCGACATCGTGCCCAGCACGGGCGAATATTGCCCCTACACGCACTTTTTCTTCCGGCTGCAAGATGGCTCGTGTATCGCGTTTTTTGACTTGGGCGACGACCAGGCTGCCCTGCCCTCGCCCAACACACCGCTGTGGGTCAACCACATCTCCTTTCGTGTGAACACTGTGCCCGAGCTGGAGACCATGAAGATACGGCTACAGGCCGAGGGCATTGAGGTGCTTGGCATCACCGACCACCACATCTTTAAAAGCATTTACTTTTTTGACCCCAATGGCGTGCGGTTGGAATTAACGGCGCAATTGGCCGATGACGCGCACATGCAAAAAGAAAGCACCATCGTGCACGCCACGCTGGCCGCATGGACCGCTCGCAAGCAGCAGTGGCGCGCAGAGCGGGCTGAGGCGGCAAGTACTTAATGCTATTTATTTAATAGCTCCTCGCGCCCGAATTTAAGGCGTAAATGGCATATTTATCTAATAATTTAGCTGGTAACTAACATGCTGGACTCGAAAACAAACTATGAAGACGCCGCGCGCAATAACGGCTACGAGTTTTCCCAAGGCACCGGCTACCAGCTGCCCGAATATCCGTTTGTAGAGCCGCCAGAGCTGGCAACCGGCGAAGTCAAGCGCCACGACATCGTGATCGTGGGTGGCGGCTTGGCCGGCCTCACGCTGGCTTGCGCGCTGGCACAGTACGGCGTCAAAGCGCTGCTGCTGGATGAAGACAACACGGTGGGCGTCAAAGGTGCGTCGTCGCGCGGTATTTGTTATGCGCAAAAAACGCTGGAGATTTTTAAACGCCTGGGCTTATACGAGCGCATCGCCGCCAAAGGCGTGCAGTGGTCTGTGGGCCGCACCTTTGCCGGGCTTGACGAGGTGTATTCGTTTGACTTGAAAGCGCAGCAAACGCACAACGTAAGCCAGCAACCACCGTTCATCAACATCCAGCAGTTTTATGTTGAAGGATTTTTAGTCGAGCAAATTTACAAAACCACTGGCGCTGATTCCGCCAAGCCCAGCGTAGATTTGCGCTGGTCACACCGCATCACTGCGTTTGAACAAAACGACGACTTTGCCACGCTGCAATTGCAAACGCCTGCTGGCAGCTACACGCTTGAAGCCACGCACGTAGTCGATTGCAGCGGCGCACGCAGCCCATTTCGCGGGTGGTGCAATGCAGCCGTTACCGCCAAAAAAGGCGATGACCGCTGGTGCATTGCCGATGTGCGTTTTAAAAACCCGCCAGCCGTTGAGCGCCACACCTGGATAGAAGCGCCCTTTAACGAAGGCCGCGCCGTGTGGCAGCACCTGATGGCCGATGGCGTGTGGCGCATCGACTACCAGATGCGACCCGACGCCGATCCGGATGAAGTCAGCCGTGAAGACGTGGTGCGTGAGCGAATCAATGGCCAACTCGGCCGCAAGGTTGACCCCAGCGAATATGAAATCGTATGGGTCGGCCCCTACGCCTACCGCAGCGAATGCCTCGACCAGTTGCGCTGCGGCCGAGTGCTGTTTGTGGGCGACGCTGCGCATGTAGTCAGCCCGTTTGGTGCACGCGGCGGCAACTCGGGCGTGCAGGATGCCGACAATCTGGCCTGGAAGCTGGCTGCCGTGGTGCACCAACGCGCTTCGCCCAGATTGTTAGACAGCTACCACGACGAACGGCATGAAGCCGCGACCCACAACGTGCTGATAACGAACAGAACCGCGCGGTTTTTGCGCCCAGCGGATGGCGTAGAGCGGATTTTTCGCACAGCAGCCATCAGCCTGGCAAAGCGCCACGCTTTCGCGCGGCAGCTGGTCAACACCGGCCGCATGTCGTCGCCCAACATTTACACCCGCAGCACTGCATGCCACAGCAGCGGCGGCAGGCCTGCACAAAATGTGGCGTTGATCTGGGCTGATGGCAACTGCGGTGATTTGTCCGACTTGCTGGCCTGGGCAGGCGGGTATTTACTGCTGCTGGTGTTTGGTAATTTGACCCGGCAAGACATGGCGCGGCTTAACGCTTTGAGCGCCACAGCCAGCGTACGCTGTGTGCAAATTGGTGCGGCGCACTCCAAACCACAAGCGCTTGAATACGCGGTTGATGCCACTGGCCACCTGCGCGCAACCTGCGCAGGCAACGCTGACCCAATCCGATGGGCACTGCTGCGCCCAGACACCTACATCGCCGCTACCGGCAGCCGATTGGATGGCAGCGTGGCCAACGCCAACAGCGCCGCGCTGGGGCACGCGGCTTGACACCAAGCCCGCCATCTCCCATGAAGGATCACCTCAACTTTGAAGACGCCGACGCCTTCTACGAATGCCTGCTGGACGCGCACGTCGGCCTGAGCCGTGAGCAATCTGAAGCCCTTAACGCCCGACTGGTACTGGTGCTGGCCAACCAGGTCGGCAGCAGTGCGCATCTGGCGGCCTGCTTGGCAGCTGCAGTTCAGGCTGTGTAGGCCCACGCTGTGCAGGCCGAAAGCGCAAAATTATCCGGGTACTTGCAGCAGTTTTGAATTGGGTGCATCCTTCGTTTGTGCGCCGTCTATCGTGCCCGGCCCGCTCAGGAGCTACACCATGCGATCTTCATTTTTAAAGTTCGTACTGCTTATCGCGCTGGCGGCAATCGCACCAGTGCAGGCGGCCACTGCGCCAGCAGCTAGCGCTGCCGATTCACAAGCCATCATGAGCGCGCTGACCAAAGCCAATGCGGCTGTAGTCGGCGTAAAAGTGACTGCTGTCGAAGGAGCCCGTTCAGCGCAAACGCTGGGCTTGAATCGCAGCGGCTCGGGCGTGGTAATTGGCGCCGACGGCTTGGTGCTGACCATCGGGTACTTGATGCTGGAGGCCGAGAAAATTGAAATCATCACGCAAGAAGGTAAAGCGCTGCCTGCCATTGCAGTGGCCTACGATTTAGCAACGGGCTTCGGCCTGCTCAAACCACTCTTGCCATTGAGCGGCGTGGCACCGGTTACGCTGGGCAGCCTGCAAGATTTAAAGCCAGGCGAGCCTTTGATGGCCGCCACCGGCGCCAGCCTGGACGGTGACGAAGGCGGCGTGAGCATGACACGCTTGGTCAGCCGCCGGGCTTTTTCAGGCACGTGGGAATACCACCTCGACACCGCGCTGTTCACCAGCCCGCCCGTCACCTCTGGGCGCGGTAACCACAGCGGCGCACCACTGTTTAATCGCAACGGCGAATTACTTGGCATTGGCTCGCTGCTGGTCGCTGATGCAGTTGGCGAAAATAAACGCAACCCTGGCAACATGTTTGTGGCCGTTGATTTGCTCAAACCCATACTGGCAGAGCTTCAGCAATCAGGCAGTAGCAAACAAAGCGCCCGAGCCTGGCTGGGCCTGACGTCAAGCGACCAAGGCGGGCGCGTGCAGGTTATGCGCGTCAGCGAAGGCAGCCCAGCGTCAGAAGCAGGCATCAAACCCGGCTCAGTAGTGCAAGCCATTGACGGCGTGGAAGTCACCACGCTGGAAGCGTTTTACAAAAAGCTGTGGGCCCGCGCCACGCCCGAGCAGCCCGTGAAACTAACGGTACGCGAAGGCGAAGAAGTCAAAACCATTGACGTCACCCCGCAAAACCGAATGCTGAGTTTGAAGAAGCCGGCTGGGATTTAGTTTTGGGCGTTTTGAGGCTTTTTTAAGCATCATTTAAGCCTATAGCGCACTGAATACGGGCGCTAGCAGCTCCTAAAATAATAGCAATTAAATTTAACCCGTCTGGCAAGCCGCCTTCAAAAAATCAATCATCGCCCGAACTCGTGGAATGTTTTGCCTGCCGGGCAGAACCAAGGCAGACATAGGAGTAGGGTCCGTGTCGTGACAGCCTGCCAGCAGTGGAGTAAGCCGCCCATCTGCGATGGCACGTTCTGCTAAAAAGTCTCCAAAGCGGGTAATGCCGATACCGGCCAGCGTCAGGTCCAGCAACACGTCAGCGCTGTCGCAGGTCACATTGCCTTTAACGGGCAGCAAGATGCGCTTACCGTTTTCAATCATCGGCCACTGAGCCAGCCGCGCAAAGCCGCTAAGCAGCAGGCAGTTGTGCGCCAACAAGTCACTCGGGCGCTGCGGCGTGCCATGCCTGGCCAAGTAATCTGGACTTGCGGCGATGATGCGGCTGACCGTGCCCAGCGGTATCAGCACCAAGTTTGAATCAGCCAGCGGGCCCACACGAATGGTGATGTCGGTCTGGTCAAAAGAAGGGTCGCCCCGCAGGTCGCTGACCGTCAAGTCCAGAGTGATGCCGGGGTACTGCGCCTGAAACGCTGGCAGCCAGCCCACCAGCTTATGCAGCGCGAAGGCGGTGCCGGTGTTGATGCGCAGCAGGCCGCGCGGCAGGCCACGGCCAGCGTTAACTTCAGCAGCAGCCACTTCCACCGCCGCAACGATGGCTCTGGCGTGGGCTAAATAGATTTCGCCCTCTTGAGTCAAGGTCAGTCGGCGGGTGGTGCGGGCAAGCAATTTGGAGCCCAGCCGCGCCTCAAGGCGTGACACGATGCGCGCGGCGGCAGAGGCAGTTAAACCGGCTTCTGCACCAGCAGCAGCAAACGTGCCGAGGTCAATCGTGCGAACAAAAAGCGCTATGTCGTCAGTGGCTTGCATAGGTGCAGACAATTTAGATGTGCTGTTGATTCTGATATTTTCAGTCGCAATGAATGAACAAAATAGCTATTTATTATCATTTCGGGTCAGTATAAAGTCGGTTTCTATTTCAAATTCACGGAGTCTTCACCATGCCATTGACCAGAATTTCAGTTCCCCAACATTTAGCGCAAAGTCGGGTCAGCGCTTTGGCAAATGCTGTTCAAACCGGCCTTGTCAACACCTGCAAAGTGCCCAGCGATGATTGTTTTCAGCTCATCAACCGCTTCGCATTGGGCGACATGATCTTGAATCCATCCTTCGGCGGCATGGAGCGCACCGAGGACGTAAGCATTGTGGAAATCACTTTGCTGCAAGGCCGAAGTGACGACCAAAAACGTGCCCTGTACCGCTGCGTGACAGACCTGGCGGTGGTCGCTGGCTTCAAAGCAGACGACATCATGATGGCCTTGACTGAGAACGCGACGATAGATTGGACGTTAGGTCGAGGTCAATCTTTTGAAGGTCATAAATAGCCACAGCCCAATATTTACGGGCGCGAGCGGCTATGTATTTAAAAGCAATCGGCGGCTTCGCAGCGGCAGCTACTCGGCTTGGCCGTAGTCGAATAAAATGGATAGTGCTTACCTTTTACCCTGACGGCATCCGGTTGATGCCGTTTTTTATTTCGCCATGACTACCGCACCTGAATCCATCGCCGCCCCGCTCCCCACACCCGCCACCCCTGGCCTTGACAGCCTGGCCAAGTCTTTTGAGCCTGCGGCGATTGAGGCGCATTTTGCCCCGCTGTGGGAGCAAAGCGGCATGTATGAACCAACGCTTGACAGTACCAAGCCGTCATTTTCCATCCAGCTGCCACCACCCAATGTGACGGGCACGCTGCACATGGGCCATGCGTTCAACCAGACCATCATGGACAGCTTGACGCGCTACCACCGCATGCGCGGCCACAACACGCTGTGGGTGCCGGGCACCGACCACGCAGGCATTGCCACGCAAATTGTGGTGGAGCGAAAACTGCAAGCCGCAGGCCAAACGCGCCACGACCTGGGCCGCAAAAACTTTGTAGCCAAGGTGTGGGAGTGGAAGGAAGAGTCTGGCGCCACCATTACGCAGCAGATGCGCCGCATGGGCGATTCGGTGGCGTGGAAGCATGAGTACTTCACGATGGACACCAAAATGTCCACCGTGGTCACGTCGACCTTTGTCAAGCTATACGAACAAGGGCTGATTTACCGTGGCAAACGGCTGGTCAATTGGGACCCGGTTTTAAAGTCGGCAGTGAGCGATTTGGAAGTGGAAAGCGAAGAGCGCGACAGCTTCATGTGGCACATTGAATACCCGTTTTCGGATGGCCCGCAAAAAGACATCGACGGCAACCCGATGCGCGGCATGCACATTGCCACCACGCGGCCTGAAACCATGCTGGCCGACGGTGCGCTGGCCGTACACCCTGACGACACCCGCTACCAGCACCTGATTGGCAAGCTGGTCGATTTGCCGCTGTGCGACCGGGCGATTCCGGTGATTGCCGACACGTATGTTGACCCGGCATTTGGCAGCGGCTGCGTGAAAATTACCGGCGCGCATGACTTTAACGACTACCAGGTTGCGCAGCGGCACAACCTGCCGCTCATCACCATCTTCACTCTCGATGCCAAGATCAATGAAAACGGCCCAGTGCAGTACCAGGGCATGGACAGGTATGTGTGCCGCAAGGCCGTGCTGAAAGATCTGGAAGCACAAGGCTTTTTAGAAAAAGCTGTGCCGCATAAAAACATGGTGCCGGTGTGTGCGCGAACTGGCGCTGTGGTCGAACCCATGCTGACCGACCAGTGGTTTGTGGCTCTAAGTAAAGTCAGCGAAAGTGACCCGACAGGCAAATCCATCTCGCAAAAAGCCCGCGATGCAGTGGCCAATGGCGACGTAAAGTTTGTGCCTGAGCAATGGGTGAACACCTACAACCAGTGGATGAACAACATCCAGGACTGGTGCATTTCGCGCCAGTTGTGGTGGGGCCACCAGATTCCGGCCTGGTATGACGAGGACGGCAAGGTGTACGTGGCTGAGAACGAAGCCGCTGCGCAGCTGCAAGCACCGGGTAAAAAACTCGCCCGTGATGAAGACGTGTTGGACACCTGGTACTCGTCAGCACTTGTACCGTTCTCGTCTTTAGGGTGGCCTGAAAAGACGAAAGAACTTGATCTGTTTTTGCCTTCCAGCGTGCTGGTCACGGGCTACGAAATTATCTTCTTCTGGGTCGCCCGGATGATCATGATGACCACGCACTTCACGGGTCAAGTGCCGTTCAAGCATGTCTACATACACGGAATGGTTCGTGATGGAGAAGGCAAGAAAATGAGCAAGTCGGAGGGCAATGTGATTGACCCAGTGGATTTGATTCAGGGGGTGGACCTCGATACGCTGGTACATAAATCGACTGTCGGCTTGCGCAAGCCTGAGATTGCACCGAAAGTTGCAGCACGGGTTAAAAAGGAATTCCCGAACGGTATGCCAGCTTATGGCGCTGATGCGTTGCGCTTCACGATGGCTTCATACGCCAGCCTGGGCCGCAGCATCAACTTTGACAGCAAGCGCTGCGAGGGCTATCGCAACTTTTGCAACAAACTCTGGAACGCCACGCGATTCACCTTGATGAATTGCGAAGGGCAAGACTGCGGGCTGGCCGAGCACACCAAAGAACAGTGCAAACCCGGCGGCGAATTTCACAACTACATGAGCTTTTCACAAGCTGACAGATGGATTTCTTCGACGCTCCAGCGCGTAGAAGCAGACGTAGCAAAAGGCTTTGAAGACTACCGCCTGGACAACGTCGCCAGCAGCATTTACCAGTTTGTGTGGGACGAGTTTTGCGACTGGTATTTAGAGATTGCCAAGGTGCAAATTCAGACGGGCAACGACTCGCAAAAGCGCGCGACACGCCGTACGCTGATCCGCACGTTGGAGGCGATTTTGCGCTTGGCGCATCCGGTAATTCCGTTCATCACGGAATCGTTGTGGCAGCAAGTGGCAGTAGTTGCTGGCATCAAGAAAACCACCTACATCGGACAGGCCGCATACCCGCAAAGCCAGCCGAACAAGATTGACGGAGCGGCTGAGGCGCATGTGGCCAAGCTGAAAGCGCTGGTGAATGCCACGCGCGAATTGCGTGGTGAGATGAAGGTGTCACCTGCGACGCGCATGCCGTTGTTTGTGGTGGGAGATGCGGCGTTTATGACGGCAAGCAGCGCCGCCATCAAAGCGCTGGCCAAGCTCAGTGAGGTTACCGTGTTCGACAACGAAGCCGCCTGGGCTGCGGCAGCGCAAGCTGCGCCCGTTTTGGTGGTGGGCGATGCAAAAATTTGCCTGCACATGGAAGTCGATGTGGGGGCCGAAAAACTGCGCCTGGGCAAAGAAATCACCCGCCTTGAAGGCGAGCTGGTGAAGGTGCAAATCAAGCTGGCCAATGAGGCATTTGTGAGCAAAGTGCCGCCGGCTGTGCTGGCGCAAGAGCACAAACGCCTGGCAGATTTCACCGCAACATTAGACAAGCTGCGCGAGCAGTTGATTCGCCTCGCTTAGTGAAATGCTGCGCTCGGGATATGCTGCGCTCGGGATATGCTGCATTCGGGCTATGCTGCGCTGATAGCTGGCAAGTTGTCTGGCAGGCTTGTAGTCCGAAGACTGACAGGACGCAGGCGCAAGTGCTGCAATACTTTAGGTCTAACCAACTGAAAGACTATGGAAAATTCGACCCATCTTAAAAAAGCAGTGTTCCCGGTAGCCGGGCTGGGTACGCGTTTTTTGCCTGCCACCAAAGCGCAGCCCAAAGAGATGCTGCCCGTGGTCGACAAACCGCTGATTCAATACGCAGTTGAAGAGGCGTACGCCGCGGGCATTCGGCATATGATTTTCGTCACGGGCCGCAGCAAGCGCGCGATTGAAGACCATTTTGACACCGCCTACGAGCTTGAAAACGAGCTGGAAGTTGCAGGCAAACTGAAGTTGTTGGCGCTGGTGCGCTCGGTGCAGCCCGCTGATATGGATTTTTCTTATGTGCGCCAACCCCGCTCACTGGGCCTGGGCCATGCGGTGCTGTGCGCTGAACATCTGGTTGGCAACGAGCCGTTTGCGGTGCTGCTGGCGGACGATTTGATGGTGGGCCCCGCCGACGGCAAACCGGTGCTGGCGCAAATGGCAGAACAGTTTGCGGTGCTTGGCCGCTCGGTGCTGGCGGTGCAAGAAGTGCCGCAGGCGCACACCCGGCGCTACGGAATTGTGGCGGGCGAAAAAATCGGAGAGCGGCTCACCCAGGTCAGCGCCATGGTGGAAAAGCCAGCGCCTGAAGTTGCGCCATCGCGCATGGCGGTGGCGGGCCGGTACATTCTGACGCCAGCTGTTTTTGCGCATATTCGCGGCCAGCAACCAGGCGTGGGCGGCGAGCTGCAATTGACCGACGGCATTGCCAGCCTATTGGGCAAAGAGGCCGTTTACGCCTATAAATACTTGGGAAAGCGCTACGATTGCGGTAGCAAAGAAGGCTTTTTGGAAGCCACCGTTGAACTGGCTTTACAGCATGCTGAAGTTGGAGCGCACTTTAAAGATTATTTGAAAACGCTCAAATTGGATTGAGCGCCCGGCGCGGCGTTAACGGCGTTAACGCCGCTTCAAGACGTGAATGAAGTCGGCGCCCGCCGAGAGTTGTTCCACCAAATCGTTGCCGGTTTGCTTGGCAAACGCCTGAAAGTCGCGGGTCGATCCAGCGTCGGTGGACACCACCCTCAAAAGCTGGCCGCTCAACATTTCGGTCAGCGCTTTTTTAGCTTTCAAAATAGGCAGCGGGCAATTCAGGCCGCGCGTGTCGAGTTCTTTGTCGATGTGCATGGGTGTCTTTCAGTAGTCCTCAATTTTAAGCAGTTGCGGCATCTTTTTTAGCCCAGTCTACAAACTTTGGCGTGTGCCCGCGCGACGTCAGCCAGTCAGCCATCGCATAGCCCGTGCCTGCTGGCCAGCACAGCACATCTGCCGGGTCATAAAGCTTGTACTCAGCCAGCTCGGGTGACAGCTTGACATCACCCGTGCACACAGCGTGGTAAGCAATGATGATCTGGTTCATGCGTTGGAAGTCATACACGCCAATCAGGTTGAGCGCTGTGGTGTCAAGATTCGTTTCTTCCTTGATTTCCCTCGCGATGCCACCCTGCGGGGTTTCGCCGGCTTCCATAAACCCGGTGATGAGTGCAAACATGCGGCCTGACCACGCGGCGTTGCGTGCTAGCAAAATCTGGCCATTGAGTTCAACCACCCCGGCCAGCACCGGGGTCGGGTTGTTCCAGTGTGTGTAGCCGCAGCCAAGGCAGCGCAGGCGGGCTTTTTCGCCGCCATCTTCAAGTTGCACCACCATTTCAAGCGGTGTAGCACATTGGGGGCAGTATTTGAATGGAGGTGTCATGGTTTTAGATGCTATTTTTTTAGTAGCTGCTTACGCACGTATTTATTGCGCTTCAGGTCCAAATGATTATATTTTAATGCGTTATGCCGGAAATATGCCAGTGGACAGGTAGCGGTCGCCCCGGTCGCAGACGATGAACACAATCACCGCGTTGGTCACAGTTTTTGCAACTTCTTGCGCTACCCAGCACGCACCAGCGGCCGATACGCCTGCAAATATTCCCTCTTCACGCGCCATGCGTCTGCACATGTCTTCTGCATCGCTTTGGCTTACCAGTATCAGCTCGTCGATGTGGCTGGGATCATAAATTTTGGGCAAATAGGCTTCGGGCCATTTGCGAATACCGGGAATACGCGAGCCTTCAGACGGCTGCGCACCAATAATTTTAATGGCCGGGTTTTGCGCCTTCAGATACCTGGATACGCCTGTAATGGTGCCTGTTGTGCCCATCGCGCTCACAAAATGCGTGACTTTGCCGCCTGTAGCCTGCCAGACTTCAGGGCCTGTGGTTTCGAAGTGCGCCCTTGGGTTGTCGAGGTTGGCAAACTGGTCAAGCACCCTGCCCTTGCCTTCTGTCTGCATGCGCTCGGCCAGGTCGCGCGCGTTTTCCATGCCGCCGCTTTTGGGCGTCAAAATCAGCTCGGCGCCAAAAGCTTTCATGGTTTGCGCACGCTCTATCGACAGGTCTTCGGGCATGATCAAAACCATGCGGTAGCCTTTAATCGCTGCGGCCATAGCCAGCGCAATGCCGGTGTTGCCTGAGGTGGCTTCAATCAGCGTGTCGCCAGGCTTGATTTCACCGCGCTCCTCGGCGTGTTTGATCATCGCAATAGCCGGGCGGTCTTTGACCGAACCCGCCGGGTTGTTGCCCTCCAGTTTGCCCAGAATCACGTTGCCACGCGCTGCATTGTCAAAAGCGCCAATGCGCTGCATGCGGGCCAGCGGCGTATGGCCAATGGCGTCTTCGAGAGTCGGATAGTTCATGACCACTACTGTGCCATAATCTAAGGCTGCAAGCAGCGTCGCCCGGGTGGTGGAATTGGTAGACGCACGGGACTCAAAATCCCGCGCCGCAAGGCGTGCCGGTTCGATTCCGGCCCCGGGCACCAAATTAGCTAAATTTGGTCCAAATCAAGTATTAACCCAGCCGTTAGGCCAATAGATATGGGCGCAAGCAGCTATTTATTTTATAGCGCTCTTAATCTTCTACAAGCCCCTCGGCCACGGTGGGGTAGCGCAAAACCAGCCTCAGTTCCAGCTTCATTCGGTCATTGCTCAGCCGGCGTGATTCGCTCATGAAACTCATTTGCATTGAGGGCAATTCGGTGGTTGCCAATGCGCGTGAAATTCTGGATGGACGCGCCAAGCCATACAGGTCAGCCGCCGCATCGAAGTAGTCGCCCATTTTTAAATCGGTGTCGTCACTGACGTTGGTGACCCGCTGCGGCAACCCGCGCCACAACGCGGCCAAACAGACTCTGGCCAGGTCGTCAGCGTGAATGTGATTGGTGTAAACATCGTCTTCGGCCAGCAAAACAGGCGTGCCCTTGGCCAGCCTGGCGCGCGGTGTGCCGCCCTCGCGGTTGGGTGCGTAAATACCCGGAATGCGCAAGGCGTGCACGGCCACCCCCGTGCTGAGGCCAAACCAGCGCAGCGCACGCTCTGCATGCACCCGGCGATGCGCTCTGGACGTGTCAGGGGCCGCGGTCTGGGTCTCGTCCACCCAGCGGCCCTGGCAATCGCCGTACACGCCACTGGTAGAGCCATAAACTAGTGCCACAGGCAAGCTGCGCAGGCGAAGGGCGCGCAGCAACGCCTGGGTGCGCGGGTCGGTTTTGCTGTTCGGGTCGCCGTTGGGCGGCGGTGCCAAGTGCAGTACGCGGTGCGCCAGGCCAGACAGGCGGCGCAAGCTTGCAGCGCTGTCGAGGTTGCCAGGCAAAGGGGTGATGCCCTGGTCACGCAGCGCGCTTTGCCGCTCTGGCGATGAAGTAAGAGCCATCACGTTTATGCGGGCGGGCAGCAACGCCGCCGCGCGTTGGCCCACATCACCACAACCGATGATTAAAACGCGCTGGCGCCTAAAGCGCGCAGGCAGTGCGCCAAGGGGACTTGAATTTGAAGGCAAAATTGAGTCAACCGCAAGAAATCGCTGCCAGCAGCGACAAACCAGAACAACAAGCGCCAAGCATAACCAACAGGACAGCTTTTATGAGTTTTAACATCACCGTTCAGCCCAGCGGACGCACCTTTACTGCCACCCCTGATGAGGCGTTGCTCGCCGCCGCCATGCGCCAGGGCATTGGCCTGCCCTATGGCTGCAAAGACGGCGCCTGCGGGTCCTGCAAGTGCAAAAAGGTGTCTGGCGTGGTCACGCATGGCACGCATCAGGTTAAAGCTCTTTCGCCCGAAGAAGCCGAGCAGGGTTTTATTTTGACGTGCTGCGGCACGGCGCATTCAGACGTGGTGATTGAGTCGCGGCAAGTCACTGATGAAAGCGCCTTCCCGATCAAAAAAATGCCGACGCGAGTGGCAAGCCTGGCCAAACTGTCGCACGACGTGATGGTGCTTCGCTTGCAATTGCCTGCGGCCGATGTGTTCAAGTACCACGCGGGTCAATACATTGAATTTTTATTGCGCGATGGTGACCGCCGAGCCTACTCCATGGCCAATGCGCCGCACACGCAACTTGAAAACCCGGGCGTTGAGCTGCATGTGCGCCACACGCCGGGCGGCAAATTTACTGACCATGTTTTCAGCGCCATGAAGGAAAAAGAAATTTTGCGCGTTGAAGGCCCGTTCGGCAGCTTTTACCTGCGGGAAGAAAGCGCCAAGCCAATGGTGTTTTTAGCATCAGGCACCGGTTTTGCGCCGATCAAAGCCATGATTGAACACATGCAGGTCAAAGGCATCACGCGCCCTGCCGTGCTGTACTGGGGCGGCAGGCGCCCAGCAGATTTGTACATGCACGATTGGGTGCTCGAAAAAGTAGCCGCCATGCCTAACCTGACCTACATTCCGGTGGTGTCTGACGCGCTACCTGAAGATGCCTGGGCAGGCCGCACCGGCTTTGTACACAACTCGGTGCTGCAAGACTTGCCGGAGCTGAGCGCTCATCAGGTGTATGCCTGTGGCGCGCCGATTGTGGTGGACTCTGCGCAAGCCGCATACATTGCTGCGGGCTTGCCGGCAGACGAGTTTTTTGCCGACTCTTTTGTAACCGAAAAAGACAAGGCAATGGCAACGGTAGCAGCCGCTTAGGCCTATTGGAGAAGTGGCGTTCGTAGTGGAATGCCATAAGGCAAACTGCCATGGGTTTTTGCAACAATCCGGGTATGAACTATCCACACCTCAACCGCTTTTTCAAGCAGCTAGCGATTGCTGCTGTATTTGTTTCAGCCACGACACTGGCTGCAGCGCAAACCAAAGTCATGCGCATCATCGTGCCTTATGCTGCGGGCGGGCCGATAGATGTCACCGCCCGCCTGCTGGCCGAGCGGGTCAAAGTCACTTTAGGCACAGTCATTATTGAAAACCGGCCCGGTGGCGGCGGCAATATTGGCGCAGATGCAGTGGCCAAAGCCGCGCCTGACGGCCTGACCATCGGCATTGCCGCAGTAGCCACGCATGCGATCAACCCGTGGCAGTACGCCAAGATGCCTTACAACGCAGCCACTGACTTTGCACCGATCACGCAAATGCTGCGCGTGCCGAATGTATTGGTGATCAACACCGAAACTGCGGCCCGATTGAAAATTAACACGCTGGCGGACTTGATTAAATACGCCAAAGGCAACCCGGCAAAGCTGAACTACGGCAGCGGCGGCAATGGCAGTGCGGGGCATTTGGCGGGTGAAATGTTCAAGGCGCAGGCGGGCATATTCGCACTGCACATACCGTACAACGGCGGCAACTCAGCGCAGCTGGCGCTGCTCAGTGGTCAGGTAGATTTCAATTTTGACAACCTGGCCACGGCAGCGGCAAACATCAAGGCAGGCAAGCTGAAAGCACTGGCCGTGACCACCGCTCAACGCAGCGCACTGTTGCCTGACGTACCGCCGATTGCTGATACCTTCAAGGGTTTTGAGATTGACACGTGGTGGGGTTTGGTGGCCCCGGCTGCAACGCCGCCTGATGTGATTGCAAAGTTAAATACTGCCTTTGTTGCGGCTGTGAATTCACCTGAAGCGAAGACACGGTTTGCTGCTTTGATGGCGGAGCCTGTTGGGAATACGTCTGAGCAGTTTGGGACGTTTATGAGGAGTGAGTTGGCTAAGTATGAAAAGGTTGTTAAGGCTTCTGGGGCTCGGGTTGATTGATGTTTTTGGGCTCTGGCGCCTGAAATACGGGCATGGACAGCTCTTTAATTAATAGCGGCTTGCTTTGATACGTTTGCCGGGGGTAGCCCGGCTGCTACTAACTTTCTTTTGCTTCGCCAAAAGAAAGTAAGCAAAGAAAAGGCGACCCTACTGTCTGCGATCCTTCGCTGCGCTACGGATACCCTGCGGTGCTCTGATTAGCCGGAAATTTTAGGAACTAGTCGGCAAGCCGCCGTCGGACATCTAAAATTTTATCCGTCTAATCCTGCGCTCCTCAGCGCATACAGAAGGGGTGGGTAGAAAAGCGGGGATGAACTCGCAAGCAAGCGCTACGCGCTTGCTTGCTCCCCGATTCCGAATCCGAATCCGATTGCACTCCCCAAACCCGTCCTGGCTGGGCTTGAAAAAGTTGGAGGAGACGGATTAAAAAATTTAGATGTCCGAAGGCCGCGAAGCGGACAAGTTTCTAAATTTTCCGGCTCCTCCAACTTTTTCAAGGAACCGCGAAGCGGCCCAGACTCCGGGTCGCCTTTTCTTTGGTTACTTTCTTTTGGCGAAGCAAAAGACAAGTGACTTGCCGCCGGGCAACCCCGGCAAACGTATCAAAGTAAACCGCTATCAGATAAAGAGCTACCCGCGCCCGTATCCAAAGCGCAAAACCCGAATTACTCACCCAAATAAGCCGCCCTAACCCGAGGATCATTCAGCAACTCTTTGGCATCCCCATTCATAGTCACAGAGCCAGATTCCATGACGTAGCCACGGTCAGCAATGCCAAGCGCGCGACTCGCGTTTTGCTCCACCAGCAAAATCGTCACGCCTTGGCCAGAAACGTCTTTCACCACTTCAAAAATCTTGTCGACCATGATCGGTGACAGGCCCATCGATGGCTCGTCCAGCAGCAGCACTTGGGGGCGGCTCATCAGCGCCCGACCCATCGCCAGCATTTGCTGCTCACCGCCGCTCATGGTGCCGGCGAGTTGGTCTTTACGTTCACGCAGGCGCGGAAAAATGGTGAACATCTTCTCCATATCCGCTGCAATTTCCGGCTTGTCAGTGCGGATATAAGCGCCCATTTGCAGGTTTTCAATAATTGTCATGCGGGCAAACACGCCTCGCCCCTCGGGCACCATGGCCAGGCCGTCCTTGACCAAGTCCCAGGCGCCTTTGCCCTTGATGCTTTTACCCAGGTATTCAATGTCGCCGGCGGCCAGCGGCAGCGTTCCGGTAATCGCCTTCATGGTGGTGGTTTTGCCAGCCCCGTTGGAGCCAATCAGCGTGACCAGCTCGCCTTCATTGACGTGCAAGTCCACGCCCTTGACGGCTTTGATGCCGCCGTAAGCAACCTGGAGGCCAGTGATTTTTAGTAGTGTTGTGCTCATGAAGAAACCTTGTGCTCAGTGACCGCCACCCAGATACGCGGTGATGACTTTTTCGTTTTTCTGTACGTCGGCTGGTATGCCTTCGGCGATCTGCTTACCGTAATCCAGTACAGTGACGCGGTCGCACAAACCCATGACGAGTTTGACGTCATGCTCAATCAGCAAAATAGTGCGGTTGTCTTTGCGGATTTGGTCGATCAGTTCGCGCAGTTGCACCTTTTCAGTTGCGTTCATGCCGGCTGCGGGTTCGTCCAGCGCAATCAACTGCGGGTCAGTGGCCAGGGCGCGCGCAATCTCCAGTCGGCGCTGGTCGCCGTAGCTCAGCGTGCGGGCTTTGAAGTCGGCGTATTTGCCAATGCCAACATAGTCCAAAAGCTCTTGCGAACGCTTGGCTATGGCGGCTTCTTCATTTTTAAAACCTGCAGTGCGAAACACCGCACCAATCAGCCCTGAATGCGTGCGGACATGTCGGCCCACCATGACGTTTTCAAGCGCGGTCATTTCTGCAAACAACCGGATATTTTGAAACGTGCGGGCGATGCCTGCCTTGGCAACCTGGTGCACCGCCGTGGGCTGGTACGGCTTGCCTGCCAGCTCAAAGGTGCCGCTGTCGGGGGTGTACAAACCAGTCAGCACATTGAAAAATGTGGTTTTGCCAGCGCCGTTGGGGCCGATCAAACCGTAGACCTGGCCACGCTCGATCTGTATGCCGACTTCACTCAGCGCCTGCAAGCCGCCAAAGCGCTTGGACACGCCTGAGACTTTTAAAATAGTTTCGCTCATGTGCGCAGTCCTTACGGGTTGATCGTGTTGCTAGGCACTTTGCCCACGGGTTTATTCAAGGACTTGCCGTGCTCTGGCGACGGCCACAGGCCGCGCGGGCGCATCAGCATGATGGTGATCATGGCCAGCGCAATCAACAATTGCCGCAAAATGGCAGCGTCGATCCGTCCATCTGTCATGACCTGCAGTGGCCCTGCGACATAGCGCAGCACTTCGGGTAGTGCGGCTAATAGCAGCGCGCCCAAAACAACACCAGGCAAATAGCCAATACCGCCCAGCACCACCATCGCAACAATCATCACAGACTCCATCAGGCTGAACGACTCTGGCGACACAAAGCCCTGAAACGACGCAAACATGGCGCCCGATACGCCGCCAAAGGTTGCGCCCATTCCGAAGGCCAGCAATTTCAAATTGCGCGTGTTGATGCCCATCGCTTTTGCGGCGATTTCGTCTTCACGAATCGCCATCCATGCGCGGCCAATGCGGGAATTTTCCAGCCGGTGGCAGAGCACCACTGCAATGACCACGAGCGCCAAAAACAGGTAGTAGTACATCGACACAGAGTTGACGGTGACGCCAAAAAACACATGGTCGACACCAAGGTCAAAGCCAAAAAACTTGATGGAATCGATCTGGTTGATACCCTTTGGGCCGTTGGTGATGTTGAACGGCCTGTCAAGGTTGGCCAAAAATACGCGGATGATTTCACCGAAGCCCAGGGTGACGATGGCCAGGTAGTCGCCGCGCAATTTCAGGGTTGGCGCGCCCAGCACCAGGCCAAACAACCCAGCCAACGCAGCCGAGAGCGGAATAACCACCCAGATAGGCAGATGCAAGCCGTTGGGGAACATGGCAGCAAGCTCGGGAAACGCTAGTAGCAAATGCGGTGAGCCGAGCAGCGCAGCCAAGTACGCTCCCACCGCAAAAAACGCGACATAGCCCAAGTCGAGCAGCCCTGCATAGCCCACCACAATGTTCAAGCCCAGCGCCAGCAGTACATACAGCAGTGCCATGTCGACAATGCGCACCCAGGCATTGCCGCCGAACTGCAGGAACAAAGGCAGCACCAAAAGGGCCAGCCCCATCAGCAAATAAGTTACGTTTTTGTTAGATTTCATGATGATCTCGATGGCGTTTTAATTGCGTCAAGCCCGGTCGGCTACACGTTCACCCAGCAGGCCTTGTGGGCGCAGCGTGAGCACAAAAATCAGCACAATAAAGGCAAAAATATCGGTGTACTGGCTGCCCAGCACATCGCCCGTCAACGGGCCAATGTAGCCCGCACCAATGGACTCAATCAGCCCCAGCAAAATGCCGCCGAGCACGGCACCGCCCAGGTTGCCAATGCCGCCAAACACGGCTGCGGTAAATGCTTTAAGCCCAGGTAAAAAACCCATGGCGTGCTGCGCAGTTCCGTAATTTGACGCATACATCACCCCAGCAAGCGCAGCCAAAATAGCGCCGATGATGAAGGTAGCTGAAATCACGGTGTCGGGCCGCACACCCATCAGCGCAGCAACGCGTGGGTTCTCTGCAGTAGCGCGCATGGCGCGGCCAAGCCGCGTGTAGTGCACCAGCCACATCAAAATCGCCAGAGAAATAGCGGTGGCACCCAAAATAAAAATCTGCGTGACAGTAATGACCGCGCCGCCAAATTCATACGGCTGGGACGGCAACAAAGTGGGGTAGGACTTGTAAGTTGGCTTCCAGATGATCATTGCCAGCGTTTGCAGCAACAACGACATGCCAATGGCAGTGATCAGCGGCGCCAGCTTGGGCGCGTTGCGCAGCGGCCGGTAAGCGACCTTTTCAATTACAAAGTTCAGCGCAGCACACACCACAAAAGCTATCAACATGGATATCAACAAAATAATCCAGCCGGGCGTGCCGGGCATGGAAGTTTGCATGATGCCAATAATGGTCCAGCTCGTGAGCGCGCCCACCATCAGCACCTCACCGTGCGCAAAATTGATCAAATTAATGATGCCGTACACCATGGTGTAGCCCAATGCGATCAGCGCGTACATGCTGCCCAAAACCAGACCATTGATGATCTGCTGCAGTAATACATCCATAACTTACCCCAAAGTAAACCGAAATCAAAAAAACAATAGCTGGTACCCGTTGCAAGCTCGGAAGGCCCGGGTCAGCGGTGCGCGAATTGTAGTCACGGTAGCGTAGCGAGAATCGCGCCATGCATGCACTTTTCGCGGGGTTAACCCTTGAAAATGCGGTTAACGGTTCAAAATTTTCAAGGCGAATCCCGCATATTTTTATGCTTGAGTTCCGCCAGCTTTGCAGCAATGCGTATTTCCAGCCCACGGTTCACAGGCCGATAAAACTCTGGTGCCGCCATACCCTCAGGAAAGTAGTTTTCACCTGCCGCAAAGCCATCGGCTTCGTTGTGCGCGTAGCGGTAGTTTTTGCCGTAGTCCAGCTCTTTCATCAGCTTGGTAGGCGCGTTTCGCAGGTGCATGGGCACTGGCAATGTGCCGCCTTTTTTGATCAGCGCTTTAGCTTCATTAAATGCTACGTACACCGCGTTTGATTTGGGCGCCATCGCCAGGTACAGCACACATTCGGCCAGCGCCAGCTCGCCTTCAGGCGAGCCCAGCCGCTCATAAACTTCAGCCGCGTCCAGTGCCAGCCGCAGTGCGCGGGGGTCTGCCAGGCCTATGTCTTCACTGGCCATCCGAATCAGGCGGCGCGCCATGTATTTGGGTTCTGCACCACCGTCGAGCATGCGCATGAGCCAATACAGTGCGGCGTCGGGGTCAGAGCCGCGAACCGATTTGTGCAGCGCAGAAATCGTGTCGTAGAACACCTCGCCGCCCTTGTCATAACGGCGCATTTTTTCGCCGAGCACTTTGAGTACCCACGCATCCGTTACGTCGGTGACTGCGCCAGATTTCTCGTTGCTTGCCGACACTGCCAGCGATTCAAGCGTATTTAGCAGTCGCCGCGCATCGCCGTCGGCGTAGGCGACCAAACGTTCAATAGCATCATCTGCTACGCTTTCAATAGCTGCTAGCGCCCGTAAATTGAGCGCTACGGCCACAATTTTCTTTAAATCGTCGCTATTCAGCGGTTGCAACACGTACACAGCGGCGCGCGACAACAGGGCTGCATTGACCTCAAACGAAGGGTTTTCGGTGGTGGCGCCAATAAATGTGAACAGTCCACTTTCAACATGCGGCAAAAATGCGTCTTGCTGGCTTTTGTTAAAGCGGTG
Source organism: Polaromonas sp. (assembly GCA_031386895.1). Taxonomy (GTDB): domain Bacteria; phylum Pseudomonadota; class Gammaproteobacteria; order Burkholderiales; family Burkholderiaceae_C; genus Polaromonas. The sequence continues at coordinate 25,988 of JANNCT010000075.1, forward strand.
CACCTCATCGACAAAAACAATCGTGCGTTTGCCTTGATCGCCGCCAAAGTCTCCACGTTGGGCGAGCCAAACGTTCGCCTGCTCCACCGCTTCACGGATCTCTTTTACGCCGCCCAGCACTGCTGATATGGTGATGAAGTGCGCATCAAAACTGTTCGCCATCAGCCTTGCGATGGTGGTTTTGCCGACGCCGGGCGGGCCCCACAGAATGCAGCTGTGCGGCTGGCCGGACTCAAACGCTATGCGCAGCGGCATGCCGTCGCCCAGCAAATGTTGCTGGCCAATCACGTCCGCGAGCGTTTGCGGGCGAAGCCGCTCTGCAAGGGGAATATTGATCTTTGCAGATTGACTTTGCGCCATTTTTTTGCGCTGCCTGAGCAGCGAAAAGCTATTGCTTGCTCACGTCCGCGCCGGCTGGCGGTTTGAACTGAAAACCGGTGCCGGTGAGCGCTGCGTTAATTTCAAACCGCGCAAAGGTCATGACCGAGAGCTGCCCAAAACTGTCGAGAATTTCAAGGGCCGCAAGCTCGACACCTTTATCGGTGGTTTTCAACCCTACCGCGATGCTTTGCAGTTGGCCATCTTTGGTTTTCGGTACTGCATTTACCCACTGCACACCAGCAGCCACCGGAGATTTATCGGGCAGTGGCGTGAGCGTGAAATCGGCCTGCAGACCTTTCAAATCAGCCGCTGCCGCAATCACAGCCGCCGGAGTGCCGTTGAGCACTTGGGCCAACTTGCGGGCAGTCACCTGGTTTAAATCCACATCGTGCAGCCACAGCGTTTGTCCGTCCGAGACTATGGATTGTTCAAACGGCTTCTTATACAAAAACTTGAAGCGGTTGGGACGCAAAAATTCAAACGTACCGGTAGATGTTTTCGTCTTTGCAGCCTGACCTTCTTTGGCAGGGCTGGTCACCACCTGGGTAAATGCTGCACGCCCACTTTTGGTGTTTTTGACGAAGGCTTCCAGACTTTGCAAGCCATTTAGGCCTGTAGCGCCCGTTTCTTGGGCGCAAGAAGCTATTGAAATAATAGCGATTGAGCCTGCAATCAATAATCTTGAGACGAAACTTGACATCATTACTCCGCCCTTGCAGGCACCAAAATTTCACGCTGACCACTGCCCGACATGGCACTGATCAAACCTGCCTTCTCCATTTCTTCGAGCATGCGTGCAGAGCGGTTGTAGCCAATCTTCAGGTGCCGCTGAACAAGTGAAATGGATGCTTTGCGATTTTTCAAAACGATCTCTACTGCCTGGTCGTACATCGGATCTTTCTCGTCACCTTTGCCGCCACTTTCGCTTAAATCACCGCCAAGATCACCGCCTTCGCCATCAGCTACGCCGCCTTCTAGGATGCCTTCAATGTAGTTAGGTTCCCCTTGCAACTTCAGATAGGCCACCACACGGTGGACTTCTTCGTCGCTCACAAAAGCGCCGTGCACGCGCACCGGTATGCCCGAGCCACCTGCTTTGTAGAGCATGTCGCCCATGCCCAGCAGCGCCTCAGCGCCCATTTCGTCCAGGATGGTGCGGCTGTCGATTTTGCTGGAGACCTGAAAGCTCAGTCGCGTTGGTATGTTGGCTTTGATCAGGCCGGTAATCACATCGACGCTGGGGCGCTGGGTGGCCAGCACCAAGTGGATTCCGGCAGCTCTGGCTTTTTGCGCCAGCCGCGCAATCAGCTCTTCAATTTTTTTACCCACCACCATCATCAGGTCGGCCAGCTCGTCGATTACCACCACGATGTAGGGCAGGCGCTCGAGCGGCTCGGGCTGGTCCGGCGTCAGGCTAAACGGGTTGTAGATAAACTCGCCTTTGATCTTGGCGTCGGCAATTTTGACGTTGTAGCCTGCCAAATTGCGCACGCCCAGTTTGCTCATCAACTTATAGCGCTTTTCCATTTCAAACACGCACCAGTTCAGGCCGTGTGCGGCCTGACGCATGTCAGTGACCACAGGGCAAAGCAGATGCGGAATGCCCTCGTAAACGCTCATTTCCAGCATCTTGGGGTCAATCAGCAGCAGCCGCACGTCGCGGGCGTCGGCTTTGTAGAGCAAGCTCAAAATCATGGCGTTGATACCAACCGATTTGCCCGAACCAGTTGTGCCAGCTACCAGGCAGTGCGGCATCTTTGCAAGGTCAGCCACTACCGCGTGGCCGCCAATGTCCTTACCCAGACCCATGGTGAGCAGGCTCTTGGCTTCGTTGTAGACCTGCGAGCCCAAAATCTCGCTCAGCCGAATGGATTGCCGTTTTGCGTTGGGCAATTCGAGTGCCATGTAGTTTTTGCCGGGAATGGTTTCAATCACGCGAATTGACACCAGGCTGAGCGCACGAGCCAAATCTTTCGCCAGGCCGACCACTTGCGAGCCTTTTACGCCGGTTGCGGGCTCAATCTCATAGCGTGTAATCACCGGGCCGGGCGCCGCAGCTACCACGCGCACTTCAACGCCGAAATCCTTGAGTTTTTTCTCGATCAGGCGCGACGTCATTTCCAGCGTTTCAGGCGCAACGGTTTCCTGCTTGGCCAGCGCGCCATCGAGCAGATCTACCTGCGGCAGTTTGGAGTCGGGCATTTCACTGAAAAGCGGTTTTTGCTTTTCTTTGACAACGCGTTCGCTCTTTGGAATATCCACCAGCGTCGGCTCGATGACCACAGGCCTCGGGTGGTGCTCCTTGATTTCGATGCGTTCGTCAACCAGGGTGTCTTCACGTTCTTGCGCGGCTTTTTTACCAACCGCTACATCTTGCGCCACTTCGCGCTTTTCCCGCCGCAATTCCACCAGATTCGTCAGCCACTGGCCCAGGCGCTGCGCGGTATGTGCCCATGAAAAGCGAAAAACGCTCGCGGCAGCCACGATGCCGAGCGCAATCAATACCAGGCCAGAGCCAGAAAAGCCAAGCCATTTCACGCCCAGGTGGCCGACCAGGTAGCCCAGAGCGCCGCCTGCGTGGTCTGGCAGCTTGCCCTCAAAACGATACAACCGTGACCATTCCAGCCCTGCGCTTGCCATCATCAGCACCGCCAGGCCAACCCAAAAGGTGGTGCGGCCCCAAGCTGCCAGAACATGCGCGTCGCCGCGCAGCCAGCGTGCCAAAGTAGCCAGCCAGACGCGAGCGCCCGCCGCAAGAAGCCACCATGCCGAGAAGCCAAACAAGAAATAACTTGCATCGGCAAGGTATGCACCCAAGCGCCCGCCCCAGTTGCTCAAGCCAGCCGCACCAACGATTTGCGCCGCACCGGAAGTTGACCATGCAGCATCGCGCGCGGAATAGCTCAGCAGCGCAGCCAGCCAGAACACCAGGCCAAGCAGCCCAAAAACCAGGCCAAGTTCTTGGGTAAATCGGTTGAATCCGCTGGGCTCTGCCGGGCTTGCAGAATTACGGGAATTGAGGGTGTCTAGGGAATATGTCATGCCACGCAAGAGCTTAACGCACTCAAGGTGGCGCTTGGCGTCGCGATACGAATTGCAACGCTATTTGGCTGAAATGAATCCACAAGAATCACTGGGCCTTGCGGGTCTGGAGGCGATGGAAATCACCCCAACGCGTTGAGTCTTTCCTTGACAACCATCGAGCCATCAGCCCGGGTCTCAATGAAGCCGCGGTCCTCAAGGTCTTTCATCACTCGGCTGACCATCTCGCGGGACGCTCCCACCATTTTGGCCAGATCCTGGCGTGAAACTCGGTCTTTAATCACCGCATTGCCCTGGTCATCCAGTACTGCAAACTCGAGCAGTGTGCGTGCCACGCGGCCGTAAACATCCATCAATGCCAACGATTCAATCTTGCGGTCAGCATGGCGCAGTCTCTGCACCAATCCCTTCATCACCGCATAAGCCATCGATGAATTCTCCGGAAGGCAGCGCGCAAACTCAAGCCGCCCAAGTATCAGCACGTCGGTTTGCACTTCTGCGCGCACGGTAGCTGAATGTGGCTCGTTGTCAATCAGACTCATCTCGCCGATGTAATCGCCAGGCTGCATCGACGCCAAAATCACCTCGCGGCCGCGGCCGTCGGTGGTAATAACGCGCGCTCTTCCTGTCAAAATGATGGCCAGGGCATTTGACTTTTTTCCTTGCTCGACAATGGCCTCACCGCGCTTGAACCTGGATTTGATGACGGCGTCAGCGACTGACTCAGCCTGACTGGCGGTCAGCATCGAAAAAAGCGGAACCCGGCGGATTAGCTCAAGGTTGGATACCATCGTCGACATCGCCATCTCCTCAATTCGTTTAACGCATTAACCATTAACGCGACTGGTTTTTCAGCCAGTCGGCACCATTTGCCAAGTGCGTGTTTTTATCACCATAGTTGCAATTGAACTGTAACTGACAACAGAAATTTATCCCAACTTTCACCATGAACCATTCCAAAGTGCTTATTTTGGGCTCAGGCCCGGCGGGTTACACCGCAGCTGTTTATGCTGCACGCGCCAATTTGAATCCGGTGTTGATTACCGGAATAGCTCAGGGTGGCCAGCTTATGACCACCACCGATGTTGACAACTGGCCCGCCGATGCGCAGGGCGTGCAAGGTCCCGAGCTGATGCAGCGGTTTTTGGAGCACGCTGAGCGCTTTAAAACCAAAATTGTTTTTGACCACATTCATACAGTTGATTTTTCAAAGCGCCCCTTCACCTTGACCGGCGACAGCGGTGTGTACACCTGCGATTCGCTGATCATTTGCACTGGCGCATCGGCCAAATATTTGGGCCTGGAAAGCGAAACCGCTTTCATGGGTCGAGGTGTGTCAGGCTGCGCAACCTGCGATGGTTTTTTCTATCGCGAGCAAGACGTTTGCGTCGTTGGCGGCGGCAACACTGCTGTTGAAGAAGCGCTGTATCTGTCCAACATTGCCAGCAAGGTTTACCTCGTCCACCGCCGTGACAAATTCAAAGCTGAGGCAATTCTTGTCGACAAGCTGCATGAAAAAGTCAAGGCCGGGAAGATTGAGCTGAAGACCTTCAATACGCTGGAACAGGTCTTGGGCGACGCCAGCGGAGTGACTGGCGTGCGTCTGAAAAGCACCGCCGACGCGTCAACGCACGACATTGCATTGAAGGGCTGCTTCATTGCCATCGGCCACCAGCCCAACACCGACATCTTTACCGGCCAGCTAGACATGAAAGGCGGCTACATCATTACCAAAACCGGCCTGGACGGCTTTGCCACCATGACAAGCGTGCCAGGCGTGTTTGCAGCGGGTGATGTGCAAGACCACATTTACCGGCAGGCAATTACCAGTGCAGGCACGGGTTGCATGGCTGCGCTGGACGCTCAGCGGTTTCTCGAGCAAAGCTCTTAACTTTGCCGCCAGGCTTGATGGTATTTTCCAGATTTCAGGCTATAATCTGAGACTTCGCTGGAAAAGCCGTCTTTGCTTTTTCGCATCCGATTTCATTTTTTTACGGAGAGTGCTCATGGCACGCGTCTGTCAGGTAACGGGCAAAGGCCCGATGGTAGGAAACAATGTTTCCCATGCCAACAACAAAACCAAGCGTCGGTTTATGCCGAACTTGCAATACCGCCGCTTTTGGGTCGAAACCGAAAACCGTTGGGTGCGCCTGCGTATTACCAGTGCTGGTCTGCGCTTGATTGACAAAAAAGGGATCGATGTGATTCTGGTCGATCTTCGTGCCCGCGGTGAAGTTTAAGTTGTAGGCTAAGGAGAACAATCATGGCTAAAGGCGCACGCGAAAAAATCAAGCTGGAATCAACCGCCGGCACAGGTCACTTCTACACGACCACCAAAAACAAGAAAACCACTCCGGACAAAATGCTGATCATGAAATTTGATCCGAAAGCACGCAAGCACGTGGAATACAAAGAAATCAAGTTGAAGTAATTCAAGGGTTTCTATGCTTCACTAAAAAACCGCTGGCAGCAATGCCAAGCGGTTTTTTTTACGCCTGATTGGTGTGTCAGCTTTTATCGCCTGGTTTTACGACCAGCTTCAAGCTTCCTTTCAGAGTCGGCCCCAGATCATCTCCAAGCCTGGCTTTTACACTGGAATCACGTTCCAGCTGAGTCACTCCAGCTAAATTAAATCCCACCAATAAAAAAAGCCGCTCTGACGTTAACACGTCATAGCGACCTGAATGGGTTTGCGCGGCGTTTAGGCTCTAGCGGCGCGCAACTTCATTGAGAACTCATGCAATGCCAAGATTCCACTTTCTTCGGCGCGGCGACACCAGGCCTGCAGGTCGGCAGTCAACTGCTCGCGGGAGGCTGACGTTGACAGCCACATCAACCGCAACTCTTCCCGCATGATGACCATTTTGTCGAGCACCGGGTGCTCAGCTCTAACTTGCGCCAATTGCTCTTTGGCTGAAGTTGGCACTTTGTCGTCGTCGCGATGCAACCATCGATTGGCTTTGCGCAGAACCGACGCATCGGCGTTGCGGGACTTCAAGGCGGCGATCTCAGCGCGACCGGCATTGCGCAGCGCACTTGCATAGCCCGCCATGACTTCATAGCGGTGCGCAATCAAAGCCTCTAGCGTTTTTTCGTCGGCTACAGGTGTGACAGCGCCGAGTTGCATTTTCGGCGGCACTTTTTTGACCTTCGCCAGGCCCACTTTCTCCAGTGCGCGGATGTAGACCCAGCCGATGTCAAACTCATACGGTTTGACTGAAAACTTGGCCGACGTCGGGTACGTGTGGTGGTTGTTGTGCAGCTCTTCACCGCCAATCATGATGCCCCACGGTGAAATGTTGGTACTTGCATCAGAAGATTCAAAATTGCGGTAACCCCAATAATGGCCGATACCGTTGATGATGCCCGCCGCCGTCACGGGAATCCACACCATTTGCACCGCCCAGACAGCCAGGCCAGCCGCACCGAACAACGCGAGATTGATGATCATCATCAAGCCAACGCCCTGCCAGCTGTAGCGGGTGTACACATTGCGCTCGATCCAGTCGTTGGGTGTGCCGTGACCGTATTTGGTCATCGTCTCTTTGTTTTTACTTTCGGCGCGGTACAACTCAGCGCCCTGCCAGAAGACTTTTTCAATACCGTGTGCCTGTGGGCTGTGCGGATCTTCGAGTGTTTCGCATTTGGCGTGGTGCTTGCGGTGAATTGACACCCACTCTTTAGTTACCTGGCCCGTACCCAGCCATAGCCACAAGCGGAAAAAATGCGCTGGCAGCGCGTGCAAATCCATGGCGCGGTGCGCCTGGTGCCGGTGCAAATAGATAGTCACGCTGGCAATGGTGATGTGCGTGGTGACCAGCGCATACAGCACGATTTGCCACCAGCTTGCAGCAAGCAGACCATGAGCCAGCCATTCCAGGCCGGCGTCAAACAACATCATAAGTATCCTTTAAGGGGACTTTGCATTAAAACGGCGAAGTGTCGTTTTGCAAACGTCGAAACAATCTCACTATTCTAGGCTTATCGGCGAATTACTGCCAGCACACATCAGGCTCGCCCATTAATCGCATCAAAATCCAGAAAATCCTGTTTTATGTCTTTAAATTAGCCTTAAATCCGTTAAAAATTACTAATCAGCCGACTTCTTTTGCCAAACCGCAGCGAAAAATCCGTCGGTTTGGTGCTTGTTAGGCCACAACCTGAGATAAGAACCGCTGCAGAGTGTTGGTGCATGCTCCACCCCTAAATGGGTCAGAATAGGGCCAACTTCAAGGGGGTTGAAGTCAATATTGGCCGCTGAAAAGGCTTCAGCAATCGCTTCATTTTCTTCGCGCAACACACTGCAAGTGGCATAAACCAGCCGTCCGCCGGGCTTTAAAAGCCTAGCAGCGCTCTGCAAAATGGCAGTTTGCTTGGCCACCAGTTCTTCGATGGCTTTCGGGTTCTGGCGCCACTTCAGGTCGGGGTTGCGCCTAAGCGTACCCAGGCCAGAACAAGGCGAATCAACCAACACCCGGTCGATTTTGCCTGCCAGGCGCTTGATGCGGTCGTCGCGCTCATGCGCAATTGCCACCGGATGCACGTTAGACAACCCACTTCGGGCCAGGCGCGGCTTGAGCGCCGCCAAGCGGTGACCCGACGTGTCAAACGCGTACAGCCGCCCGGTGCTGCGCATGGTTGCACCAAGCGCCAGGGTTTTGCCGCCGGCACCAGCACAGAAATCCACCACCATCTCGCCGCGCTTGGCATCTACCAGCAACGCCAGCAATTGCGATCCTTCGTCTTGCACTTCAATTGCCCCGCGCGTGAAAGCGTCAAGCTTGCCCAATTGAGATTTATCGGCCAGCCGCAACCCCCACGGCGAATAAGGCGTCGCGGTGGTTTTAAGACCGGCTTTACTGAGCTCTTTTTGAATATCGGCGCGTTTGTCTTTGAGGGTATTGACACGCAGATCCAGGCCAGCCGGGGCATTCAGGCTTTCAACCAAAGGCCAAAAATCATGGCCAAGTTGGGTTTTCAGCGGCTCAACCAGCCAATTCGGCAGGTTGTGGCGATGCAGTTCCATCAAGTCTTCAGGCTTGACTTGGCCACAGCGCTTGAGCCAGTCCATTTCCTGGTCGGTCAGGGCGGCCATTAAAAACTCTCTGTCCGCAGCAAACCCAAGAATAGCCAGCCGCCGCTCTGGTGCACCATGGCCGTGTTGCGCCAGGTAGGTGTAGAGATTTTTCTTGCGCAGCACGCCGTACACAGTTTCGGCCAAGGTCGTGCGCTCACGCGGCCCGAGGCGAAACTCGCGGAAATACTTCGACAACATCATGTCGGCGGGTTGGTCAAATTTGAGTACGTGCTTGAGTAAGTCAGAGCAACTGTCGAGAAGGGCTTTAGGATGCATCCTCGTATTGTCCCACTCCGCTTTAAGAACCCCCATGTCTGATCAACTTCCGCCCCTCATCACCACCCCGCCGGGCCTTTATAAACACTACAAAGGCATGCTTTACGAAGTGATGGGCACGGTGCGCCACAGTGAGGATTTGCAACCCATGACGCTGTACCGCGCCCTGTATGGCGAGCACGGCCTGTGGGTGCGCCCCGCGGCCATGTTCAATGAAGAAGTGGTGATTGACGGTGTTCGGCAGCCGCGCTTTGCCCGGCAAGCTGATTAAGCGCATCAAAGATGGCTTTCCAACCTGCCAGGGCCGCAGAGCCGACTTTGCCGGACTGCAGGCGCAGCGGCCCCTTCGGGTGCAGCGTATTACACGCAGTGAAAAGCGTGGGGGCCATCCCGCGTCACCGATAATCAAGAGTTATGTCCTCACCGCACGAATTCACCGAAATTGAAAAACAAGTCAAACGCCGCCGCACGTTTGCCATCATCTCTCACCCCGACGCGGGCAAAACCACGCTGACTGAAAAGCTGCTGCTGTTCTCAGGCGCGATTCAGATTGCCGGTAGTGTCAAAGCCCGCAAGGCCGCACGCCACGCTACGTCCGACTGGATGGAAATTGAAAAGCAGCGCGGCATTTCCGTGGCGTCATCGGTCATGCAGATGGAATACCGCGACTGCGTGATCAACCTGTTAGATACCCCCGGCCACCAGGATTTTTCAGAAGATACCTACCGCGTATTGACGGCGGTGGATGCCGCCTTGATGGTGATTGACGCAGCAAACGGTGTTGAACCGCAAACCCGCCGCCTGCTGCAAGTGTGCCGGGCGCGCGGCACGCCCATCCTCACCTTCGTCAACAAGATGGACCGCGAGGTGCAAGACCCGATGACGGTGATGGACGAGATCGAACGCGAGCTGGGCATGGCCGTGGTGCCGTTCACCTGGCCTGTGGGCATGGGCAAGCTGTTCCACGGTGTGTATGACCGACGCGAAGACCGGATGCGCGTCTTCAGCCCCGGTGAAGACAAAGCCGGCGGCGACGATGAAATTTTGGCGGGCTTGAACAATGCCGAGGCCGCCAAGCGCTTTGGCGCAGAGTACGAACAAGCCAAAGGCGAGATTGAACTGGTCGCAGGTGCCACGCCACAATTCGACCGCGAGCTGTTTTTAACTGGCAAGCAAACACCCATGTTCTTTGGCTCGGCCATCAACAACTTCGGCGTGCAAGAAGTGCTGGACGCGCTGGTTGACCTGGCCCCTGCCCCCGCTGACCGCACCGCCATGCAGCGGGTGGTTCACCCGGAAGAGAAAAAGTTTTCGGGTGTGGTTTTTAAAATCCAGGCCAACATGGACCCCGCCCACCGTGACCGCATCGCGTTTTTGCGCGTCGCCAGTGGCGAGTTCACGCGCGGCATGAAGTTAAAAGTGGTGCGCAGTGGCAAAGAGCTGCGCCCCAACACGGTGGTCAGCTTCATGAGCCAGCGCCGCGAGTTGCTGGATACCGCTTTTGCAGGTGACATCATCGGCATCCCGAATCACGGCGTGCTGCAACTGGGTGACACGCTGACCGAAGGCGAAGCGCTGCAGTTCACCGGCTTGCCGTTTTTTGCCCCTGAAATGTTCCGCGCCGTTGAAGTCGCCGACCCGTTGCGTACCAAGCAGTTGCGGGCTGGCTTGACGCAGTTGGGCGAAGAAGGCGCGATTCAGGTCTTTCGCCCCATCGCAGGCTCATTGCTGCTGCTGGGCGCCGTTGGTCAGTTGCAGTTTGAAGTGGTATCGCACCGGTTGGAGCATGAATACGGCGTCAAAGCCCGCATCATGCCGAGCAATTTCAACCTGGCGCGCTGGGTGACCAGTGACGATGCGAACGAGCTGAAAAAATTCATGGACGCCAACGCCCACCGCGTCGCGCTTGACGCGGTAGACGCGCCGACTTTGCTGGTTGACCACAGCGCCACGCTGCGGGCGGTAGAGCAGCAGTGGCCCAAAATCAAGTTTCACGCGCTGCGTGAGCATGCCGGGCTGGTGTTTCAGGCAAAAATGTAATATTTATAGCCTTTTATGCCTCTGGCGCAATAGAATCGGGCGCAAGTAGCTATATATTTAGGAGTAGCCGATGAACGTCAAGAGCATCATTCATTTCGTCGAGAAGTCTTTCCTGGTCATCATTGCGTTTTTCACCGTGGCGGCCATGGCGCAAGAAGTGATGCTGCTAATTGACAACCGGCGGGTTGAACTCAAAGATCTGCTGTTGATGTTTATTTACGCTGAGGTGCTGGGCATGCTGGGCGCTTTTTACGCAAGCCACCGCATTCCGATCACCATTCCGCTGTTCATCGCCATGACGGCGCTCAGCCGCCTGATTATTCTGCAGGGCAAAGAGGGGGATCCGTCCATCTTGCTGTACGAAAGCGGCGCAATTATTCTGATTGCAGGTGCGTGCTGGATTGTCAGCCGACTCCGGTTGGACGAAGATTCAAAGCTCTGATTAGATCTTTCGCGCCCTTTTGGCCACGCAAAGCCGTACGTCAGGTCTGCAACTGTTGTTTGAGGGGTGAATTGACCCTCGTTTTTATGGCATTAATTGCACAACTTTGCCTGAAATCTTGACCGTTTTGTCAGAAACCCGACCCGATTGGTTACTATTTCCGTTTAAAAAACTACCAGCACTTTTTCGATGCGCTTTTTGGTATTCAGATTTGTTCTTTTATGGCTGCTGTCCGCAAGCCTGTGCAGCGCGCAAGAATTTGACCGCCTGTATACAAAGAGCGTTCAACCCGCACTAAGCCAGCCGCTGCAATGGGTGGCAGCACTGGGGTCAGCGGCGCCCACCTTGCCCGAAGCGTTTATTGCAAGTCCTGCCCTGTGGACTTTTCAACCCTACACCGCCAGCACTGCGCTGCCAACGGCAAACGGTAACGACGTGTGGGCCAGTTTCACTCTGGCAGCAACAGCAGTTCCGCAGAGCTGGATCGTCCGCGTCCCAAAGATCACCATTGAAAAAGTCAGCCTGTACAGCGCTGGCCCCGACGGGGCGTGGCGGGCGCAAGCCGCCGGCATGTCTATTGCGCCCGCACTCTGGAGCTTGCGCACCCGTGCGCCGAGCTTTGAAGTGCAAAGTCGCAGCACACCGCAAACGTACTTTATGCGGTTTGAACACAGCGGCCCAATTTCCGAGCGCCCTTCGCTGATCAGTCCGATTGACTTTGCCGACGGTGCGTCGCGCATCGGCACACTCATCGGGGTGATGTTTGGCATGTGCAGCATTTTGATCGTGGTCTGCATCGCGTCCGACCGGCTTGCCAACGACACGGTGTTTTTCTCACTCGGCGCATTCGTCGCATCCATTTTGCTGACCAATTTGGTAATCATGGGCTACGGCGGCTGGCGGATATGGCCAGACAGCCTGTACCTCAACCGGGCTATGCGGTGGACTGCGCCCCTGCTGGCGCTGGCAGCAGGCAGCTGGTTTTGCGCCCAGGCCAGCTATGCAAAAGCCACCAGCACGGTGGTATACCGACTTTTGGGGTTTGCTGTTTTGGGCAGCCTGCTGCTGGCCGGTATCACGCTGACCACGCAAAGTGATTTGCCGCGCGACCTCTTCAATGGCTGGTTTGCATTTGTGCTGACGTCCGTCATCGGCTCGCTGGTTTGGCTGTGCCTGAAGGGGCAACGCTGGAACCTGTGGCTTCTGGGCGGCCTGGTGCCCCTGGCGGCCGCAGCTTCCAGCCGCCTGGCGTACAACTACGGCTGGCTGCTGCAAGCCGATACCGCCCAAACCGCCAGCGTTTTCTTGACCCAAGCCGGATTGATGTGGCTGTTTTTGGCGCTGGTCTGGCGCAGCCGCGCGTCATTGCTGACCAACGAGAGACGGGTTGCGCTGGAAACCTATGACGCCGCCACCGGCTTGCGATTGGCCAGCGTGGTCAAAGTACATTTACCTGGCTTGTTGCTGCGCGCCGACCGGCTCAAACTCAACTGCGGAGTGATGATGCTTCGCTGGGTGGACTACAACAAAAACATCAACACACTGGGCTCAACACAGCGCGCTGACACTCTGGCGCTTTTTGGCAAACTGCTGCAGCGCGTGGCGCGCGATATTGACATAGCCGCACGCTACGACGAATCAAATTTTGTCGTACTCATTGAAGGGCCGGTAAACCGGACGGCGCTGGCTTCATTGGGCACGCAGGTCATTTCATCTTGCCTGCGGGCGTCTGAGAAGGCCGACAAGCCTAATTTGTTCAATTTGCACATCGCCATCTGGCATGCCAACGATCAGCCCGCGACCGCCGACGAAGTGGTGGAGCTGCTCAAGACGCGGTTAAACCAGATGTCAGCCGGCACCCAGCGCGCTGTGCAGTTTGTGGACACTGCCTCCAGCGTGCCAGCAACCACCTCCGCACAAGAATCGACTCAGCGGCGCCAGGACGTGATTGACAAAATCAATGCAATTGAGTCTGCACCCCGTTTGCCACAGATTGCGGTGCGCAAGCGCAGCAACTCACCCCGCAACACGCGGGGCTAAACGCTGACCCAATTTGCCTCAAAGGCAGTAGAAATTACGCAATTTGGGTGTTGCGCGTGCAACACAGTTTTCCAGCCTCGCTTAAAAATGCCGTAGCCCAATAACTATGGGCGTGAGCAGCTCTATTTTTAATAGCAATTTTCTTCACAATCACTGCCAGAATGCGCCACAAAAGCAGCATGACCCCAGCTTTACAATTTTGGGGACTGTTACTCAAACTAAAAGTTAAGTACTCAATACAATCACCTGATGCGTAAAAAAAAGTATCTTTAAAGTTTGGTATCCGGTGAAAGCGTTTTTTTTAGCCGTTGTGTTTTTGGCCATCCATTGGGGTCAGCTTGCGGGCGCGCAGACCTTTGACGGCGTGTACGCAGACAGCCCGCAACCCAAGCTCTCCGAGCCGCTCCAATGGCTGGTCGTGCCCAAGCCAGCCAACAAACTTGACGCAGAAGCCGAGGCGGTTTTACCTGCTGTGTTTACTACCGCACCGCAAACCTGGCCTTTTCAAAACGCCACCCCGCGCACCCAGTTGCCCACCAGCCCAACGCAAAACGTCTGGATGCGCTTTACGTTGGCTCCCACAGCAACGGTGGACACCTGGTTTCTGCGCGTTCCCCGGGTCAATCCGGTCAAAATCACGCTCTTTTCACGCGATGCAGAAGGCGCCTGGCAGGCACAGAGTGCTGGCAACCTGGTGGCTCCCGCGCAGTGGCCGCTGCGCACGCGCACACCGACTTTTGAGCTTAAAACCAGCATCACCCAGGCGCAAACGTATTTCATCTGCCTGGAAAATCAAAGCGTCATGGCCGAGCTGCCGCAGATGTTGTCCGCCATTGAATACATTACCGGGGCCTACGGCGTGGGCGCGATGGTGGGCGTGCTGATCGGCGTGTTCAGCCTGTTGGCAGCGCTGGCGGTGACAGCCTATGCCCTGGCGCGCAATACGGTGTTTTTATGGCTGGCAGCTTTTGTGGTGGCCATGCTGTTCAGCCAGCTGGTGCTTTTGGGATTTGGGGGCTGGAAGTTGTGGCCCACCAGCCAGCACCTCAACCTTGTCATGCCTTGGGCTTTTGCATTTGTCGCGCTTGCCAGCGCAACCTGGTTTATGGCCAGAGCCAGTTACGCACAGGATACGCACCCATGGATTTACCGGCTGCTTGGCGGTATAGCGCTGGCGTGCCTCGCGGCTGGCGCTGCAACTGCTGTTGACATTCAGGCGGTGCCTCGCAGCGTCAAAAACGTTACGGCCAGCGCGGTGGTGGTGGTGGTTACCGGCGCGATGGTGTGGCTCACGCTGCGCGGCAACCGGTTTAACGGCTGGCTGCTGCTGGGCACCGTTCCCATTGGCTTTGCAGCGCTTCACCGCATCGCCTACAACGTGGGCTGGTTGCAGCACGTTGAACTGGCACAGTTGATGGGCATGTTGTCCTCAGCACTGGGACTGTTGATGCTGCTTGCGTCGCTGGTGTGGCGCAGCCGGGGGGTGCTGCTGTCGAGCGGGCGTGCGCAGGCTTTTGCGGACTACGACGCCGAGACAGGCCTGCTGGCAGCCGAAAAAGGAAAGTCGCGGTTGCCGCGCCTACTGCTGCGCGGCAGCACCCTTAAATCTGGCAGCGGTGTGATGCTGCTGCGCTGGGTAGACGCAGCCCGCTATGCCGGGCTGGCAGCCAGTGCCCAGCGCGGCCAGATTTTGCGACAGGTCGGCATTTTGATGCGCGGCACGGCGCGTGACATTGACAGCCTGATTCGCCACGACGAAGACCATTTTTTAATGCTGGTGGAAGGCCCCATCAGCCGAGACAGCCTGGCGGCCATGGCCAGTCAGATCATGGCGGCGTCGCTGCGGGGCACAGACCCGGCACTGTCAGCTGGAGCATCACTTCCGGTGCATCTGCACATTGCTATCTGGCAGGAAACCGCAGCTACCACCAGCGCCAGCAACGTGATGGCCCTGCTCACGCGGCGGCTCAACATCATGAGCCACAACACCCCGCGCCGCGTGCAATTCATCGACAGTGCCGTCAATGACGATCCCGCTGAGTCCAAACGCGAGAGGGACCGCCGCAAGCAGGCGGTGCTCGACAAGATCAAGGAAATCGAGGGCGAGCCAACGCAGATTGATTCACTTCGATAACGCTGGCAGGCAAGTTTAAATGAGACTAAAAAAGTGTCCAAGGCAATAAATATGGGCGCAAGCAGCTCCTGATAACATAGCGGATTTCTCAAGCGCATGACCTCACGCCGCGCCCTTAGGGGCACAGAACCCTTAGGTTACATACCGCCCACCCAGCCAGCGCATTGCCCTTTGTGCGGCCGCCCAATGGTGCCCGGCCGCAGTGTCGACGAACACCATCTCGTGCCTAAAAGCCAGGGCGGAAAAGCCATGGAAAACACGGCGCTCATTCACCGCATTTGCCACCGCAAAATCCACGCAACTTTCAGTGAGCGCGAGCTGGCAAAGAGCTTTAACACCTGGCCCGCCCTGCAGGCGCATCCAGAAATTGCCACCTTCATCGAATGGCTGGCCAACAAGCCGCCAACGTTTTACGACAATTCCCGCAAGCCCGCCAGAAGGCGCTAAAGCCGGTTTTTATAAAAATAAAGGCTTTCAGGCCAATAAGTACGGGCGCAAGCAGCTATATATTTAATAGCTTCTTGCGCCGGTAAAACGCCGCTTTTGGGGCGCTTGTCTGGCCGTTTATTTAGGCAACAACACCTTGTCGACCACGTGAATAACGCCGTTGGACTGGTATACGTCAGCAATCGTCACGGTAGATGAGCCGCCTTTTTCGTCAGTGATCATGACCTTGCCGCCAGCCGATTTTGCCGTCAACATGCCGCCAGCAACCGTCTTGAACGTAGTGCTGCCCTTGCCGTCCATGATCATCTTGGTCAATGCCGCTGCATCTACTTTGCCGGCAACGACGTGGTACGTCAAAATGCCGCTGAGCATGGCTTTGTTTTCGGGATTGAGAAGCGTGTCAACCGTACCGGCAGGCAACGCTGCAAAAGCTGCATTGGTCGGTGCAAAAACGGTGAACGGGCCCGCGCTTTTCAGTGTTTCGACGAGGCCAGCGGCTTTGACTGCAGCTACCAGCGTGGTGTGATCTTTGGAGTTGACAGCGTTGTCAATGATGTCTTTGGACGCCAGCATGGGAGCGCCGCCGACCATGACTTGTGCAAAAGACGAAGCCGCGCCCAGGCTGAGCATCACGGCCATGGAAACTGAAGCAAGATTGCGTGAAAATTTCATGGTGAATCCTAAAAAGTTAAAGACAGATTGGTTAAAAACAAAGCCGGGAACTTCAATCTCAATGTCAAGCAAGAAGGAGATTTCCAAGCGGCTGCTCTTAATACGCCCTGGCTCTCAGTTTGGATTCACCGCTGTTGCAGCGTGTTGCACTTTCCCTTGATCGAGCTGCGTTCGCAGCAGCGCGGCAATCGCCTGCGGGTACAGCACATGCTCTTGCACCAGCACCCTGGCCGCCAGAGCTGCTGCGGTGTCGCCGGGCAAAACCGGCACTTCAACGCGCGCCAAAATCAAGCCGTGGTCCAGCGCATTGGTCACCATGTGCACGGTGGCGCCAGCCACCGTGTGGCCAGCATCAATAGCGCGCTGGTGGGTATTCAGGCCAGTGAACTCGGGCAACAACGAAGGGTGAATGTTTACCAGCCGCCCCGAATAGCGCGCTACGAAATCCGGCGTCAAAATCCGCATGAAACCAGCCAAAACCACAAGTGCCGGCTGGTAGCGTTCGAGCTGCGCGACCACTGCGTTTTCAAAACCAATGCGGCCGTCAAACAGTTGGTGGTCTACGGCGTGGGTGACCATGCCTAGTGCCGCCGCGCAGGCCAAACCTTCTGCGTCTGGGCGGTTGCTGATGACGCAGGCCACCTTGGCGCCGTATTTCTCGGCCCATTGCTGGTCTCTGGATGCCTGCACAATCGCCTGCATGTTCGAGCCGCCGCCCGAGATCAAAATAACGATGTTTTTCACTGAATTTTATCCCCGTCTTTCACATCTTCATACCCGCCGCACCTCCAATTTTATGACGCTCAAACTATTGACTCCAATTGAAGCCCGCGTGCTGGGAACGCTGATGGAAAAAGCCCGCACCGTGCCCGACAGTTACCCGCTGAGCATGAATGCCCTGGTTATCGGCTGCAGCCAGAAGACCAGCCGCGATCCGCTGATGGACGTGACGGCCGAAGACGCCCGCACCGCCATCGAGAGCTTGAAGGGGCAAAGCCTCGTGTTTGAAGCGCCCGCCAGCCGGGTGAGCCGCTTTGAACACAATTTTCAACGCGCGTCCGGCATGACCGAGCCTGAATCGGTCGTGATGGGCCTTTTGATGCTGCGCGGCGCGCAGACCCCGGCCGAGCTGCGCACCAATGGCGAACGCTGGTACAAATTTGTTGACATGGCGGCGGTCGAGGCAGTGCTGCAAGCGCTCCAGCAGCGCGGCGACAGCGGCGGGCAAATCAGTGTGCAAAAGCTGCCCCGCATGCCGGGCGCACGCGAGCAGCGCTGGACGCATCTGCTGTGCGGCGCGCCTGATGTGCAAGCGCTCATGTCGCTGGCAAAAAGCGACGGAGATGCGACCGAAATGGGCGACTCAAATGCCTTGGCGCACAAAATCGAAGCGCTTGAAAGCGCCGTGACGCAACTTCAAGCCGACAACGCCGTGTTGCGCCAGCAAGTGCTCACCATCAGTGAGCAACTCGGAATCACGCTGCCCAATCCCGCAGATGTTCTTGCACAGGCGCAGGATTAGTCACCCCATTGACACCCAAAAAAGCACATTCGTGCTAAAAATAGCATTCAACCGGAGCACCTTATGGATTTGGCCTTTACCACCGAAGAGCAGACCTTTCGCGAACAAATTCGCGGCTGGGTTCACAGCAATTTACCTGGCGATATTTCGCAAAAAGTACACACATCACTGCGCTTGACCCGGGACGACATGCAGCGCTGGGCCAAAATTTTGGGCAAAAAAGGCTGGCTGGGCCACAACTGGCCTAAAGAATTTGGTGGGCCGGGCTGGAACTCAATTCAAAAGCACTTGTTTGAAGAAGAATGTGCTCTGGCCGGTGCGCCGCGCGTGGTGCCGTTTGGACCGGTCATGGTCGCGCCGGTCATCATGGCGTTTGGCAACGCTGAGCAGCAACAGCGCTTTTTACCCGGCATTGCCAGCGGCGACGTGTGGTGGTCCCAAGGCTACAGCGAGCCTGGTGCCGGCTCAGACTTGGCGTCGCTCAAATGCAAGGCCGAACGGGTCGATGGCCCGAATGGTGGGAAATTCATCGTCAACGGCCAAAAAACCTGGACAACCTTGGGCCAGTATGGCGAATGGATTTTTTGCCTGGTGCGTACATCGAGCGACGGCAAGCCGCAAACCGGCATTTCGTTTTTGCTCATCGACATGAAATCACCCGGAGTAAGTGTGCGGCCGATCGTGCTGCTAGACGGTGAAGCTGAGGTCAATGAAGTGTGGTTTGACAACGTAGAAGTGCCCGCAGAGAACCTGATTGGTGAAGAAAACAAGGGCTGGACCTACGCGAAATTTTTGCTCGGCAATGAGCGCACCAACATCGCTGATGTGAACCGCGCCAAACGCGAGCTGGAGCGCTTAAAACGCATCGCCAAAGCTGAAGGCGTGTACGAAGACCAGCGCTTCAGGGACGAAATCGCCAAGCTTGAAGTAGACGTTGTTGCGCTTGAAATGATGGTACTGCGCGTGCTGTCGGCAGAAGACACCGGCAAAAGCTCACTGGATATTGCAGGATTGCTGAAAATTCGCGGCAGTGAAATACAGCAGCGCTACACGGAGCTGATGATGCTGGCCGCAGGCCCCTTCAGCCTGCCGTTCATTGAAGAAGCGATGGAAGCCGGCTGGCAAGGCGACTACCCTGGCGCGGGCACCCACTGCGCGCCGCTGGCGTCAAGTTATTTCAACATGCGCAAAACCACCATTTACGGCGGCAGCAACGAAGTGCAGCGAAACATCGTTGCGCAGGTCGTCTTAGGCTAGTTCCGGTTTTACCGCTCTCAGGAAGATAAAAATGAACTTTGATTTCACAGACGATCAGGAACAACTTAGAGATGCAGCCCGCAAGTGGGTTGAAAAGGCCTACAGCTTTGACCGCCGCCGCGCCATCACAGGTGCCGCCACCTCGGCCGGATTCTCACGCGAAGCTTATCTGGAGATGGCTGCACTGGGCCTGACCGGTTTGTACGTGCCAGACACGCACGACGGGCTGGGCTTGGGGCCAGTGGATGCGATGGTGGTGATGGAAGAGCTGGGGCGCGGCATTGTGCTGGAGCCCTTGGGCCAAACATTGATCGCGGGGGCGGTGCTGGCAGGCTACGCACCTGATGCCGTCAAAACCGGGTGGCTGCCAAAAATCGCCAGCGGCGACGCACTGGTTGTGCTGGCCTACCAGGAGCGCGCC
>JANNCT010000128.1:0-6557 GCA_031386895.1 Polaromonas sp.
CCTGGTTGGCACCTGGATGAACGCTTTTCTACCCACACCCAAACCCATTGACTCCTATTCCACCATTGAAGGAGGCCTTGGCTGGTGGAACGACACTGTTTTTGGCACAGAAACGCCGAAGTTCCATATGGGCGGCGTAGCAACTGACTTCAGCGGTGTGTCTAACGGGCCTGGCATTGGCAGGGGCGACTGGAGCAAATTTAGCCAGCCCAGCGGCAAGTATGGCGTGGCGCAGCTCAGTCCCCGATTGTTGTGGCCACCAGACGGCCTGAATATGAAGCAAGGCGCAAACGGCGAGCTGCTGGGGGTGGGTTACTTGCCGCTTCCGTTCACCGATGTCAAAGCCACTACCGGTGGAAAAAACATTCCAACCGGCGACCTGTCTTGGACACTGTTTTTGAACGCTGCCAACTTTAAAGGTCCAGCAGCATTTTTCATGCCCTATTTCTTTTCTCGCTCTGCCATTGAGGGGTTGAAAAACAAGGATGGAACAGACAAAGACACGATAGGCAAGCTCCTGGATTCACGCCTGGCCGATTCCGACAAAGCCCTGCAAATGGAAAACCAGTATGTGCCCGCGTTTCAGGCAAACGATTCCAAAGGCAACACTTATGCACGCGTTGCACCGGTCCAGTTTCCCCGGGACGCCAATGGCGACTCAATAATGGTCAACCGCGCGCTGGTATTTAAAAAAGAAGCACTTTGGCCTGCGGTAGAGGCCTGGTTTAAAGGTGGCGGCCCTGCTGCAAACAGCGAAATCAAAGTCACTGAGTCGTTTGAGCAAAAATTTAACAAAGGCCACGGCTCCACCATGGCGATTTACCAGAACTCCACTCCGCAAGACAAAAGGGTACGGATTGACTGGAGCTCTTTTTCAAAAGCCGCTAACGTTAATACCAGCACGCTGGGGTTCAGCTGGATCCAAAGCCTGGTGTCAAAAACAGATATCGGCACCGGCTCAGTTGTGTCTTTGCCCGAATACTATCGCCTGAACAACAATGCAGAGGGCGGGCCTGTGTGGTCAGTGGTACAAGCCAAAGATGTACCAGCCGAGACCGGTTTGGCATCCGTTGAATTCAAACGCGGCGTAAGAGACAAGTCGCGCGTCTTCAGCACGCCCATGGACAATTCAAACCTGATACGCGGTGAAAACACATGGAAGGTACCCGGCCCAGCTGCTAATGGAGGGCCTTTCACGGCCAAACTGGGCGACGGCACCACGGTAACTTACTACTGGTATAAGTTTATGAACCAGCCCACTTTGCTTAACTCAGATCTGACTCTTGCCGAGCGCGAAGAGATGCAAAAGCGGGTCGAAAAACTGCACAAAGAGTGGACTATCACCAAAGAGTATTTGCCCGCGCCAACCACTGGCAAGTTGATCGATATTGACCCCGGGTTAATCGTCACCCCACCCAAAGATATGGAAATTGGCTATGTACCCATCGCCGTCCGGCAGGAGCAAACGCCTTAAGGTTGGTACTCTCTTTTTAGGAGCTGCTAGCGCCCGAATTGATTGGGCTATCAGCCTAAATAATAAGTAAATTTATTCCAAAAAGCTTACAAACGCTATCAGCACCAGCCCTCAGCCGCCTCAACCAAAAACCGAACCCGCCTCACCCCCTGCCACTCATCCGCATCCAGCCTGAACGCCAAAGTCACTCGCGCAGGCAATGGTTCAGTATGGCCGAACCAGATGCCGTCTACAGGCTGGCCTTGGTGTTTTAGTTTGAGGGCCAGGTGCTTTTCACCTACCAGGCGCTGCGACACGACTTCGACTTCTTCACTGAACGTAGGCGCGGCAAAGCCCTGGCCCCAGACTTCTTTGTGCAGGGTGTCGACCATGTCAGTACGGCGGTATTCTGCTGACAACGGCCCGTCGGTGTCGATGCGTCGCGTGAGCGTGGCGGCGTCTAGCCATTCGCGTGCTACTTGCTGCAACGTGTGTTCAAACAATTCAAAGTTCTTCTCTTCCATCGTGCAGCCTGCCGCCATGGCGTGGCCGCCGAATTTGAGCAGCACACCGGGCTGGCGTTTGGCCACCAAATCGAGTGCGTCGCGTAGGTGAAAGCCTGCAATCGAGCGGCCTGAGCCTTTGATTTCGTGCGACTTGCCAGGTGCCTGGCTGGCGGCAAATACGAAGGTGGGGCGGTGCAGTTTGTCTTTGATACGCGATGCGACGATGCCGACCACGCCTTCATGAAAGCTGGGCTCGTAGATTGCTATGGCGGGTGGTGGCCCTTCCTCCCCGTTTATGTCCAGGTCAATCATCGCGTCAGCGGCCAGCTGGGCTTGCTCACGCATGTCGGCTTCAATGTCACGTCGTTCGCGGTTGATGCTGTCGAGTGTTTTGGCGAGTTCGTCAGCACGGCTTACGTCGTCAGTCAGCAGGCATTCAATGCCCAGCGTCATGTCGGCCAGGCGCCCTGCGGCGTTGATGCGGGGGCCGAGGGCAAAGCCAAAGTCGAAGGTGGTGGCGACGTTCGCTTTGCGGCCTGCTGCTACAAATAAAGAAGCTACTCCCGCAGGTAAATAGCCGGCTCTGATGCGTTTTAAGCCTTGCGCAACCAGGCGGCGGTTGTTGGCGTCTAGCTTGACGACGTCGGCGACTGTACCTAACGCCACCAAAGGCAGCAGCACATCAACCTTTGGTTGATTTTGAACAGTGAAAACACCGCGTTCGCGCAATTCAGAACGCAGCGCGAGCAACACATAAAACATCACACCAACGCCAGCGATCGATTTGCTTTCAAAACTGCAGCCGGGCTGGTTTGGGTTGACGATGACGTCTGCATCGGGCAAGCCAATCGTTCCATCAGTTAACGCTGGCAAGTGGTGGTCAGTGACCAGCACCTGCATGCCGAGTACTTTGGCGCGGGCCACGCCGTCAAAGCTGGCGATGCCGTTGTCTACCGTTACCAGCACGTCAGCGCCGCTGGCTTTGACGCGATCAGCAATCGGTGCCGTCAGGCCGTAGCCGTCTACCACGCGGTCAGGCACCAGGTAGCTGACTTTTGCAGCGCCCAGCAGCTTAAGGCCGCGCATGCCCACAGCGCAAGCCGTTGCGCCGTCGCAGTCGTAGTCGGCTACGATGCAAATGTGCTGATTGGCCGCAATGGCGTCGGCCAGCAGAACGGCCCCTTCTTTTGCGCCCATCAGCGTGGTGGGGCTGAGCAGCCGCGCCAAGCCTTCGTCCAGCTCGTCAGCCGTGCGCACGCCGCGTGCCGCGTACAACTGCGCCAGCAGTGGGTGTACGCCAGCTTGCTGCAGTGCCCATACGGCACGGGGCGGAACGTCTCTGACGTGTATTTTCATTGTGCTCTTGTTTTTATAGCTGCTTGAGCATATCAATCGGGCGCTGGGGGCTTAAAACACTCTTGAGTTTGTCTAACATGCTGCGTTGGGCGGTTTCAAAAGTCATGGCGTTGCTTTCGCCGCAAAAGCTGATGCGAACCGTCTGCCCGCTTTGCTGCTGCTTTAGCAGTTGCGCCAATTCAGTTGCATCAAACTGCGCCCAGCCTGCTGTAAATGCTGCCCAGTCACCGGCAAACGCAGCTGGCGCAAGCCCCCGGTGTACGGTGACTGCCGGATTTGGAATTGCAGCTTCGCGCAACGCGCCTGTGCCGCTGAGCCAAAACGAATTGATGCTGGTCTGCCGTTTGGCGCCTCTGGCGTCGTTGATTGGGTGGGCATACAGCAGCATTTGCATTTCGTTTTGCAGTAGCTTGATGGCCTTGGACTGCGGTAGCAACGGGTCAACATTGCGGCCCATGGCCCGGTCGAGAGATGCAGTGGGCAGGTCGTTAAATACAACCCCTTCAGCCAGCCAGCGGCTTGGACCCTGGTAGTGCAGGGTGATGCCGCTGGTCGCAAAGTAGGGCTGCATGGCGGTCAGCAAGGTGTGCGATTCTTCTGACGTGATGTCAAGTGCTGCAGGGTCAGTCAGCGTAGCGTGCTCGCGGCCCATCGACCAGTGGCACAGGGTGATAAATGCCCATGCTTGATGCGGCGCAGCTTTAGCTTCAAACGCAGCCCAGGGTAGCAAGCCGTCACTAATGGTTTGGCTTCCTGTCAAATTCAACGCCTTGGCCAGCACCCGTTCGTGCGGCGGCGACAAGCTGGCGGCATCGCCTGAATCCGTCGCCACCAGCTTCATGCCACGCAGCAATTTACCGAGGTTTTTCGGCTCTAGCGGCGATGCAGCTTGTAACCAGGTGCTTGGACTACAGATCGCAAACGGAACAATGAGATGGGGAGTGGAGTCTACTGGCATGCCGGTATTGTCCGGGATGCCACAATTGAAGGTTATGCAATTACCTTACGAGTTGATTTTGGGCTGGCGCTACACCCGCGCTGGTCGGGCCACGCGGCGCAATGGTTTTATTTCGTTTATCTCCGGCGTGTCGATGCTCGGCATTGCGCTGGGCGTGGCCGCGCTGATTATTGTGCTGAGCGTGATGAACGGCTTTCAAAAAGAGGTGCGCGACCGCATGCTGGGCGTGATCTCGCACATTGAAGTGTTTGCGCCCAACGGCGCAGCGCTGCCGGACCCGCAAAAAACGTTGACGGAGATCAAAGCCAATCAGAATGTGGTGGGTGCTGCAACTTTTATAGCCGCGCAAGGCTTGCTGGCGCGTGGTGAAGACATGAAAGGCACATTGGTACGCGGCATTGACCCGGCACTCGAAGGCCAGGTCACTGACCTGGCAGCAACGTCTGGCCCCACGCTGGCCAAATTGGTGCCGGGTGAATTTGGTGTGGTGCTGGGTGGTGAGCTGGCGCGCAGCATTGGCGTGCGTGAGGGTGACACCGTCACGCTGATAGCACCTAGCGGCCAGGTCACGCCAGCAGGTGTGGTGCCTCGCCTTAAGCAAATGAAAGTGGTCGGCACCTTTGATTCGGGCCACTATGAGTACGACTCGGCACTCGTCATGATGCACCAGGACGACGCAGCCAAAATCTTCCGGCTGGAAGGGCCAACCGGCATTCGTATCAAGCTGCGCGACCTGCATCAGGCGCGTGAAGTGGCGCAAGAGTTGTCGCGCACTTTAAGCGGCGATTTGCTGATACGCGACTGGACGCGCCAGAACAAAACCTGGTTTGCCGCTGTGCAGCTCGAAAAACGCATGATGTTCATCATCCTCACGCTCATCGTTGCTGTTGCTGCATTTAACCTCGTGTCAACACTGGTGATGACGGTAACCGACAAGCGCGCCGACATTGCTATTTTGCGGACGCTGGGTGCCAGCCCAAAAAGCATCATGGGCATATTTGTCGTGCAGGGAGCCATGGTGGGCGTGATTGGCACGTTTGCGGGGCTGCTGCTGGGCCTGGGCATTGCCTTCAACATTGACGTGATCGTGCCGGCGCTTGAAAAGCTGCTCAGCGCCAACTTTTTACCAAAAGATATTTACCTGATCAGCCGCATGCCCAGCGAGCCACTGTACGCGGACATCATGCCGATTGCCGTGATTGCGCTGGTGCTGGCGTTTTTGGCGACGTTGTATCCGAGCTGGCGTGCGAGCAGAGTGAATCCAGCAGAGGCATTGCGGTATGAATAACATCGCCCCCACGCTCCCCGCTTCGCGTGGTTCGCTGCCCCCCGAGGGGGCGCATTTCCCCTTGGGGCGGCCCGGCGGAGAAATTGTTCTTCACGCCACCAAGTTGACCAAACGCTTCATAGAAGGCCGCCTCGACGTCACCGTGCTCAAAGGCGTAGACCTGCAAGTCAACGCGGGCGACACGATCGCCATCGTCGGCGCATCGGGCTCCGGCAAAAGCACGCTGCTGCCTTTGATGGGCGGGCTGGACGCGCCGACCAGCGGGCAGGTGGTGCTCAAAGGCCAAGACCTTTCAAAACTCTCACCCGAAGTGCAAGGCCAACTGCGCA
This sequence comes from Polaromonas sp., assembly GCA_031386895.1. Classification (GTDB taxonomy): domain Bacteria; phylum Pseudomonadota; class Gammaproteobacteria; order Burkholderiales; family Burkholderiaceae_C; genus Polaromonas. The sequence goes on from JANNCT010000128.1 coordinate 5,891, forward strand.
ACCAGCATTTGGGTTTTGTCTACCAGTTTCACCACTTGCTGCCTGAATTCAGCGCACTCGACAACGTTGCCATGCCGTTGTGGATTAGGCGTATGGCGCCCGAGGAATGCGCGCAAATAGCTACCAAAATGCTAGCAAGCGTTGGCCTGGAAGGGCGTTTGCACCACCGCCCGGCCGAGCTGTCAGGCGGCGAGCGCCAGCGCGTAGCGATTGCGCGTGCGCTGGTGACGCAGCCTGCCTGCGTGCTGGCCGATGAGCCGACCGGCAACCTGGACCGCAGCACGGCTGAAGGCGTGTTTGAGCTCATGATGCAACTTGCGCGCGACCAGGGCACGGCTTTCATCATGGTCACGCACGATGAGTCGCTGGCGGCGCGTTGTGCGCGGCGGTATCGGCTGGTGGAGGGGCGTTTGTCTGAGTGGGCAACCGCACCGATGGTTGCGGCGTAACGAAATGACCGACCACTACACCGCCCTCGGCCTGAGCAGCGCCGCCACTTTGGCAGACATCAAAAAAGCTTTTCGCCAGAAGGCATCGTTCTATCACCCTGACAGAAACCCGGCGGCTGATGCGGCGGAGCGTTTCAGGGCGGTGCAAGAGGCATACGACGTTTTGTCTGATGTTGACAAGCGCCTGGTCTACGACGACAACCGCCGCCGCAGCTTGC
>JANNCT010000131.1:0-1860 GCA_031386895.1 Polaromonas sp.
ACCGTGGTGCTGGCCACCGTCGTTGCCAAAACGTCGGCCAAGCCGGGTCAGGACTTCTTCCCGCTGACGGTTGATTATTTGGAAAAAACCTATGCTGCTGGCCGCATTCCCGGTAGTTTCTTCAAGCGCGAAGGCCGTCCAAGCGAATTTGAAACTCTCACATCTCGCCTGATCGACCGCCCGATTCGCCCGCTTTTCCCTGAAGGCTTTTTGAACGAAGTTCAAGTGGTGATTCATGTGTTGTCCCTCAACCCTGAAGTGGAAGGCGACATTCCTGCATTGATCGCATCCAGCGCAGCGCTTGCCATTTCTGGCATTCCGTTCAACGGCCCGATTGGGGCCGCCCGCGTGGCCTACATTGACGGCCAGTACGTACTGAACCCGGGCAAAACCCAGCTCAAAGACTCAAAAATGGACCTGGTGGTAGCGGGCACCGAAGCCGCTGTGCTGATGGTCGAGTCTGAAGCCAGCCAGCTGAGCGAAGAAATCATGCTGGCCGCCATTGTGTACGGCCACGAGCAAGGCAATATTGCCATCAATGCGATTCACGAACTCGTTCGTGACGCGGGCAAGCCGGTCTGGGACTGGAAAGCACCTGCCAAAGACGAGCCACTGATTGCCAAAGTCGGCGCACTGGCTGAAGAAAAAATGCGCGCTGCCTACCAAATCCGCAACAAGCAAGCCCGTACGCAGGCAACGCGTGAAGTGACTGCAATGACCAAGGCCGCGCTGAAAACCGACGGCGTTGAGTTTGACAGCGTTGCAGTTGAAAGCATGCTGTTTGACATTGAGGCAAAAATCGTTCGCAGCCAGATTCTGGCAGGCGAGCCGCGCATCGACGGCCGTGACACGCGTACCGTGCGCGCGATTGAAATCCGCAACTCTGTGCTGCCACGCACCCACGGTTCAGCCCTGTTCACACGTGGCGAAACCCAGGCATTGGTCGTGACCACACTCGGTACCGAGCGCGATGCACAGCGCATCGACGCGCTGAGCGGCGACTACGAAGACCGCTTCATGCTGCACTACAACATGCCTCCGTTCGCCACTGGCGAAACGGGTCGTGTCGGCTCACCCAAGCGCCGTGAGATTGGTCACGGCCGTCTGGCCAAGCGCGCATTGATTGCGGTGCTGCCTAGCAAAGAAGAATTTCCGTACACCATGCGTGTCGTTTCTGAAATCACGGAGTCGAATGGCTCTTCGTCGATGGCTTCGGTCTGCGGCGGCTGCCTGAGCTTGATGGATGCTGGCGTGCCGATGAAAGCACACGTTGCGGGCATCGCCATGGGATTGATCAAGGACGACAACCGCTTTGCTGTGCTCACCGACATCCTGGGTGACGAAGATCATCTGGGCGACATGGACTTCAAGGTTGCGGGCACCACATTCGGCATCACCGCGCTGCAAATGGACATCAAAATTCAGGGCATCACCAAAGAAATCATGCAAGTTGCTTTGGCTCAGGCCAAAGAAGCCCGCATGCACATCCTCGGCAAAATGCAGGAAGCCATGGGCGCGGCCAAAACCGAAGTGTCTGACTTTGCACCACGCCTGTACGTGATGAAGATCAACCCAGAAAAGATCCGTGACGTGATCGGTAAGGGCGGCGCAGTCATTCGCGCCCTGACTGAAGAAACCGGCACCCAGATCAACATCGAAGAAGACGGCACCATCACCATCGCGTCGAACGACAGCGCCAAGGCAGACGAGGCCAAGCGACGCATCGCCGAGATCACCGCTGAAGTCGAAATTGGCAAAATCTACGAAGGCCCAGTCACCAAGATTTTGGACTTCGGCGCACTCATCAACTTGCTGCCAGGTAAAGACGGTTTGCTGCACATCAGCCAGATTGCGCATGAG
>JANNCT010000187.1:0-15190 GCA_031386895.1 Polaromonas sp.
AAGATGTGTTGCAGCGTTTGCCCACGCAAAAAAACCATCTGATCGCCGCGCTACTACCTCATCGCTGGCAGCCTCTGCACAGTTGACCTCAGCTGTGCAACATGCGCCGACTGTGTCAACGTGTGTTTGCCGTGCGCTTACACTCCTGAAGTCGCGCATCCGCGTGGGCCGATCTGTTAAGGCGCACAACCCTCCCCCACGCCTAGCGGCTAAATGATCACACGTCCTTGGAACCGAAGATCTGCGATCTTCACTTTCCCATGGCGCATGAACTCTTTGATGTCTTAAAAGGCTTCTTCACGACCGGAGAAAGCGCAGTGACTCTGGTCTACGAAAATCAATAGTTCCCTCCCCAGAGTGCACCTTGCCAGGAGGTCGTCCACTCGCAACCGATCGAGCTCATCGTTGACTATAAGGTAGGGGTACTTGACCAGACCAAGATCGCCTCAGAATAGACCGTGCTAGAGAGTGGTGATCTGGCGGCTCGTCATGCGTATTAACGTCGAAACTAACCAGCAGCTCGCTTGCGAGCGGTCTGCGTCGAGTGACCAGTTATGAGTCCAGCTTTGTCAACAAAGCTGCCGCTGACGTACTTGTGCAGCACACTCGCAATCAAGGTTTGGTAGGGCATTCCCTCTTGGAGCGCTTTAACTTGAATGTCCTTGAGATCAATAGACGAAAGGCGAATGTTCACCCTGCGATCCTTCACCGCGGTAGCTCTTGCTGCCGCCCTGAACTTCTCCAGCTCACCTTTCGTCACGACAGATTTGAGGCTGCCCTTTTCAAAAGCAGACAGAACTTCTTGGTCGTAGGCATCAACGTTTGGCATTTGGTTCACCTTGGTGCAAATAGTCCCGCGTTGCCTTGCGGCTCGGGATCACGGTTTTGAGGAAAAAACAATCAGCCTCTTCGATAAAAGGAGCCAAATAAACGTAGCCATCAAACGAGACCACAAGCACTCGCTGATTCGGATACTTTGCCTTGTTGGGGTGCTCAACAATATCAAGCAATCCATCAGCTTCTATTGCTACAACGATACTTTCGAATGACACCCCACGAGATCGCTTGAGCAAGTCGTTTTTTTCAGAACTCCAGCGGAAAGGTTTCATAGCCAAATTTTACACTTCTGTGTGCCTTTTGTCACCAGATGCTGAGACTCACCAACAGCGTTTAACGTGAGCTGCGTGACCCAACTTGCCGGGGCACGTCAGCGCGATGGAAGGGCTAGGTTTCATCTATGTACGTGCGCTCCAAAGCTATGCTTTGGCTGTCAAAGATTGCCATGGCGGTGCGCATCCGCTTGAAGCCCAACTTCTTGTAGAACGACTCCCTTCCAGGCACAGAGTACAAAATGATTTTCTTGTGCCCGCTCGACAATCTCACGAGTTCTGAAACAATCTGCTTGCCGAGGCCAAGGCCCTGATGGCTTGGAAGTAAAGCGACGTCGCAAATATATGCGCAGTCGACTCCATCTGCGAGCACTCGTCCAACCCCTACTAGCTTGCCTTCGTCACAAACGAAGCACTTGAACATGCTGTTCGTAAACGCGGTCTTCAGGTTGGGCGGATGCTTGTTGCCAAGTGGCGCGGCTTCATACAGGGCCGCAAGCTCCACCCAGTCTAGGTTTTCTATCGAGTGCGACCAAACTAGCGGCACTGCGTGCAACTTATAAAAACCAACGCAGAGGTAAGCGGCTGCTTGACCGAATTTTTAGCTATGCTGATTTTCATGTTCTTGCAGCTTTCACGGTGGCGAGAAGCCAAATCCCCGCCCCAATGAATGCTGAACCAAAAACTTTTGACAGGGCAGCGTTGCTGTAATCATTCGTTTATGCGCCCGCTGGCCAGTCATCCCATTCAGACCGCATCGAAGACAGTTGCGCATCAATCTGCTCGCGACTAGCTTTGCCCAAGCACCCCTGCGCCCTCATGAAAGCGCTGTAAGCCGAATTGGTCGGTGGGTTTTTGGCCGGTGCGGATGAAATGTCTTCCATCACCACCAGCACACGACGATGTTCTACCGGCTTGGGCGGCTGGTCTATCCAGATCAATTGCGAGCCGTTGATTTCGACTTGGTAACTGTTCAACATAGTGATTCCAACGCAATGGTTTTAGTGCTGCTTTATGTAGAGACGGGGCAACGGTCGCCTGCACGGCGTTGTCAGTCTAATCCACCAAACCGCCACGTACCTACACCCCGCGCAAATTCACCCGCTTACACAAAGCCTCGGCACTCTCCTTGCGCTCGCTGTACCGATCCGTCAACCAAGGCGAAACATCGCGCGTCAGCAGCGTGAACTTCACCAGCTCCTCCATCACGTCAACGATGCGGTCGTAATAGGCCGATGGCTGCATACGCCCTGCTTCGTCGAACTCCAAAAACGCTTTGGCGACTGACGACTGGTTGGGGATGGTGAGCATGCGCATCCAGCGGCCTAGCACGCGCATTTGGTTCACGGCGTTGAACGACTGGCTGCCGCCGCTGACTTGCATCAGCGCCAGCGTTTTGCCTTGCGTGGGCCGTACGGCGCCCAGCGCCAACGGAATCCAGTCGATTTGGGATTTCATGATGCCAGTCATGGCGCCGTGGCGCTCGGGCGATGTCCAAACCATGCCTTCGGCCCATTCGGCCAGCGCGCGCAGCTCGGCAACTTTGGGGTGGGTGTCTGGTGCGTCGTCTGGCAACGGCAGGCCGCTGGGGTTGAAGGTTTTGGTTTCGCAGCCCATCGCCTGAAGCAGCCGGGCAGCCTCTTCACTGGCCAGGCGGCTGTAGGAACGTTCGCGGACTGAGCCGTAGAGCAGCAAGATGCGGGGCGGGTGGGTGTTGGGGTTGCCTGTAGAAGCCAGTGTCGGGACGGTGAAAAGCGTTGGGTTAAGGTTAGGAAGTTGCATAAAAAATTGTAGTGCGGCTTGTTTTAAATCAATACTTCAATTATATTTGAACTATGGAAACAATAACCGAACTGATGGATGAATCCACCGCCGTTAAAGCCCTGGCTGCGCTGGCCCAAGCGCAGCGGCTGCGCGCCTTCAGGGCGCTGGTGGCAGCCGGACCTAACGGGCTGACGCCGGGCGTGATGGCCGAGCAATTGGGTGTGGCACCCAGCGCGTTGTCGTTTCACTTGAAGGAGCTATCGCATTCCGGCCTGGTCAGTGCCGAGGCGCGTGGCCGCAACCTGATTTACCGCGCCAGCTTTGGCCATATGACTGCCCTGCTCGGCTACCTGACCGCACATTGCTGCCAAGGCGAGCCGTGCGAGCCAAGCACGCTGCATGACTGCCTAAATTGTTAGTTTTAGTCCTTTTTTAGCATCTTTTATGTCTGTAGCCCAATAAATACGGGCGCAAGCAGCTCCTAAATTAATAGTAAGCAAAACCACTCGAGAAACCCACAATGTCAACCCAACCCATCAACGTACTGTTTTTATGCACGCACAACTCCGCCCGCAGTATTTTGGCTGAGGCGTTGCTGAACCATATTGGCCAAGGCCGGTTTAAAGCCTGGTCAGCCGGCAGCAGTCCGCGTGAGAACCAGCAGCCCAACCCGATTGGCATTGAGGTTTTAAAAGCAGCGGGCATTGCTACTGAAGGCCTGCACAGCAAAAACTGGGACGAGTTTGGTAAACCCAATGCACCCATCATGAACCTGGTGATTACCGTTTGCGACAACGCGGCAGGCGAGGCCTGCCCCTACTGGCCCGGCCAGCCCGCCACCGCGCATTGGGGCTACCCTGACCCTTCCGCAGGCGACGGTGACGATGCCCACAAACGCGAAGCCTTCCGGCAAACTCTGCACGCGCTGCGCCGCAGGCTGGAGCTACTGGTCAACCTGCCGGAGGCCAGTGTTGACCGTTTGATGCTTGAAACCACCGCACGCAACCTTGCCAAGTCTTGAAACCATGCGCCAGCCGCCTTTGAAGAATCAACTCTTTGCAGAATTTTTCGGCACCGCCGCCCTGCTTTGCGCCGTGATTGGCTCGGGCATCATGGCTGTGAACCTGAGCGGCGGTAACAACGGTGTTGCGCTGCTGGCCAATACGCTGGCTACCGTGTTTGCGCTGTATGTGTTGATTGAAGTGCTGGGGCCTGTGAGTGGCGCGCACTTTAACCCGCTCGTGACGCTGGTTGTGCTATTTAGGACTTCAAAAGAGGCTACACCTCAACAAAATCGGGCGCAAGCAGCTTCTCTTTTCATAGCATTTCAACTTGCGGGCGCTGCGGTTGGCGCATGGCTGGCGAATGCGATGTTTGGAGCCATGTTTGACTTGAGCGTGCTGCAGTTCAGCGCCAAAGTACGCGGCGGCTGGGGGCAGTGGCTGGGTGAGGTGGTGGCCACTAGCGGGCTGGTTTTGGTCGTACTCCGCGCCCCTGCTGACAAGGCCGCTGGCCTGGTCGCGTGCTACATCGGCGCGGCGTACTGGTTCACGTCGAGCACATCATTTGCCAACCCGGCTGCCGTGCTGGGCCGCATGTTGTCAGATACCTTTGCAGGAATTGCGCCCGCCAGCGCGCTGGGATTTGTGGCGGCGCAGTGCGTTGGGGCGCTTGCGGGCGTGGTGATCAACCGCAGCCTAGGCAAGCCATTTTTGTAAAAACTGCGCGCTGCCCCACTGTTCAAATTTGGCAGGGTCAAGCTGGTAGCTGCCAAAGCCGATGCGGTTGTACAGCTTCATGGCGCTGAGGTTGCCGCTCAATACTTCCATGGTGATTTTGCAGGCGCCGCGTTGCACGGCGATTTGCTCAACCAGTGCCAGCATTTGCTCGCCCACCCTTTGCCCGCGGTGGCTGCCAAGTACCACCACGTCGTGCACATTGATGAGTGGCTTGCACGCAAACGTTGAAAAGCCTTCAATGCAATTGACCAGGCCCACGGGTACGCCGCCATCGAATGCCAACACGCTGAACGTTTGCGGGCGTGCTGCAAGTTCTTTGACCAGATTGGTCTTTACAAAGGCAGGCAAGGCCTTGCTACCGCCTGCCGGGTCTTGCGCGTAAGCATCGAGCAAATCGACTACCGCCTGGGCGTGAATTGGGTCTGCGTAGTTGGCAAGGCAGACGGTTAGTGTTGAATGTGTTGGGTGTGTTGGGTGTGTGGACAACGCTGGTGATTCCATAAAAACTTTTCACTATGGTTTAAGGAGCTGATTGCGCCCGTATTTATTGAGCCAAACGCCTGTTTAGCTCACAACCGCCGCCTGCAGCCGCTGCGCATAACTCAGCGCCTGCGCAGCATCACGCGCCTCTACCATCAGGCGCAGCAGTGGCTCGGTGCCGCTGGCGCGAATCAGCACGCGGCCAGTTTCGCCCAGCTCTGCGTCGATAGCCGCTGTCTCGGTTTTTAGCAGTGCGTTGCTAGCCCAGTCTTGGCCCGGTTGCAAGCGCACATTAATTAACGATTGCGGAAACAGCGTTAAATCGCCCAGCAGCTGCGCAATGGTTTTGCCGCTGCGCACGCAGGCTTGCAGCACTTGTAGCGCGCTAACAAGGCCATCACCAGTTGTGTGTTTGTCAAGTGCGAGCAAGTGGCCTGAGCCTTCACCACCAAGCAGCCAGCCGCGCTTTTCAAGTTCTTCCAGCACATAGCGGTCGCCCACCTTGGCGCGCACCAGCTCAACGCCTTTGCGCTTGAGCGCGACTTCAACAGCCATGTTGGTCATGAGTGTGCCGACTGCGCCGGGTACTTTTTCACCGCGCGCCAGGCGCTCATTGACCATCAAATACAGCACCTCGTCGCCATTGAACAGGCGGCCTGTGCTGTCAACCAATTGCAGGCGGTCGGCGTCGCCGTCCAGGGCAATACCGTAGTCGGCTTTGTGCTGCTTGACAGCCGCTATCAATGCCTCTGGGTGCGTTGCGCCAAAGCCGTCGTTGATGTTCAGGCCGTCGGGTGCGCAGCCGATGGCGATAACTTCAGCGCCCAATTCATGAAACACTTTAGGCGCAACCTGGTACGCCGCGCCATGTGCGCCGTCGACCACGATTTTCAGGCCCTTGAGCGTTAAATCATTGGCGAATGTGCTTTTGCAAAACTCGATATAGCGGCCGGCTGCGTCGTCTAGCCTTTTGGCTTTGCCCAGTGCGGCTGAGTCGGCCCACACGGGCGCTTCAAGCAACTCGGCTTCTACCGCGTGCTCCCAGGCGTCGCTCAACTTGGTGCCTTGCGCACTGAAAAACTTGATGCCGTTGTCAGCAAAAGCGTTGTGGCTGGCGCTGATGACCACGCCCAGGCTGGCCCGCTGCGCGCGGGTCAGGTACGCCACGCCGGGTGTGGGCAGCGGGCCCAACAGCACCACGTCAACCCCGGCGGAGTTAAAGCCGGACTCCAGCGCGCTTTCCAGCATGTAGCCTGATATGCGCGTGTCTTTACCGATCAGCACCGTCGGCCGCGCTTCAGTGCGCTTGAGCACACGGCCCACTGCGTGCGCCAGTCGCAGCACAAAATCAGGCGTAATCGGCGCCTGGCCAACAGTACCGCGAATGCCGTCGGTGCCGAAGTATTTTCTGGGCATGGTTTTATTGCTCTTGTTTTGTTAAGCCGACATTTTAGAAGCTGACCACACGGTGCTCCATACCTTGAGTGCCTGCACCGTTTCACGCACATCATGCACCCGCACCAAGCGCGCGCCGCGCTCCACCGCCAGCACGGCGGCGACTACGCTGGGCACCATGCGGTCTGCAATGACCATTTGCGCCGTTAGCTCGAGCGACGTGGCGCTGACTGCCGCAAGGGACGACTTGCGCGACCAGCCAGCGAGCAGCGGGTAACCGGCTGCCAATAACTCACGCTGGCGCGCCAGCAGCGCAAAGTTTTGCTCCACCGTTTTGCCAAAGCCAATGCCAGGGTCCAACACAATACGATCACTATTGATGCCTAGCGCTCGTATTTCAGAGACTTGTTGCTCTAAAAACAGCAGCACTTTCGCCACCACATCGTCCTGCATCGCATCAAGCTGCATGGTTTGCGGCTCGCGGTGCATGTGCATCAGGCACACGCCGCAGTTGGGGTGCTGCGCAATGACCTGTTTGGCGCCGGGCTGGCGCAGCGCCCATATATCGTTAACGATGTCGGCACCCAAATCGAGCACGGCCTGCATGACTTCTGGCTTGTAGGTGTCAACAGATACCGGCACTTTCATGCCTACTGCATGACGCACCACTGGCAGCACACGAGCCAGCTCATCGGCCAGCGGCAACGGTTGCGCGCCGGGGCGCGACGACTCGCCACCGATGTCTAAAATATCCGCGCCTTCTTTCACCAGTTGCTCACAGTGCGCCAGGGCGCTGACCATACCGCTGCCGGGCGCAAAGAACTTGCCGCCGTCTGAAAAGGAATCAGGCGTGACGTTGACGATGCCCATGACTTGTGGGCGGCTCAAGTCAATTTGAAATCTGCTGGTTTGCCAAAACATCAAAGCATCCGTTGGTCAAAATGAAAAAACCCGGAACCAGCCCGGAAAAACGAAAAACTCAAGACAAGCCCGGCTAAAACGAGAAACTTAGGACAAGCCCTGCTGAAACGAAAAACCCGGGACAAGCCCGGGTTTTGCAAAGTCATCAACCTCTACAGGTCAACTTTAGCTGCGGTTGGCGTTGGATCAGGGTTGATCGCAGGGGTGCCGCCACTAGGGCCACCCGTGCCCGCTGCCGGACCGACCGAAGGGTTGCGCGGTGTCCAGTCTTTGGGTGGGCGCGGATCCTTGCCTGCAATGATGTCGTCAAGCTGCTCTCCGTCAATGGTTTCCCATTCGAGAAGTGCTTTGGCCATCGCGTGCATTTTGTCCTTGTTGTCTTCAATCAGTGTGCGCGCAACTTTATATTGCTGGTCAATGATGCGGCGCACTTCACCGTCAACTTTTTGCAACGTCGCCTCGGACATGTTGTTGGTCTTGGTCACTGAACGGCCCAAAAACACTTCGCCTTCGTTTTCAGCGTACACCATAGGACCCAGCGCCTCGGTCATGCCGTAGCGGGTCACCATGTCACGGGCCAGGCCAGTGGCGCGCTCAAAGTCGTTGCTGGCGCCGGTGGTCATCTGATTCATGAACACTTCTTCAGCGATGCGGCCACCAAACAGCATGCTGATCTGGCTCAACATAAATTCTTTGTCGTAACTGTAGCGGTCTTGTGCAGGCAAGCTCATCGTCACGCCCAGGGCACGGCCACGTGGAATGATGGTTACCTTGTGCACCGGATCGCACTTGGGCAACATTTTGCCGATCAGGGCGTGGCCCGACTCGTGGTAGGCCGTATTGCGGCGCTCTTCTTCAGGCATGACCATACTCTTGCGCTCAGGGCCCATCAGGATTTTGTCTTTGGCTTTTTCAAAGTCCTGCATTTCAACCGTGCGAGCGTTGCGGCGTGCAGCCATCAAAGCGGCTTCATTGCACAGATTAGCCAAGTCAGCGCCCGACATGCCAGGCGTGCCGCGCGCAATTACCAGCGGGCTGACGTCCTGGCCCAACGGCACTTTGCGCATGTGAACGTTCAAAATTTGCTCGCGGCCACGAATGTCTGGCAACGTGACGTACACCTGGCGGTCAAAACGCCCTGGGCGCAGCAAAGCGGCATCCAGAATGTCTGGCCGGTTGGTCGCAGCGACCACAATCACGCCCACATTGGTTTCAAAGCCGTCCATCTCCACCAGCATCTGGTTGAGGGTTTGCTCGCGCTCATCGTTACCGCCGCCCAGGCCCGCGCCGCGCTGGCGACCAACCGCATCAATCTCGTCGATAAAAATAATGCAGGGAGCGTTTTTCTTGGCGTTGTCAAACATGTCGCGCACGCGTGACGCGCCCACACCAACAAACATTTCAACAAAGTCAGAACCTGAAATGGAGAAAAACGGTACCTTGGCCTCACCGGCAATGCTTTTTGCCAGCAATGTTTTACCGGTGCCCGGTGGCCCGACCAGCAGCAAGCCGCGCGGAATACGACCGCCCAGTTTTTGAAACTTGGTCGGGTCTTTCAAAAAATCCACAACTTCTTTGACTTCTTCTTTGGCTTCGTCACAACCGGCGACATCAGCGAACGTGACGGGGTTGGTGGACTCGTCCAACAAGCGCGCTTTGGATTTACCAAAACTGAACGCACCACCTTTGCCACCGCCCTGCATTTGGCGCATAAAGTAAATCCAGACACCAATCAGCAGCAGCATCGGGCCCCAGCTGACCAGCAAAGTCATTAGCAATGAGCCTTCCTCACGCGCTTTGACATCAAACTTCACGTCGTTTGCAATCAGGTCACCGACGAGACCGCGATCAAGGTAGGTAGCGGTAGTGCGGATTTTGCGGTCGTCGTTAGTGGTGGCCACGATTTCGGTACCGCCCTGGCCTTCGGCTATGGTGGCGGTTTTAATGCGCTTGCCGCGCACTTCTTCCAGAAAATCGGAATATCCCAAGTAGTTGGCATTCGCGCCGCTGCGCGTGTCAAATTGCTTGAAGACGGTGAACAGCACCATGGCGATGACAAGCCAGATTGCAATTTTGGAAAACCACTGATTGTTCAAGGAGGACTCCGATCAAATAACGCCGAGGCGTGCAATGCACTGGAAGAGCACATGCGACGCATTTTATGCCTTTCAAGGCCTGAAACTGGTTTATTTGACACATACACCCCTTAGGGCCAAGCGGGTTTAAGCACCAACTGAAGGCGTTGCCGACTTCTTCAAACCCAAACCCACCAAAAACGTTTCGGACGAGCCGGGGCGGGACGCTTTGGGTTTGAAGCGTTTGACCACGGTAAAAGTGTCTTTAAACAGCTTGACCATCGGGTCATACGCGCCGCCATGAAACAACTTGACGACCAGCGCGCCGTCGGTTTTCAAGTGCTGGATTGAAAAATCGACTGCCAGTTCCACCAAATCGCTTATACGCGCTGCATCAGCCGACTCGATGCCTGACAAATTCGGCGCCATATCTGACATGACCAGGTCAAGCTTTCTGGGCGCACCACCTGCCGACAGAGTTTGCTCTAAAACTTGCAGCACTTGCAGCTCACGAAAGTCGCCCTGGATGAACGAAACACCTTCTATCGGCTCCATCGGCAGCAAATCCAGCGCCACGATTTGCCCGTTAAGCTCGCCCGCTGCTGCACCTTTCGGTGACATTTTTCGGCGCGCATACTGGCTCCACGCGCCAGGGGTGCTGCCCAGGTCAACCACCAGATAACCGGGTTTGATCAACCCCAGGTTTTCGTCGATTTCCTTGAGTTTGTAAGCTGCGCGGGCGCGGTAGCCTTCCCGCTGGGCCAGTTTGACGTACGGGTCGTTGATGTGGTCATGCAGCCACGCTTTGTTGACCTTGCTGCCTCTTTTCGCACTGTCGGCATCGGTTTTTTTCACTTTTTCGGTGCTTGGCCGAGGATTTGATTTCATGACCCGATTGTCGCGCCGATCGACCTCGCCAAATCAAATGCCAAGTCAAACGATAATTGCTACATGGCCCAAATTATTCTTACCCCTGCCCAGCGCAAAGACCACCGCGCTGAAGCGCATCACCTCAACGCCGTCGTCATGATTGGATCCAGTGGCTTGACAGCTGCCGTTAAAAAGGAAGTCGATGCCGCCCTGAACGCCCACGGCCTGATCAAAGTCCGGGCGCAAATGGACGACCGCGCCGACCGCGAGGTGGTTTTCCAGGAGCTCACCACCGAGCTGAACGCCGCGCCGATTCAGCACATTGGCAAGCTGCTGGTGCTGTGGCGGCCCATGCCTGAAAAAGAAAAAAAGCCCGAAGGCGACCGCATGGCCGGCCCGCGCGAAGTCAAAGTGCTTAAAAACAGCTCTCGCTACGGCCAGCGGCCAGAAGTCAAGGTGCTGCGCGTGCTGGGCAACCAGCGCCTGACGCCCGGAGGCACAGTAAAGCGTGCCAAAAAGCCACAGCTAAAAAGCCTGAAAAAACGTTCGCAAGATTAGTTTGCAATTTATTCGGTTGCCCACAGGTGAGAGAAATGACCAACCTTCATTCCAACCCCCTTCTTGATTTTTCTGATGCGACGCTGTTTGACAGCATTCAACCCGAGCATGTCAGCCCGGCAGTTGATGCGCTGTTGGCGGAGGCTCAGGCCAGCCTTGACAAAGTTACGGCCCAAGACTTCCCCGCCAGCTGGATGGGTATTTCTGCGGAGCTGGATGTGGCCACTGAAAAGCTGGGCCGCGCATGGGGTGCGGTCAGCCATCTGAACGCTGTGGCCGACACGCCAGAACTGCGCGCCGCATACAACGCCGCTCTACCTGTCATCACCGAGTTTTACACCCGACTGGGTGCGGATGAGCGGTTGTATGCCAAGTACAAAGCGATTGATGTGGGCACCCTGAACGCTGAGCAACTGCAGGCGCACAAAAACGCCATGCGTAATTTTGCGTTGTCGGGCGCGGAGCTTGAAGGCGCCAGCAAAGAACGTTTCGCAAAAATACAGGAACGCCAGGCCGAACTGAGCCAGAAATTCAGCGAAAACGCGCTGGATGCAACTGATGAGTTTGCCTACTACGCCAGAGTCGATGAGCTGGACGGTGTGCCCGCCGACGTGGTTCAAACCGCGCTCGAGCAAGCAAAAGCCGAAGGCAAGGAAGGCCACAAACTGACGCTCAAAATGCCGTGCTACATGCCGGTCATGCAGTTTGCAACCAGCAGCGCCCTGCGTGAAATTTTGTACCGCGCCTACACCACCCGCGCCAGCGACCAGGCCTCAGCTGAGTTCAGCAAATTCGACAACAGTGCAGTCATCAAAGAGATTTTGGCGCTGCGCCTTGAAGAGTCAAAACTGCTGGGCTACGCGAATTTTGGTGAAGTATCGGTCGTCGCGAAAATGGCGAAGTCGCCGGATGAAGTCATCACTTTTTTGCGCGACCTGGCCCAGCGCGCACGGCCGTTTGCTGAAAAAGACGTGGCCGATTTGCGCGCTTTTGCAGCTGAACATCTAGATCTGAAGGACCCACAACCATGGGACTATGCATACATTGGTGAAAAGCTCAAAGAAGCGCGCTATGCGTTCAGTGAGCAGGAGGTTAAACAGTACTTCACCGCACCCAAAGTGCTGGCAGGCCTGTTCAAAATCATTGAAACCTTGTTTGAAGTGGCGATTCGCAAAGACACGGCGCCTGTGTGGAAACCCGGCGTACAGTTCTTCCGCATTGAGCGAGCGGGTGCTTTGGTCGGCCAGTTTTACCTCGACCAGCCGGCCCGCACCGGCAAACGCGGCGGCGCCTGGATGGACGACGTGCGCGCCCGCTGGTTGCGGCCCGACACGGGCGCGCTGCAAACGCCTGTTGCCCACCTGGTGTGTAATTTTGCTGATGGCGTAGGCGGCAAGCCTGCGCTGCTGAGCCATGACGATGTGACCACGCTGTTCCATGAATTTGGCCACGGCCTGCACCACATGCTGACGCAAGTCAGCGAGCGTGATGTGTCGGGCATCAGCGGCGTGGAGTGGGACGCAGTTGAGCTGCCGAGCCAGTTCATGGAGAACTTTTGCTGGGAATGGGATGTGCTTAAACACATGACAGCGCATGTCGATACCGGTGAGCCGCTGCCGCGCGCCTTGTTCGACAAAATGCTCGCTGCCAAGAATTTCCAGGCAGGCATGCAAACACTGCGGCAGGTCGAATTTTCATTGTTCGACATGCTGCTGCACACGTCGCACAACCCCGACGGCGATGTGATGGAGTTACTCAATGCAGTGCGCAAAGAAGTTGCCGTGCTGCAGTCTCCAGCCTATAGCCGCACAGCGCACACCTTCAGCCACATTTTCGCGGGTGGGTACGCGGCTGGTTACTACAGCTATAAATGGGCAGAAGTGTTGTCTGCGGATGCGTATGCTGCTTTTGAAGAAGCGCTTGAACAAGGCGTTCCGCAAATCGATATTGGCCGAAAATACCGCGAATCGATTCTGGAGGCTGGCGGCAGCCGCCCCGCCATGGCGTCGTTCAAGGCCTTTCGGGGCCGCGAGCCAACCATCGACGCTTTGCTACGTCATCAAGGCATGTCTCAAGCGCGTTAAGCTTTATTAACGTTATATCTGTCTGCATTCTGGAGAAAACACAATGTCGAAAATCTCAAAAATGTCTAACTTCATAGCAGCTTGCGCCCTGATTACTTGCGCTGCAGCCGCTTTTGCCCAGCCTGTGTACCGTATTGTGGGACCGGACGGCAAAGTGTCTTTTTCAGACAAGCCGCCGGTAGAAAGCAACTCAAAGACTGCACCAGGCAAATCAGCTGCCAGTGGCGGCGGTGCACCTGCCAGCGCGCTGCCATTTGAGCTGCGGCAGGTAGCCAGCAAGTATCCGGTCACTCTGTACACGGGTGAAAACTGCAGCCCTTGCCAGTCGGCCCGGTCCATGCTGATCACGCGCGGCGTGCCTTTTACGGAAAGAACCGTCAACACCAATGAGGACATCCAGGCACTGCAGCGTTTGAGTGGCGACAGCATCCTGCCTTTTGGCACGATCGGTGGCCAGCAGCTCAAAGGTTATTCAGATTCAGAGTGGACGCAATTTCTAAATGCCGCGGGCTACCCAACGGCATCAATTTTGCCGTCCGGCTTCAGGCAGGCTGCTGCCACGCCGATGGTTGCAGTAACTGCCGCACCGGTAGTAGCCGCTCCTGCTGCACGCGCCGCTGGCCCAGCCCCAGCGCCTGCGCCCGCTGCCGCGCCGGCGGTTACCCCAGCCAACCCTTCCGGCATCCGGTTCTAAGCATTCGCCTTTTTTAAAAGGCCATCGTTTTAACGCCGCTTTCCGTGGCCAGCAGGCACACACTGGCCTTTTGAAACGCAAAAACGCCGACGGTGACCACTCCGGGCCAGTTGTTGATTTGCGCTTCAAACGCCAACGGGTCTTTGATGGTCAAACCCGTCACATCCAGAATGTGCTGGCCGTTGTCGGTGACCAGAGGATGGCCCGCTTTCATCCTCAAAGTTGCAGTGCCGCCCAACTCTGAAAACTGGCGCGCAACGCGCTTTGCCGCCATCGGGATCACCTCCACCGGCACAGGAAAAGCGCCCAGCGTGGTGACCAGTTTTGACGCATCGGCAATACACACAAACTGCCTGGCCTGTGCCGCCACAATTTTTTCACGCGTCAAAGCCGCGCCGCCGCCTTTGATCATGAACCCGGCGTGGTCAATCTCATCCGCGCCGTCGATGTACACCGCCAGCTCGTCGACTTCGGTTGCGTCAAACACGGTGATGCCGAGCGCCTGCAAGCGTTCTGTAGAAGCAATAGAGCTGGACACCGAACCCTTGATTTGGTCCTTCATGGTGCCCAGCGCCTCGATGAATTTATTGACCGTGGAGCCCGTTCCCACGCCCACAATGCTGCCAGGTTGCACGTAGGCCAAAGCAGCTTGGCCGACCAGGGTTTTGAGTTCGTCTTGGGTCATGAGAGAAGTAAATTGAGTTTGCGACAATACGGCGAGTTACATAAAACAAAGCAAATTATCCAATGGCATTGATCCCGTACGCCCTGACCCGCCCCTTTTTATTCAGCCTGGACGCCGAAACCGCGCATGAGCTGACCATGGCCAGTCTGGCGCGCACGCAGGGGACGCCATTGGCGTTGGCCTATTGCAGCGCGCGCGTGGACGACCCGATCACACTGGCTGGTTTGAAGTTTGCAAATCGTGTGGGCCTGGCTGCCGGGCTGGACAAAAACGCGCACTGCATTGACGGCCTGGCCGGCATGGGCTTTGGCTTTGTTGAAGTAGGCACAGTCACGCCCAAGGCGCAAAGCGGCAACCCCAAGCCGCGCATGTTTCGCCTGCCCGAAGCAAATGCGCTCATCAACCGGCTCGGCTTTAACAACGACGGGCTGGATGCTTTCATTGCCAATGTGCAAAAGTCGAAAATAAGGCAATCAAAGTCTAAAACGCCGCTCATTCTGGGCCTGAATATCGGCAAAAACGCCTCCACGCCGATTGAAAACGCAGTCGATGATTACCTGACGTGCCTGGATGGTGTGTACCCGCATGCTGACTATGTGACGGTCAATATTTCCAGCCCCAACACCAAAAACCTGCGCGCCCTGCAAAGCGATGAAGCGCTGGATGCGCTGCTGAGCGCCATTGCCAGGCAGCGTGACAAGCTGGTCAAACAGCACGGCAAGCGCGTACCGATATTCGTCAAAATTGCGCCTGACCTGGACGCCGCGCAGATTGACGTGATTGCAGCGACGCTCAAACGCCACGAGATGGATGGCG
>JANNCT010000022.1:0-3063 GCA_031386895.1 Polaromonas sp.
CATCGACATCACGGCTTCGCTGGACCTGTCTAAATCCAGGCGCGTGCTGCAGGAGCAGAAAAGGGTGAATGTCGATTTTCCAACCTGGATGATTGACTCTCTTGATCGTGAAGCGAGCAAGCTGGGGGTTACAAGACAATCAGTGATTAAAGTTTGGCTTGCTGAGCGTCTTGAGGCGACTGCTTCTAATTTGCCGTTCCAACGGACGCGTGCAGGTGCCGCGCGTCGTTGAACTCCACGTTAAGGCCTCTTAAATCAGGTCAATACACGCCACTATCTCTCCTTTTTTTCCACCCATGTCACCAATTACCCGACGCGTGCTTCAAGCCCTGTTGTACGAAATCGGAGCTATTTCAGTTGTGGGCCCGGTATTGGCGCTGACGTTCGACAAGGCCGCCAGTTCCACTTTCGTATTGGCAGTCATTTTGTCTGCCATTGCCCTGGCCTGGAACTACCTGTTTAACGCGGCGTTTGAACGCTGGGAGTTCAGGCAGGTGGCAAAAGGAAGAAGCGTTATCCGGCGGCTGGTGCATGGGGCTGGCTTTGAAGGTGGTCTGACTTTGATCCTTGTGCCGGTAATGGCGCTGTGGCTCAACTCCACATTTCTGGCCGCTTTCCTGGCGAATTTAGGTTTGCTGGCGTTTTTCTTTGTCTACGCCATTGGGTACACCTGGGCTTTCGACAAAGTCTTTGGATTGCCGCAGTCTGCGCTGCCGGTGAACAAGGTCTGACGGGTTGCTTGGTGTGAGCGTCATGCTTTAGGGTTTTACACGCCGACTCGATGCATCCTTCCCGCCGTATTGAGGTCGTGTTGTCAAACTCGGAGCTCAATCAATCACTATTGTTTCGATAGCTATTGGCGCCCTGATTCATTGGGCTACAGGCCAAAATAATGCCAAAAATAGCGCAAAGTTGGCCTAAAACCGTCTTTTCAGGGTGTCTGGGATCGCCATGAATTTCACAAAACCCATTTTTTGTACCAAAAACTAGGTTTGGCCAAATAAACAAGTGCCCAGGCAGCTGTAAAAACACTATTTCTGAAAGTCAAAAAACCAAAAAACCCACAACAGTCACCTGATGTGGGTTTTTTATTTACCGGAAGTTGAATTACATCAACGCAACTTCAACCCGCCGCCCTTCAGCGGCGCTGGTAGCACCGGCTTTGATGTCGTCGGGCTTTTTAAGCTCGATCTTGTCTGCTGGCACGCCTGAAAAAATCAGCAGGTCTTGCACCGCAAACGCGCGCATTTTGGCAATCGCGGCGTTTTTAACCGGGTCACCGCTGGCGTCTACGTAGCCGCTGATCACCGCTTTTTTGCCGCCTGCAACGCCTTTGACAATTACTGCCAACGCCTCTTTGCCGCCCTTTGCAATTTCTGATTTTCCTGGCGCAAAGTAGAGCTTGACCACATCGCCTTCAACCTTGACTGAAGCCGTGTCGGCCTCAGTAGCGGCTGCTGGCGCAGCAGTTGCGGGCATTGCCGCGGCCGGTGCGCTGATGGCCGCCGGTGCCGCAACGGCTGGCGTGGGCGCATCGCCGCCGTGCACCTTCACCACCAGCGGCACAATCAGCAGCGCCACGATGTTGATGATTTTGATCAGCGGGTTAATCGCCGGGCCTGCGGTGTCTTTGTATGGGTCGCCTACGGTGTCGCCGGTTACTGCGGCTTTGTGCGCCTCTGAGCCTTTGCCGCCGTGGTTGCCGTCTTCAATGTACTTTTTGGCGTTGTCCCACGCGCCGCCGCCGGTACACATCGAAATCGCCAAAAAGATACCTGTGATGATCGTGCCCATCAGCAGGCCGCCTAGCGCTTTGGGGCCAAGCAGCAAGCCAACCAGCACCGGCACCACCACTGGCAGCAGCGACGGGATGATCATTTCCTTGATCGCCGATGTTGTCAGCATGTCTACCGCTGCGCTGTAGTCGGGCTTGCGTTTGCCAGCCATGATCAGGCCATCGGCAAACTGGCGTCGCACTTCCACCACCACAGAGCCCGCTGCGCGGCCCACGGCTTCCATCGCCATAGCGCCGAACAGATATGGAATCAGCCCGCCAATGAACAGGCCAACAATCACCATCGGGTCGCTCAAGTCAAAGTTGATGGCTTTGCCGTAGCTTTCCAGTTTGTGTGTGTAGTCGGCAAACAGCACCAGTGATGCCAAGCCAGCCGAGCCAATCGCGTAGCCCTTGGTCACTGCCTTGGTGGTGTTGCCTACTGCATCGAGTGGGTCGGTTACGGCGCGTACTTCAGGCGGCATGTCGGCCATCTCGGCTATGCCGCCAGCGTTGTCGGTAATGGGCCCGTACGCATCCAGCGCCACCACAATGCCCGCCATACTGAGCATGGCAGTCGCTGCAATGGCAATGCCGTACAAACCGGCGAGCTTGAACGACAGCAAAATCGCAATGCACACAAACACTACCGGCCAGGCAGTAGAGCGCATCGACACACCCAGGCCCGCAATAATGTTGGTGCCGTGGCCCGTGGTGGACGCCTGCGCAATGTGCTTGACAGGCGAGTACTGCGTGCCGGTGTAAAACTCAGTGACCCAAACCAGCGCGGCAGTTAGCACCAGGCCGACAGCACACGCACCAAACAGCTTCATCTGGCTGCCAGTGGCGGTAATCGAGTTGTCCGGCATGATGCTAGTCGTGACAAAGTAAAACGCGACCAATGACAGCGCACCTGCTATCGCCAAGCCTTTGTACAGCGCTGGCATGACGTTTTTCATACCGGGCGACGCCTTGACAAAAAAGCAGCCAATGATGGACGCAACAATCGACACCGCGCCCAGCACCAGCGGGTACAACACAGCGTTGGTGGGCGCACTGGTCACCAGCAAAGCGCCCAGCACCATGGTGGCAATCAGCGTTACGGCGTAGGTTTCAAACAAGTCAGCGGCCATACCGGCGCAATCGCCCACGTTGTCGCCCACGTTGTCGGCAATTACGGCCGGGTTGCGCGGGTCGTCTTCAGGAATGCCGGCTTCAACCTTTCCGACCAAATCAGCGCCAACGTCAGCGCCCTTGGTAAAAATACCGCCGCCCAAGCGCGCAAAAAT
>JANNCT010000030.1:0-89399 GCA_031386895.1 Polaromonas sp.
TGGCAGGTGCTTCGCTCGCTATGGTGTGCATGATCTTCATCGTGCACACTATCTCTTGAACTCAGCTTCGCCTCAAGATGCGTTGCCCGGACGCTTACGATGATCAGCTATCGCCTGTGGGCTGGCGAGCAGTTGCGCAAACAACAACTGCTGGGGTTTGGTATGCGATGGCGTCGGGGGCTATTACGTCCGGGCTGGGTGATGCGATCTGGTATTCGGTTGTCCCGGCGCTGAAGGCTGCCGGCCGCACTACTGAGCGTGTCGGTGATCGCGGCGGTTGGCGGCATGGTCGTTCTCGGAGAATCCACCATCTTGCGGTTTGCGCTGGCATCACTGGCGATTCTTGGCGGCATCGTCTTGGTGATCTTGAACAAGTCGCGCCGCGACATTAGCCAGCTTGTTGCTGCAAGCGACTCCAAAGAACTGCGCGATTGAGTTTCGCGTTGGGAACAAAGGGGAGCCGACAGGATTGCTCGGCTGCCGATATGGCTGGCTGGATAAGTAGGTGGTTAAACGCTATATAAATAGTAGCTGCTTACGCCCGTTTTAATTCGCTAAAACACACTTTTTATACGTAAATTGGCACTGAAACGGCTGTTCAGGCTGCTGGGTCAGCTGGCGGTACGCCGCCTTCGGCATCGGTGCTATCAGGAGTTGATTCACCGTCTTCGTCAGTGCCGTCGTCGGGCTTACCTTCGGCTTTGCGCTTCAGCTTGTCTTCTTTTTTACGCTTTTTGGCCAGCTCTTTTTGACGCTTTTCGTAACCATAATTGGGAGTTGCCACAGGCTGCTTTCGTTTGAATGTTGCTCTTACTGTAATGCATCGCTCACGTGTCTTTTTGTACTGATGCGATGTGCGCGATTGAGGCTAAATAAAGCTCCGCATCAGGAGGCGCAGATCAAATTTTCCACTTGGCCAACAGCTGGGCCGGCGACAACGAATCGTAGCTTTCAAACGGCTGGTGAATCCAAGGGTTGGTGGGCAAGGTTTCGACCGAATAGTCGGCCTGAAAGCTCGATATGCCCTTGGTCCATATCACTGCGCTGCGCAGCTCGGTAATCGGCGCGTAGTTGTTTTTCAGCTGGTGAATTACAGCGTTCAGCGTCTCACCCGTGTCAGCCAGGTCGTCTACCAATAGCACCTTGCCAGCAATTTCGCCCTTGGGTGTGGTGATGAAACGGGCAATGTCCAGCGCGCCCTGCGTGGTACCCGCGTCAGCGCGGTACGAGCTGGTCGACATGATAGCCAGGGGCTTGTCGAAAATGCGCGACAAAATATCTCCAGGGCGCATGCCGCCGCGTGCCAGGCACAAAATTGTGTCGAATTGCCAGCCAGACTGATGGACCTTAATTGCCAGCTTTTCAATCAGGTTGTGGTACTCGTCGTAGCTGACGTAGAGGTGTTTACCGTCTTCAGTTAACATCTGTTTTGCTCCTTTTTTTATAGCTTTTTGCGCCCGTATTTATTGCGCCATAGATCGATTTAAATATGAAAACCGGTCCTTTGAAGAGGTTTCCCTTCAAGCAGGGGTCGTGGAACTGGCTTTGCCGAGCCACAGGCGCAGCGGCTCCATCGGGTGCAGCGGGCGCGCGTTGTGGTCAAGCGTGGGGGTCATGCCAGGTAGGGGTGCCGCAGCATGATGGTGTGGTCACGGTCAGGGCTGGTCGACACCATCGCAATCGGCACGCCGGTCACCTGCTCAATGCGCTGCAAATACAGCCGCGCGTTCACGGGAAGTTTGTCGTATTCAGTGATGCCAACGGTCACGTCTTTCCAGCCGTCCAGCGTTTCATAAATCGGCTTGCAGCGGCTGATGTCGTCTGCGCCCATCGGCAAAATGTCGGTGACTTCACCATCGAGCTCATAGCCGGTACACAGCATCAATTTATCGATCCCGTCCAGCACATCAAGCTTGGTGATGCACAAACCACTCAAACCATTTACCTGTGCCGAGCGCTTGAGCAGCGCAGCATCAAACCAGCCGCAGCGCCTGTAGCGGCCTGTAACCACGCCGCGCTCTGCGCCTACGGTGCTCATGTGCCAGCCGGGCGTTCCTTCTTTTTGCCAGTCCAGTTCGGTAGGGAAAGGCCCACCGCCCACACGGGTGCAATACGCCTTGGTAATGCCCAAAACATAGTGCAACAAGCCAGGCCCCACACCCGAGCCAGCTGCAGCGTTACCCGCCACGCAATTGCTTGACGTGACGTACGGATAGGTGCCGTGGTCAACATCGAGCAGCGTGCCTTGCGCACCTTCGAACAGCAGGTTAACGCCAGCTTTGTGCGCATCGTTCAGCTCACGCGATACATCGGCCATCATTGGCCTGAGCTGCTCGGCATGGGCCATTGCTTGGGCATACGTCGAATCGAAATCGATGGCTGGCGCGTTCAAAAACGTCGTCAGCACGTGGTTGTGCAGCGTGAGCAGTTCGCGCAGCTTTGCAGCGAAACGCTCGGGGTGCTTCAGGTCCTGAACGCGAAGTGCGCGGCGCGCAATTTTGTCTTCATAGGCGGGGCCGATGCCCTTGCCGGTAGTGCCGATTTTTTCTGTGCCGCCCTGCTCTCTTAGAGATTCGCGCGCAGTGTCCAGCGCTGCATGAAACGGCAATATCAACGGGCAGGCTTCACTGATGCGCAGCCGCGAACGTACTTCAACACCTTGGGATTCGAGCTGCGCAATTTCTTTGAACAAGTGCTCAACCGACAGCACCACGCCGTTGCCGATGTAGCATTTGACGCCGGGGCGCATCACGCCGCTTGGAATCAAATTCAACGCAGTTTTAATGCCATTGATGACCAATGTATGGCCAGCGTTGTGACCGCCCTGAAAGCGCACCACCCCTTGCGACAGCTCTGTCAGCCAGTCGACAAGCTTGCCCTTTCCCTCATCGCCCCACTGGGTGCCCACCACCACAACGTTGCGGCCGCGCGTGGCGGTAATTTTGTTGGTCATCTTCAATTCAAATGGTTAGGTTGTCGGTAAAAAATCAGGCTGCAGCGGTCAACGGTTGAACGACCCACTGGCCAGCGACCAGTGCCAGCTCCCGGTCGCAGTTAAATTCATTGATCTCGTGTTCATGCCCTGGCAACACACGCACCACGGTGTCGCCAGATGCGCGCAGCTGGGCTATTGCTGCGGCGAGGCTTGCGTTTTCAGCCCACGGTGCGCATACGGCTGCCTTCAGGGGTCGGGCAGGCAACACGTTGACCAGCTCTTTTAGATCCAGGCTGAAGCCTGCTGCCGGGCGACTGCGGCCAAACACCGCGCCCACTTCGTCATAGCGCCCGCCGCGGGCCAGCTCTGCACCGTGGCCATAAATGGCAAAACGCGTGCCACTGTAATAGGCGTAGCCGCGCAAGTCGGCCAAGTCAAAAGTGATGTTTACATCGCGCTCGTCAGCACCAACATGCTGGGCGAGCCACTTTAAATTGCGCAGCGCATCTTCAACACCGGCAAACCCTTTGAGGGCTTTTTCGGCTTCTGACAGCACCTTTTCGTCACCGTAGAGTTGGAGCAGAGTTGTCAAGCCGACGATGGCGGCTGGCGACAAGCCTGGCAGGTTAGCTGTTAATTCCTTCAGGGCACTGGCATCTTTTGCAGCCAGTGCGGCATGAATCAACGCCAGCGTTTTGGGCGCAATGCTTGCGCCCGCAAGCAAGCTGTTGACAATGCGCACGTCGGCCATGTCAACGCTTAAGTTCTTCACCCCAGCTGCCTTCAAGCCTTCAATGGCCAGTACCTGCACTTCAAGGTCGGCCTCTGGTCCGGCATGGCCGTAAATTTCTGCGCCAAACTGCAGCGGCTCTCGCGTGGCGTGGGGCCGGTCGGCCTTGGTGTGCAGCACCGGCCCGCAGTAGCACAGACGCGCAACGCCAGTGCGGTTGAGTAAATGTGCATCGATGCGAGCAACTTGCGGCGTGGTGTCGGCCCGCAGGCCCAGAGTGCGGCCAGACAATTGGTCCACCAGCTTAAAAGTTTGTAAATCAAGCGCTTCGCCTGTGCCAGTGAGCAAAGATTCGATGTGCTCAAGCAGCGGCGGCATCACCAGCTCGTAACCGTAGCAACGGGCGGCGTCTAGCCAAAGGCGGCGGAGTTCTTCGAGGTGACGCGCCTCAGAAGGCAGGACATCGGCAATTTGATCCGGCAATTGCCATGATGACGACCAAGAGGGCATGGGGTAAACATACGGTGTTAAAGCTGGGATTTTACCGGGCTTCAACCGGGTTTTCGAGGCATTGCCAAGCGAATTAACGCTGTGCCCAGATCAAACCAGAAAGCCCACTGCCAAAGCACCCAGAAGAAAGCTGCACAAGCCAAAAAAACGGATCTGGCCGTCACTTAACTTGAGGGCTTGCAAAAAGGCTTTGCGCCAGCTGATAGGCGAGATCATGGGCAGCAGCCCTTCAATGACCAGCACCACAGCCAGCGCCAGCCAGATGCTGTTGCCATCCATGGCGGATTTACTTTTTAGCCGGAGTTGCCGCTGCGCCTGTACCGCGCATGGTTTTGAAAAACTCTGACGATGGATCAAGTACCATCACGTCGCTTTTCTTGTTGAACGCTGCTTTGTAAGCGTCCAGGCTGCGGTAAAACTGCGCGAACTGCGGGTCTCTGCCAAAGGACTCTGCGTAGGTTTTGGCCGCTTCCGCATCGCCTTCACCCTTGATTTTTTGCGCATCGCGGTAAGCGTTGGCCACAGTCACTTCGCGCTGGCGGTCAGCATCAGCACGAATTTTTTCGCCCTCGGCAGCGCCGGTAGAGCGCAATTCATTGGCAACACGCTGGCGCTCTGCCACCATGCGTTTGTAGACTGAATCGGTAATCGCTTCAACATAGTCAACACGGGTGATGCGCACATCAATGATGTCAATTCCGTAGGGCTTGGTGCCCTGCACTGCCTGCAACACCTCACGCTTAACGTCGGCCATTAACGCTTCGCGCTTGGCAGAAAGCAAGTCTTTTACGGTGCGCTTGTTGATTTCTTCCTGGAAGGCGTTGCGCACGACGCGGTTCAACTGGTTGGCGCCGGCTTTTTCGTCCAGGCCAACGTTACGGATGTAATCGGTGGGCTGCGTGATGCGCCAGCGAACATACCAGTCAATGACCACGCGCTGCTTTTCAGCGGTCAGCATCGGCTCGGCCTCAACGCTTTCAAGGGTAAGCAGGCGTTTGTCGATATAAGACACGTTTTGAAAAGGTGGAGGAAGCTTGAAGTGCAAACCTGGCTCGGTCAAAACTTCCTTGATTTGGCCGAGTGCGAAAACGACGCCGAACTGACGCTGGTCAACAACAAAAAGCATTGAGCTTGCTAGTGCCAAAAGCACCAGCAGCGTAGAAGCAATAAATCCAACTCTGTTCACTTTGATATTCCTTGGCAGATTTTATTTGTTGGCTAGCGGGTGCGTGCGTCACGGGCGCGCGGATCGACTGGGGGGGCGGCAGCAGGCGCAGCAGGTGCAGTTGATGGTGGGATCGAGCCCATCACCGGATCAGAAGGGGCCGCGACAGCACCCGGTCCGGTCATTTGCATAATCTTGTCGAGGGGCAAGTACAACAAGTTTGAACCTTGCTTGGATTCAATCATGACTTTAGTGACGTTGCCGTACACCTGTTGCATCGCGTCGATGTACAGCCGATCACGCGTTACCTGCGGGGCTTTTTGGTATTCCGTCAAAACTGATTTGAACCGTTGGGAATCACCTTCGGCTTGGGCCACGATACGCGCCTTGTAAGCATCAGACTCTTCTTTCAGGCGAGAAGCTGAGCCCACAGCACGCGGAATCACATCATTTGCATACGCCTGTGCTTCGTTTTTTGCACGTTCGCGTTCTTGTCCGGCTTTCAGTACGTCGTCAAATGCAGCTTGAACCTGTTCTGGCGGGCGCACACCACTTTGCTGCAAGTTGATACCCACCACTTCAACACCGACTTTGTACCTGTCAAGGATGGTCTGCATCAACGCTCGGATTCGTGGCGCGATTTGATCACGCTCTTCTGCTAGAGCAGAGTCCATCTTCATTTTGCCGACGACTTCGCGCACAGCGGTTTCAGCTGCCTGAACGATTGCGTTGGTCGGATCTTTGCTTTCAAACAGGTAGGCTCGTGCATCGCTTAAACGGTACTGCACTGCGAACTTGATTTCAACAATGTTCTCGTCTTCAGTCAGCATGGCCGAGTCGCGCAAACCCGTGGCTTTAATCACCGTATCACGCCCGACTTCAACCGAGCGAATCTGCGTTACCACCACCAGTTCGTGGCGCTGAATCGGGTACGGAAGACGCCAGTTAAAACCTGCGCCAACCGTGGCGTTGTACTTGCCAAATTGGGTGATGACTGCCTGCTGGCCCTCTTGCACGATGAAAAACCCGGTGCCGAGCCAGATCAGCACCGCTACACCCGCAATCAAACCAGCGCCGATTCCGGCGCTTTTCATGTCGGGCTGAAATCCGCCGCCAGAGCCGTCACCGCCGCCGCCATTTCCAGCGCCGTTGTTGCGGCCGCGCGCATTTTTATTACCGCCAAAAAGGCCGGTTAGTTTTTTGTTGAAGTCGCGCCACAACTCGTCAAGGTCGGGGGGGCCCTGGTTTGCACCTTTGGGTTTTGGGCGAGCTGGTGGGGGACTTGCTGGAGGCTTTTCGGACTCAGCACCGGGCTGCTTGTCATCGCCTGCAGACTGATCGGGCGGTGGGCTTTCACCGTCGCGACCCCAGCGGTTATCGTTCAAATTAAACATGCCAAGGGCACGTTGCTTCAGCCGTTCAGGCATTGACGACAACGTTTGCAGCACTGGGTTCAAAATCATGGAATCAAACTCGCTTTTTTTAACAATCTCGTATTGTGCCTAACTCAGAGCCACGCCTCGCCGGTATGTTCAGAGCCAGCCTGCGGATCAGGGGCATCACTTGCAGCCGCATGTGCCAGAAGCAAACGGCGCAAATCTGGCAGCCCGTCGCCCGTCTGCGCACTGACAAAAACGCGCTGAACGCGCTGAACCGAATCAGAAAACGCGTCTTTGATCTCAAACATATCGGCTAAATGCAGCGGCCAGCGCGCTTTTTCAAGGGCGTCCAGCTTGTTAAATACAAGCACCTGCGGAACCTGAGAGGCACCAATTTCTTCCAGCACGCGCTGAACCTGTTCGATCTGCTCGAGGTAATTCGGGTTGGCAGCGTCCACAACGTGGAGCAGCAAGTCAGCATCAGCTGCTTCCTGCAATGTGGCTGCAAACGCATCGACCAAACCGTGCGGCAAGTCTCGGATAAAACCTACTGTGTCGGACAAGGAAGCCAGTCGATGCGCATCGCCCAAATAAACCTGCCGCGTGGTGGTGTCGAGCGTTGCAAACAATTGGTCTGCAGCGTAGGTTTTGGCTTTTGTAAGGGCGTTAAAAAGCGTGGATTTACCCGCGTTGGTGTAGCCGACCAGCGAGGCGCTAAACGCGCCGCGCCTACCCCTTTGCTTGCGCTGCGTCTGGCGCTGCTTTTTAACCTTTGCCAGGCGCTCTTTGCAGCGCTTGATGGCCTCGCCGATCATGCGTTTGTCGAGCTCAATCTGCTTTTCACCCGGACCGCCGCGCACGCCAGCTCCACCTGTTTGGCGCTCCAGGTGCGACCAGCGCCGTACCAGCCTCGTGGACGAATATTGCAAGCGCGCCAGCTCTACTTGCAGCTTGCCCTCGTGGCTGCGCGCACGTTGGCCGAAAATTTCGAGAATCAGCAGTGTTCTGTCGTTGACAGGTAATTCAAGGTGGCGTTCAAGGTTGCGCTGCTGTGCTGGACTTAAAGCCTGGTCAAACAGGATTTCGGAAGCTCCAAGCTGCTGGGCCAGCATTTTGATCTCGTCTGCCTTGCCGCTGCCGATAAAAAGCGCAGCGTCTGGCGCCCTGCGCTTGCAGGTGACTCTGTCGATCGGCTGCAGGCCTGCGGTTTGTGCAAGCAAGCCCAACTCTTCCAAATAGCTGTCGAAGTTGGGCGATCCGAAATCGACGCCCACCAAAATGGCCAGTGGTTTTATAGGTGCAAGCAAGTCGGTTGGGCTCAGCTGGCAGGCGCTGAATCGGCATCACCTTCAGCGGTTGCAAAATTGACCGCTCGTCCGGGCACGATGGTAGAGATTGCGTGCTTGTAGACCATTTGCGTAACGGTGTTGCGAAGCAACACGACGTACTGGTCGAATGATTCAATCTGGCCTTGCAATTTAATGCCGTTGACCAGGTAAATCGAAACAGGAACGTGCTCGCGACGCAATGTGTTGAGAAACGGATCCTGCAAAAGAAGACCTTTGTTATTGCTCACGATATGTTCCGTGTTCAAGAGTTAAGAGACCTAAACAATATCACAGGCAAAACTATGGCTGCGTAAGACTAGGACGATTCCTTATCTTTGTAAGGGTTCTGCGACGTTTTCATTTGAATCCGCATGGGCGTGCCGGTGAGTTCAAACTCTTTGCGAAAGCGTCCTTCGAGGTAGCGCTTGTACGACTCACTGACGTGCTCAAGCGAGTTGCCGTGGACGATGATGATCGGCGGGTTCATACCGCCTTGGTGCGCGTAGCGAAGCTTGGGCCTGAATACCCCAACGCGCTGCGGCTGTTGAAACTGAACGGCCTCAAGCAGCAATCGCGTGAGCACTGGAGTAGACATTTTCCGGTTGGCAGAAGCATGCGCCTGCGCAATGGCCTTCCACACTGGCCCCAAGCCTTGACGTTTGATGGCTGAAATGTGAAAAATCGACGCGAACTTTAAAAACGCAAGTCGCGTTTCAACTGAGCGGGCCAGTGTTTCGCGCTGGTAGGCATCCACCGCATCCCACTTGTTAATGGCCAGAACTACTGCACGGCCACTTTCCAGAATATAGCCCGCAATGTGCGCGTCCTGATCGGTCACGCCTTGAGTAGCGTCAAGCAGCAGCAGCACGACGTTCGAGCTTTCAATGGCCTGCAGCGTTTTGACCACCGAGAACTTTTCAATCGCCTCAAAGACTTTGCCCTTGCGGCGCAGGCCAGCGGTGTCGATCAATTCAAACTTCTGGCCCGCGTGTTCAAACGGAACTGAAATGGCGTCCCGGGTTGTGCCGGGCATGTCGAAAGCCACCAGGCGCTCTTCACCCAGCCAGGTGTTGATCAGCGTCGACTTGCCAACGTTTGGTCGGCCAGCAACAGCCAGCTTGATGATGGACGGGTCGGGCGGCTCAGCGTCAAGGTCTTCTTCGGGCAGCTTGAGCAGGCCGAGTGCGGTGTCCACCAGCGTACGCATGCCCTGCCCGTGCGCGGCAGACACAGCCAGCACTTCTCCAAGGCCCAGCTCAAAGAACTCAGCCAGCGCGACGCCCTCCAGCATGCCTTCAGCTTTGTTGGCCGTCAGCACACAAGGCTTGCCCAGCTTGCGCAGGTATTTGCCAATGTCGTAGTCTTGCGCACTCACGCCAGCCCGGGCATCGACCACAAAGACCACAACGTCGGCCTCAGCCACCGCCTGGCGGGTTTGCTTGGCCATTTCTTTGTAAATGCCGCTTTGCGCGTCAGGCTCAAAACCTCCGGTATCAATGACGATGTACTCGTGAGAACCCAAACTGCCGTTGCCGTAATGGCGGTCACGGGTAAGCCCGGCAAAATCGGCCACGATGGCATCCCGCGTCTTGGTAAGGCGGTTAAATAATGTGGATTTGCCTACATTGGGGCGGCCCACCAAGGCAATAACTGGTTTCATCGATACATTTCATGTGGCGCTACAAAGGGATCAAAGTGCGCCGATTGGCCAAGGACATTCGCGCCGAGTCAGTAGCAACTCAACCGCATCTCATCATTTCTATTCTGGAACGAATCCATACACACTGCCGTTGCGGGTTACGGTCACCAGCGTATTGCCAACCAGTGTGGGCGCTGCGGCGATTGCCGAGCCGTCTGTGGTGATTCGGTTAAGCAAAGTGCCATCGCTTCTGGAAAGCAAATGCACGACACCCGATGCGTCACCAATTGCGATCGATCGTCCCACCACCAGTGGGGTGCTCAGCCCGCGATAGCGCAGCGCTTCGCTTTTCCATGCGCGCGTTCCGTCAGTACGCAGCCAAGCTTGCACGGTCCCATCTTGTTCGGTGCCGAACAGCAAGCGGTCGTCACCTCGAACGCCTTGTGCTCCGTTTGCTGGAACTGTCCACAGCAAATTGCCGCGTGATGTATTTACACAGCCGACATTCGCCTGAAATGCACGCGCGCAAACCACATCGCCCTCGCGGCTGATACCGCCCACCAGATCAACCAGGCGCTCAACGTCGTTGATACCGCGCGGCGATGCAATAGCTGCCTCCCAGCGCACACTGCCGTTGCCTGGATTCATGCCGACCAGTCGGCCAGCAAGGCCAACCACCAACGTGTCGCTGACAGCCAGCAACACACCCGCCTGGCGCAGCACCAGCGGCTCAGTGGGGCGCTGCTGCGACCAAAGCTTTTTCCCGGTTTGGCCATCAAAAGCGTAGGTTGATCGGTCAGCGGCCAGCACAAAAATACGACCGCCCGCCACCAGAGGCGGTGTGTAAACCTCTGCTGCCAGTTTTTCACGCCAGATTTCACGGCCATTGAGCAGCGCCACTACATCATTGCCTTTGGTCACGACCGCGCTGATTTTCCCGTCAGTGCCTACACCGGCGCCGATTTCGCTTCCAACGCTGGTGCGCCAGACATCGGCTCCAGTACGCGCATCAATTGCCGCGACTGAACCCTCGCTGCTGGCTACATGAAGCACACCTGCTACCTGATTCACTTCCAGAGGAAAGTTGACTGGTCCAATCCGGGAAACCCAAGCTTGCCTGGCAGAAACAAAGCCGTTCACGGGCTGCAGTTCGGCTGGCTTGGGCTTTGATTGGCCATCAAAAAATGCACAGCCCGATGCCATTGCTATTAATATAATAGCTGATTGCGCCCGAATAATAAGCGCTACAGATCTAAATCGCTTATATTTCATTGCTTTTTCACCTCTGCGTCTGGTGTTGCTGCTGCTGATGAGGCTGCGGCTGGCGCTGCAAGTGCGGCACTTGGGTCAACGCCCAGTGCGTTGAGTTTGACCTCCACCAGCCGTCGGTACTCAGCGCGTTCATCCAAGGACTTGAAGGCTTTCTCGTACTCGGCCTTGGCTTCAGGCTTTTTGCCTTGCGCCACGAACACATCGCCCCGGCGGTCGCTGGCCAGCGCCCCAAAGTCTTTGCTGAAGTTTCCGCCAAGCGCTGCGAGAGCTTCGTCGTAAGCTTTGGTTTCCAGCAACAAACCCGCCAAACGCAGCTTGGCAATGGATGCAAACGCATCATCCGGCGCGCTTTTGGCCACCGCCTCAAGCGCAGCTTTGGATGCTGGCAAGTTGCCTTTGTCGTAATGGGTTTTGGCCACCAGCAAACCAGCCTGTGCGGCATAGACGGTTTTGCCAAAACGCTCTTTCATGTCAGCAAGCGAGCGGTCAATTCGCGCGGCGTCACCTGATTGCACCGCCCGCTGGACTTCTTCAAACATCACGGCAGCTTGAGCGCCCTGCTTGCCCTGCCAATACTGGTAGCCGTTCCATGCCGCAAAGCTGCCAAAGATGGCAATCAACACCCAAGTGATCAAGTTGCCATACTGACGCCAGAAATGCTTGAATTCTGCAAGTTGTTCCTGCTCTTCTAAATCGAGATGTTTGGCCATAAAAGTCTATTGATTCGGTTGCTGTCGCTTGGATGGGTGAAAAAGATAAAACTGTCAGGCGCAAACCAGTTGCGCCGACGCCAGATTGTAGAGGTCAGCGGGACGTCTTCAGCCCGGGATTGCAGGCCGCATCAGGCTATGCGCCCACGCTGCCACGCTGTCCAGCCGCTCCAGCCTTTGAAGCGCAGCGGATTCGCTCTTTTCGCCGCGCAACGGCTTTACCGCCACACAGCCCTGCGAAAGCTCGTCGGCGCCAAACACCAGCGCATACTGAGCGCCACTGGCATCGGCTTTTTTAAACTGCGATTTCATGCTGCCCATCGAATCTATGGTCGCTCCCGCGTGCATTTGTACGCTCACGCCAGCAGCTCGCAATTGCATCAGCACCGGTAGTACAGCAGTCAGTGAATCAGCTTCAGGCACGACAGCATAAGCGTTGAGCAACGGCCCAGGGGTCAACCCGCCCTGCTCTTTGATCAGCTCCAGCACGCGCTCAGCTCCGAGCGCCCAACCCACCGCTGGAGCGGCTTTACCGCCAATTTGTTCGATCAAATAGTCGTACCGTCCGCCACCGCAAATCGTGCCCTGTGAGCCCAGGCTGTCGGTGATGAACTCAAAAACGGTCAGGTTGTAGTAGTCCATGCCGCGGACCAGTCGCGGATTGATGCTGTAGCTCACTCCACAAGCATCCAGCACGCTCTTGACGCTGTTGAAGTGCTTGAGCGAAGCCTCACCCAGGAAGTCAATCAGGCGGGGCGCAGCTTGCAGCATGGGCTGCATTGTGGGATTTTTGCTGTCAAGCAGCCTGAGCGGATTGCTGTGCATTCGCCTCTTGGCATCTTCGTCCAGCACCGTGAGGTTGCCTTCAAAGTAGGCCACCAAAGCGGCGCGGTGCAGCTTTCGCTCATCAGGCTGGCCCAGACTATTAAGTTCTAACCTGATACTGCTCAGGCCAAGCTCTTTCCATAAAGCAACAGCAAGCAAAATCAATTCTGCATCGACCTCGGCGCCAGGAAATCCAAGCGCCTCGGCACCGATTTGGTGAAATTGCCGGTAGCGCCCTCGCTGTGGACGCTCGTGGCGAAACATCGGCCCCATGTAATACAGCCGTTTGCCGCCTTCATAAAGCAGGTTGTGCTCAGCCACCGCACGCACAACTCCTGCGGTGTTTTCGGGCCTGAGAGTGAGCGCCTCGCCATTGAGCTTGTCTTCAAAAGAGTACATCTCTTTTTCAACAATGTCAGTGACTTCGCCGAGCCCGCGCACAAAAAGCGGGGTGGGCTCAACAATGGGTGTACGAATATTTCGGTAGGCGTAACCCGCCATCAATTTCCGAACTTTTTTTTCCAGCCATTCCCAACGGGCTGAATCCGGCGGCAAGATGTCATTCATGCCCTTGACTGCTACCAATTTATCGAACGCCATTTTCTCAACAATCAATTTTTCACCCATGACTTCTCAGGCAGCTTCAGAAGCAGCTGCGCGGGCGCGCGCGCCAAAGCGATTTTCAATGTAGTTTTCTACAATCACCCTGAACTCTTGTGCGATGTTTTCGCCGCGCAGCGTGACGTTTTTTTCACCATCGATGTACACCGGCGCAGCCGGAGCCTCGCCAGAGCCAGGAAGGCTGATGCCAATGTCAGCATGCTTGCTTTCGCCTGGGCCGTTGACAATGCAACCCATCACAGCGACCTTCATTTTTTCAACGCCTGGATATTGCTCTTTCCAGACCGGCATTTGAGACCGGAGAAAGTTGTCGATTTCCTGCGTCAGCTCCTGGAACGTCGTGCTGGTCGTGCGTCCACAGCCAGGGCAGGCTGTCACGCTAGGTACAAAGCTGCGAAGGCCAAGCGATTGCAGAATTTCAGACGCAATCACCACCTCTTGCGTGCGCGCCTCACCGGGCTGCGGGGTAAGAGACACGCGAATCGTGTCACCGATACCTTCTTGCAACAAAATTGACAGCGCGGTAGCTGAGGCCACTGTTCCTTTGGTGCCCATACCAGCTTCAGTCAGGCCCAAATGCAATGCGTAGGTGTCCCGCTTGGCGAGTTCGCGGTAGACAGAAATCAAGTCCTGAACACCGCTGACTTTGCACGACAAAATAATCTGCTCGCGCCGCAAACCCATCTTTTCGGCCAGCCGCGCTGAGTCGATAGCCGAGGTGATCAATGCCTCGTACATCACCTGTTTAGCGTCCCAGGGGTTAGCTCTCGCGTTGTTTTCGTCCATCAGGCTGGCGAGTAACTCCTGGTCGAGGCTGCCCCAGTTCACGCCAATACGAACGGCTTTGTTCCAACGCACAGCCGCTTCAATCATCAGGCCAAATTGTTTATCGTGCTTGTCGCCTTTGCCCACGTTACCGGGGTTGATTCGATACTTGGAGAGCGCCTGCGCGCAAGCCGGGTAGTCCGTCAGCAATCTGTGGCCGTTGTAGTGAAAATCACCAACCAGGGGAACGTCTATTCCCATCCGGTCGAGTTGCTCACGCACGTACGGCACGGCCTTGGCGGCCTCAGGTGTATTAACCGTTATGCGCACCATTTCAGATCCTGCCAGGGCAAGCTCTTTGACTTGAATTGCCGTACCAATTGCATCGACAGTGTCGGTGTTGGTCATAGACTGAACCCGCACTGGCGCGTCGCCGCCAACAGTTACTATCCGCGAGCCCCAAACCACCTGCGCCTGCATCGAGCGCCGAGCATGTGGAGCAACCATTTCAATGGGTGTAGACATCTTTTATTTCACCTCAAAGCGTGCAACGTTGTCTTTAGACCAGGGCGCCAGATCGAAGGCTTGCCCCCCTACATTGACCTCCGTCATATTAGCGCGTCCTACTTTGGCTGACAGTGGCAAAGTGCCCGAGATCCCAACCGACTCCCCTGCGATGAGTGTGCGGCGAAGAACAGTTTGCTTTTTAGCGTCCGTCACCTCAACCCAGGAGTCACCGATTGCGCGAAACACGATCATTGCAGCGGCAGGGGCGACAACGCCAGCGACTGGCGCAGAGCCTTGCAAAGGCGTGCCGTTTATCAAAGCGTCACCTGGCTGCGTCGTCGATGGCGCCGAGGATCCAGCGGGACCACCCGGCGGCAAATCAGGTGCGCCAGTCACGGCATTTTCGTTCTTTAAATCAACACTCGCGTTTGCAGATTCGCGGCTCGCTGTATTTGTCGAGCCGCTGCCCGTCGCGGTGCGCGAGTCAATCAAAGCGCCGATTTGCCTGAACTGCGTAGTCAAGCCAGGAAGGAAAGCTACTATCAGTGATGCCACTAAAAGCAGGACGACCGCAGCACCGGCAGGCTTGGTCAGTAATGACCAAACTGAAGACCGCTGGCCATCACCTGACGACCTGAAGGGGGCGCTGGTCGCGGTTCCGCGAAGCAACAGCTGTGGGACTTCAGTGTGAGGCAAGCGCTCCATGATGGGCGCCGAGTCGATTTTTAATGTACGGCAAACGCTAGAGGCCAACGCCCGTACAAAAACAATGTCGGGCAATAGATCGAAACGAGATGCCTCAAGTGCTTCCAATTTTTTAACTGGTACTTTTAGCATTACAGCTAATGCAGCGATGTGAAGCCCTGAGCGCTCTCGCGCAGCTTTCAACAAGTCTCCAGCGCTTGGCTGCGCAGTGCCAGGCTGATCTGCAATTGCGATAGTTTCAAAACTACTCATCGAACGCGCCTTTTTCGAGAGCAGCCGCTTCGCGTGACTGGGCATATCGGCGCCTGAGCTGGGTCGCCAGTTGCTGGCTGATGTCCAGATTGTTCAACCTTCGCTCGACTTTCACGCCCAGCCACAGCGTTTCAGCATTGGCCAGCTCGCTGTTATTTAGCCGCCTGATGTAGAACTGAGACTTGACAAATTCACCACGCAGATAAAGCAGATTAGCAAGGTTGTAGCCAGTCAGTGGATTGCCTGCGTCAAGTTGATACGATTGAGTCAAACTCAACTCCGCCTCCTGCTTGAGTCCTGCTTGTATCTGGCATACGCCCTGTGCCATCAGGCTTTTTGCAGTACCCCGATAGGTAGGATTTCCCAGCGCTTGCCCAAAAAAGCGAAACCCTTCCGGGTAGCGAGCCTGTTGGCACAGCAGCCACGCATAGTTGTGCGCAACATCAGCGTCTCGAGGGCTTAGCGCCAACGCGCGCTTGAAGCTGTCTTCAGCAAGGCGCATGTCGTTTAGCCGCATGTACACCAGACCGCGCAAATTGAAGCCTTCTGAAAAAGTCGGATCAGCAATCAAGGCCTGTTTTATTTCATCAAGGGCGACATTTGCTTGTCCGTTTTCCAGGTATCCCGAAGCGAGTTCCAACCTCAATCGCGCGCGTCGGCGGTTTTCTGGCTCATCAGACTCAGTGATGAGATCAGCACTGTTGCCCCCCGATGCCATTCCTCCAGGCCTTGCTGCGCAGCCTACAAGCAAAGCAGAAAAAATACCAGCTAGCAAGACGGCAATGGTTGATCTCATACGCCTTAACCCTTGACTGAAACGATCGGAATTTGAATTGACACAGCGCTCCGCAAATTCAACATGCGCTGCGTGACTCCCGTGCGGTCTTGCACGCTGCCTGCGAGTTGACCGCATGCCGCATCAATATCATCGCCGCGCGTTTTCCGAACGGTTGTAACGATGCCCGCGTCAAGCAGAACCTTGGCAAATGCAGCGACTGTTCCTGCATTTGAACACTTCAATCCTGACGCCGGAAATGGATTGAAAGGAATCAAATTGAATTTACAAGTTAATCCTGTGGCTGCAGGCCCGCGCACCAGCGAGACGAGTTGCGCTGCATGCTCGGCCTGGTCGTTGACACCCTCCAGCATGCAGTATTCAAAGGTTATAAAGTCGCGCGGCGCGAACACTTGATATTGCGCGCAGGCCTGGAGCAACTCATCAATTGGGTACTTCCTGTTCAGCGGCACGAGATCGTCGCGAAGCACATCAGAGGGCGCGTGTAGCGATACCGCCAATGCAACCGGGCAGTCCTTGGCTAGCCTCTGCATCACCGGAACAACACCCGAGGTTGACACCGTGACCCTGCGGCGGGACAAACCATAAGCATGATCGTCAAGCATCGTGCGAAGCGCAGGCAAAAGCTGGGCATAATTTTGCAAAGGCTCGCCCATTCCCATCATCACGACATTGGAAATAACACGGTCGTCACGCCCGAATTCTGCTCGCAGAGTGTGTTCGGCAAACCACAACTGCCCAATTATTTCGGCGGCGGTCAGGTTCCGGCTAAATCCCTGGTGCCCTGTGGAGCAGAATCGGCAGCCCACAGCGCAACCCGCCTGTGACGAAACGCATAGGGTTCCGCGGTCATCCTCAGGAATAAACACAGTCTCAATAACGTCGCCCGCCCCGACATCAAACAACCACTTGACGGTGCCGTCGGCAGAATCTTGCCTGGAGACAACTTTCGGAGCAGCTACATGAGCTATTGATGGCAACTTTTCCCTCAGGGATTTAGCCAAGTCGGTCATCGACTCAAAGCTTGTTGCGCCGCGCTGGTGGATCCACCGAAAAAGCTGGGTTGCCCGAAATTTCTTTTCGCCCAGACTCTCGCAAAACCCCACCAGGCCTTCCAGATCGTAGTTGAGCAGATTAACTGTCATGGTCGAGTGCGGTCTGCCGAAGTTTTCAGGCAATGCTGAACCTGAAGTGAGGCTC
Source organism: Polaromonas sp. (assembly GCA_031386895.1). Taxonomy (GTDB): domain Bacteria; phylum Pseudomonadota; class Gammaproteobacteria; order Burkholderiales; family Burkholderiaceae_C; genus Polaromonas. The sequence continues at coordinate 17,340 of JANNCT010000030.1, forward strand.
AGCCGTGCCATGTACTCGAGGGCTTAACGCGAGTAAATGTTCATCCCGGGGAAAAAGAAGGCAATCTCAGCCTGTGCGGTGTCGACGGCGTCAGAGCCGTGCACAGCGTTAGCGTCAATGCTTTCCGCGAAGTCGGCCCGAATCGTGCCGGCAGCCGCTTTCTTCGGGTCGGTTGCACCCATCAAGTCGCGGTTTTTCAGGATGGCGTTTTCTCCTTCCAACGCTTGAATCATCACCGGGCCAGAGATCATGAAACCAACCAGATCCTTGAAGAACGGGCGCTCTTTGTGTACGCCGTAAAAAGCTTCAGCTTCGCCACGCGAGAGATGGGCAAGCCTGGCAGCAACCACCTTCAGGCCAGCAGCTTCAAATCTGGCATAAATTTGGCCAATTACATTCTTTGCGACCGCGTCAGGTTTGATGATGGAGAGAGTTCGTTCGATTGCCATGTGCGTTCCTTAACTTTGAATATTGTTCGCGTTGCTGTGAAAATTACAGCCTTTGAGTTTAACCTGCGCAGCAAGCGACAGCTGCCTAACACTGGCCTTCTGTATGGTCAAAGTCGCAGTCAAATGAAGCAGCTTAGCGGTTTCTCGTTCGGCTGCCGCCGCCGCGATTCGCGTTTCCAGCACCGTTACCGCCTGAACCTTTGTTGCCGCCGGTCCGGGTTCGGGCCGGGCCTTGGCCGTCGCGCTGGCGAGTCAAACTGTCCGCTCCGATATAGCCGAACGATGTTTTCAATGGGTCAGGTTGCGCCGTCCCAGAATTTCGTTCTGAGCGTCCACCGCTGGGCGGGCGCCCGCTTGGGGAATTCGGCCTGAAGTTTGCATTTCTGGCCGATCGCGCTCCGTTACCAGCGCTGTCACGCGTTTGCGTGCCCTGCGGACTACGGCGCGTGTTGTCTCTCCGCGGCGAGCTGGGGGCGCCGGAGGTGCCGAAGGTGCCGCTGGTATCGTCAGATGAGCCGGGCTGATTTTCAATTGCGCGCCGCCCCGATCGATCAGCCGCACTTGTAAGCGCCCAGATTTCTTGTTCGTCAAGTTCCACGAATGCTCCACGCTTTAAACCACGCGGCAGTACCATTGCACCATATCTAATACGAATAAGGCGGCTGACGGCATGACCAACAGCCTCAAACATTCGCCTCACCTCACGGTTACGCCCCTCAGACAGCGTTACTTTGTACCAGCAATTAGCACCTTCGCCGCCTCCGGCTTCCAAAGAAGTGAACTGGGCATTCCCGTCTTCCAGAGTGACCCCTTCAAGCAAGCGCTTTTTCTCTTCGTTGTTCAAAGCACCGAGAACTCTAACCGCGTACTCTCGCTCAAGTCCAAAGCGTGGATGCATCAAGCGGTTGGCAAGCTCACCTGAGCTTGTCAGCAGTAGCAAGCCTTCTGTATTCAAATCAAGCCTGCCGACTGACTGCCATTTGCCTTGAAATAGCTTGGGTAACCGGCGAAACACGGTTGGCCTGTTTTGCGGGTCATCATGGGTAACAACTTCGCCGGCGGGCTTGTGGTACGCAATAACTCTGGCTGGCGGCGGGTCGATGCGCACACGTACAGGCTTGCCGTTGATCTTGATCTGGTCGCCGAACTGGATGCGCTGGCCAATGTGGGCTGGCTCGGCATTCACTGAGATACGGCCTTCGAGAATCAATTGCTCCATTTCCAGCCGCGAACCCAAACCCGCCTGCGCCAACACCTTGTGCAGTTTTGGGGTCTCTACCTGCGCGGCTAAAACACGCTTGGGCAGCTGAAGCGAAAGGTCCGCTTCATCGGCATCGAACTGCCCAGTAGTGACCTCTTCAAACCGCGTTGCGAGTTGGGCTACTGTGTCCTTTTGCGCTGGCCTGGACAACCCGGCGGTCGCTTCGGCGTCCTCTAGTGGCAGCCGAGCCGCAGCCATGGAAGGCGGCCCTTCTGTGGCTATCGGGGCACTCGATTCGCGGGATTCAGGCGGGTTCGTCATTTTGATCTCTCTGTTTCAGCTCAGCGACTGATTCGATGGACAGCAATTCAATATTTTTTTCATGTGGTGACTGAACAAAGCCAGCGGAGTTACTCAGCCCAAACTCAATTTGCTCGAGCACTTCTGACTGCCCTGATCCGCTGTCCATTGCCGGCAACTGGTCCAGGGACTCAAGGCCAAGGTCGTCCAAAAACTGCTTGGTGGTTGCATATAAAGCTGGCCTTCCGACGGATTCACGGTGCCCAATGACATCCACCCAGCCCCGGTCTTCAAGCTGTTTGAGTATCAAACTGTTGATGGTTACGCCTCGAATGTCCTCCATATCGCCACGGGTGACCGGTTGACGATACGCAATGATGGAAAGCGTCTCCAAAGTAGCCCTGGTGTAGCGCGGTGGTTTTTCCGGGTGCAATCTGTCAAGGTACTCCCGCATCTGCGGCCGGCTTTGAAAACGCCATCCGGTAGCCACCTGAATCAGCTCAACTCCACGGTCGGCCCAATCGTTTTGCAGCTCTTCCAGCGCGAGTTTGACACTGTCAAACTCCAGCTCGCCATCAAACAGCACACCCATCTCACGTACCGGCAACGGCTGCGGCGCGCATATAAGTGCTGTTTCAAGGACGCGTTTTGCATCCGTCAAGTTCATGATTTTTAAGTTCCGAAAAAGTCGGTGAGGCGCACAGCCTGGTGGGGTGAGCAGTTAGCAATGTGATCGAGCCAAACTGACGGTTGAAGGAGGCAGCTCACGCGGGCACTTACAACGATTTAATTGTATCTCAGGCCAAGTTCAACCAATGCGGTCGCCATGTCTTGGGGCAAGGCAGCTTCATACTCGACGGCGACCTGGGTAGATGGATGTGTAAAAGCGAGCCGGAATGCATGCAGGGCCTGGCGCAGCATTCCGGCCGACTGCTTTCCGCCGTACACCTCATCAGCAACTAACGGGTGACCCAAAGCAGCCATGTGAACCCGGATTTGATGTGTGCGCCCAGTATGCAGCTTGCACCGAACCAAGCAGAAATCTGGTCCACTTTGCAGCACAGTAATGTCCGTTGAAGCAGTTTTCCCAGCATTTTTTTCTAGGTCAACCACCGCCATTCGCAGACGGTTCTTTGGATCGCGCCCGACCGGAAAGTCTGCATGCCTGGTCTTTGACCCTAACCACGCATGGTGGCCCAGCGCAATGTAATTCCTGCTGACCGTACGAGCAGCGATCATCTCGACCAGCTGGTCCATGGTTTGTCTTTGCTTCGCAACCACCATTAACCCACTGGTGTCCTTATCCAACCTGTGCACAATCCCCGCGCGCGGTAAAAATGCGGATTGCGGGTCGCGTGCCAAAAGTCCGTTGAGCAACGTCCCGCTCCAATTGCCAGGGGCTGGATGCACCACCAATCCAGCAGGCTTGTTCACGATCAATAAAAACGCGTCTTCAAACACCACATCAATTGGCATTGCTTCGGGTTTAAAAGCCCTGCTTTGCGCTGTCGGCCTGAGCTCAATAGACAAAGCGTTGCCTGCTTTTACCCTTGCCGCTGATTTCGTCAGTGTTAATCCGTTCAGTTGAACCGCGCCCGCCGCGATAAGCTGTTGGAGATAGCTGCGCGAAAACTCTGGTGCGAGCAACGCCAGGGCGACATCAAGCCTTTGCGCATGGCCCTCAATCGGCACCGCGCCACGGCGCAGTTCGATATCAGAGACCTCAACCAAGCCCGCCGCATTTTCCTGATCGTCGTCGGCGTTGCCGTCTGCTAAAGCTGCGCTCGATATAATGGTTTTATTGGTTTTTAAGTCAGTCATTTGTAGGGTAGCCCGGCATGTTTTCCTTGAAATTATCGGTTTTTCCTGCGGGTTCACCGCTCGCAGCTGTCCTGGCGGGTTTGTCACTGTTCTTGGCTGGCTGCTCAACTACGACCATTGACCCAACCAGCAACTGGAGCCCCAACAAGCTGTACGCCGAAGCGAAAGACGAGGCTCAATCGGGTGCATACGAGAAGGCTATTCCCCTTTTTGAAAAGCTCGAAGGCAGAGCTGCCGGCACACCTTTGGCCCAACAGGCGCAACTTGAGAAAGCCTACGCGCAGTACAAGGGCGGAGAGCAGCTTCAGGCTGTGGCGACTTTGGACAGGTTCATACGCCTTCATCCAGCAAGCCCTGCACTGGATTACGCGATGTACCTTAAAGGCTTGGCAAACTTTAACGATAACCTTGGATTGTTTGGCTCGTACACCCGCCAGGACTTGTCTGAGCGAGACCAAAAAGCGGCGAAAGAATCATTTGAATCGTTCAGGGAACTGGCCAGCCGCTTCCCTGAGTCCCGTTACGCGCCAGACGCCCGGCAACGCATGAGCTACACCGTAAACTCCCTTGCTCAATCTGAAGTGCATGTGGCGCGCTATTACTTTTCACGCGGCGCATATGTAGCTGCAATCAACCGCGCCCAAACCGCAATCACCGAATACCGCAACGTTCCTGCGCTTGAAGAAGCAACCTATCTTCTGTACAAATCGTATGACGCTTTGGGAATGGTACAGCTGCGTGACGATGCCAAGCGCGTGCTGGAAAAGACCTATCCGCAAAGCGAATTTCTGACCAAGGGCGTTAGATCGGTGGACAGTCCGTGGTACAAACTTTGGTAAATGATGAGAGCTTTTCTAAAAGCTCTTGCTCAGAACTTAACACCGCCATGGGCGGTAAAGCCCTCTTCAGACGCTTGCCATAACCCATCGACGTCAAACGGCTGTCACAAATCACCAGCAACCCCTGATCAGTTTCCCTGCGAATCAGGCGCCCGGCCCCTTGTTTGAGCGCAACAGCGGCTTCAGGGACGAAATAGTCATTAAAAGCACTTCGGCCTTCCGCCTCTAGAGCCTTGGTTCGGGCCTCAGTCATGGGATCATTTGGCGGCGGAAACGGCAGCTTGTCGATGATTACCAGCTGTAATGCCTCTCCCGGAACATCAATGCCCTCCCAAAAAGACGCTGAAGCTACCAGCACACAGCCTTTGTTTCCGCCGGAATTGCCTTGGCGAAAACGCTCGATCAACATCCGCTTTGGCATGGCGCCCTGAACCAAAACCTCAAGATCTTCGCGCTCACCCAGCAATGCCTGCAATGTCTGACCGATTTGCCTGAGTGATTTCAGGGTGGTGGTGAGCACCATCGTGCGACCGCCCAATTTGCTTGCCCACACCGCTGCCGATTCAGCGACTTTTTGGGGGTGCATGGGGTCTGCTGGTTTGGGAAAATTCAGGGGAACGTAGACCGATGCCTGGCTTGCATAATCAAAAGGGCTTGCTACTCGCAGCACCTTTGCGCCCTCCAGACCGCAGGGTTCAGTAAACCAGCTCAACGTGTCGTCGTCGCCCAGCGTGGCCGAGGTAAATATCCAGGTTTTGCCAGCCGCCGAAGGTGCGCCCACCAAGCGGGTTTTGACCGCCTGCGCAATGCTCAAAGGCGCCTCTGACAGGCGAAGTTGAACTCCTGCATCGACCCAGCGAACAAATCCTGGTGCGCAAGGAACCAAAAAGTCCACGCATTGCTGGGCAAGCACGGCTGCGCGATCAGACAAACGAGCGAAGTCCGGCGCGATCTCGCTGACGGTACCCAGTTGCTGATCCAATTCGACCACTGCCGCATGCACCGCACTTAACGCTGATTTCCAGGCGCTGGGTTCAATGCCTTCCGGAGATTCACTTACCCACCTGAGCTTGCTGCCGGGAAAATTTTGCCCGGCGCACAGTCGAAGCTCCCGTGCGGCCAGTTCACACGATCCAACGACGATCTGCCAATCAACCAAACCGCGAGCGAACTGCAGCCCTGCTGCAAGCACATCCCGGCAAAAATCCAGCAACTGTCCTGTAGTAAGCGCCCTGCCTAAAAACTGCACGCCTGTTTCATTGAGTTGATGGGCCTCGTCAAAAATAGCTACCCGCACGGTTGGTAATAACTCGGCTACACCCGATTCACGTACCGCCATATCGGCAAAAAACAGGTGGTGGTTGATCACCACAATGTCAGCGGCAAGGGCCTCGCGCCGCGCCAGGTTGACGTGGCATTCGCGAAACTGCGGGCAGGACGAACCTAAACAATTTTCACGGGTCGAGGTCACCAACGCAACCAGCGGCGACCTTTCGTCCAGCCCCGGCAGCTCGGCCAAATCGCCTGCGCGCGTGGTTTTTGACCATAGTTCGATTTTGGCAATCGTGCGCGTTGAGGTTACATCGCCTGCTCGGGAATCTTGGCGTGCCAAACCCAACCGATGCAGGCACAGGTAGCTTGCACGCCCTTTCAAAAGCGCAGATTTCACCGGCACGCCTAATGCCTGCACCAAGCGGGGCAAATCCCGCCCAAAAAGCTGGTCCTGCAGCGCTTTGGTGGCCGTTGACACCAGAATTCGCTCGCCGCTGAGCAGTGCAGGCACAAGATAGGAGTAAGTTTTTCCCACACCGGTGCTGGCTTCCACCACAAGAGTGCCGGCATCATCTATGGCATCTGCCACCGCCAAAGCCATCTCCAGCTGACCGCTGCGCGGCACGAATTGCTCGGTGGCGCGGGCCAGCGCACCGTGCGTCTCGAAGGCCGCCTTTACTTCCAGCGCGAGTCGCATCAGGCGGGCTCGCGGGGATCCAGCGATAACTCGAGCTGGGCAATTTGGTCGCGCAACTGCAGACGCTTCTTTTTTAGCCGCCGCAGCAAAATCTCATCGACCGGAACGGAGTGGGCAGCACTGTCGACCAGCGCGTCAATGTCAGCATGCTCGATTTTCAAGTCAATCAAATGCCTCTCAGGAGAATGGTGGTTCAAAATTAAATTGTTTGTCACGAGGTTGGACCTTGTCTGATAATAAGCCTTCAAAAGTTCTCAAACGGTTCCACACCACATGATTTGAAGCACGATGTCAAAAAGTTATCGAATTACAGCATCTACCGGTATTCACAAGGGTGACCGTGACTATCAGCAAGACCAGGTCAGCCTGATCAGCCACCCGCGCGCGGCTGGATGTATTTTAGGGATCGTCGCAGATGGTATGGGCGGGCGCAGTGGCGGGCGCAAAGCGTCTGATCAAGTCATGCTGACGGCGCGGCAATTGTTTGAGCGCTATGCGCCGGAGAGCGACGACACCCGGGCGTTGCTCAAGCAAATCGTCGACGAGGCGCACACTGTGATCAAACTTACGGCAATTTCTTCTGAGGAAGAGCCGCACAGCACGCTGGCAGCGTTTCTGATCAATCCGGGCGGCGAATGCCACTGGGTGCATACCGGCGATTCACGGATATACCACTACCGGGGCAGCAAGCTGCTGCACCGCACCGTTGACCATTCTTACGTACAGTCACTGGTGGAAAAAGGTGAAATCACCGAAGAAGACGCCAATACGCACCCACAATCCAATATTCTGATGGGATGTTTGGGCACCGAAGAGAGTCCGCCTGTCGGCCATCACGTCATACCCAAGCTGGCAGCTGGTGACGTTCTGATTGCTTGCAGTGACGGTGTCTGGCACTACTTCAACCAAAGCGAAATGGGTTCGGCGCTGTCGATGCTTTCCCCCAGGGAGGCGTCCGAGTTTTTGATCCAAAAAGCCAGGTCGCGCGCCAACGGCGGTGGCGACAACCTTTCGCTCGCAATCGTCAAGCTCGAAGAATTGGCATAGGCTTCTAACGAACGGGCGGAGCAGGCATCACTGGTGACTTTGTTTTACCGCTTTGCGACGCGGCGTTTTTCTCCTGGCGTTCCTTGGCCTTCAGCTGTTTGGCCGAGAATTTTTTCGCCTCTTCCGCGTCCAGTGTTTGTTTTTGCGCTCGGCTAGCCAATTTCGCATGGTTAGTGCTTAAGCGGTTGGCAGCACTTGTCTGGTTGGCTTGGGCTTGCGCGGCCTGTTCCGCACCGGGCAACAGTGCTCCTTGGGCTTTTTGAGTCACACGCTCGTTTTTAGCTTGCGCTTTTTGCAGTGCCTCGGCGCGTGCGTCGGCTTGCGCCTGCTGTCTGGCAAGGGTTGATTTTTCTTCAATTTTTTGAAGCTGCTCGGCACCTTGCGCTTTGCGCTCCTCGTCGTTGAGCGCGACTTCCTGGCGCCTCAGGTCTGAAAGAACCTCCAGGCGCCGGGCTTTCACTCTATCCAGGCAATCATTGACCCAAAATTTTTTGTAGCAAGCAGTGTCTTGCAGGGCAAAACCAGCCTGTGCCAGGCTGCGTTCTGCAGCAATTCGCCCGCGCTCAACAACCATGGAAGGCTGCGCAACCACACTGCCAACAAAAGCGGCAATTACCAAAAAAAAAGTAACATTTTTCATACCAATGCAGTGTCCACATCGCGCCGCTCCAGCGCCAAAAAAGCAGCCGATTGCATTTCATTTAACCGCGAAGCGGTGCGCACAAACTCATGCGCCAGCGGCCCTTCTGTGTACAACGCTTCCGGTGGCACCGCTGCCGACATGACCAGCTTGACACGTCTGTCATACAGCACGTCAATCAGCCAGGTAAACCTGCGCGCCTCAGATGCCATGCGCATCGGCATTTCGGGCACATCACTGAGTAAAACGGTGTGGAACTGGGTGGCAATTTCAAGGTAATCATTCTGAGAGCGCGGCCCGCCGCACAGCGTTTTAAAGTCAAACCACACCACGCCACCGGCCTTTCTGCACGCCTGAATTTTCCGGGACTCAATGTGCAGCATCGGGTTTTCATCGCGCGACTCAGCCAACCGGGTGAAGGCGCCGAGCATTTTTGCATCGGCCTCCTCGCCCAGTGGGCAGTGGTACAAATCAAGCTGCTCCAGTGTTTGCCGGCGGTAGTCAAAGCCGTTGTCTACGTTGATGATTTCCAGATGCTCATTGAGCAGAGCGATGGCGGGCAAAATGCGGTCACGGTGCATACCGCCAGGGTACAAATCGTCGGGTTTGAAGTTTGACGTGGTGACAAACCCCACGCCGTGGTCAAAAAGCGCCGTAAGCAGCCTGTGCAAAATCATGGCTTCGGTAATGTCCGCCACATGAAACTCGTCAAAGCAAATCAGCCGGTAACGCTTGGCCATGCGCGCGCCCAGCTCGTCTAACGGGTTGACGGTGCCCTGCAGCTCACGCAACTCGCGGTGCACCTCCCGCATGAATTCATGAAAATGCAGCCGCGTTTTACGCCTCAGCGGGACGGCGTTGTAAAAGCAGTCCATCAAAAAGCTTTTCCCGCGCCCTACCCCCCCGTACAAATACACCCCGCGTGGCGTCTGTGGGTGGTTGATAATCTTTTTCAGGGGGTTAGAGCGTTGCGCCTTCAGTTCAATCCACTCGTTGGCGCAGCGCTCCAGCGCATCTACGGCCCTGAGCTGAGCGGGGTCTGACGCATAGCCTCTGGCCAACAGCTCTGCGGCATAGGCCTCTTTAACGCTCACAAGTACAAATTCCGCATTGCTATTATTTTAATAGCTGTTTGCGCCCATTTTTATTGGGCTACAGCCTTATTTCATACAAATTTAGGCAGTTTTAGAAATTAAGCGTGCGCTTGTCCACCGCCAGGGCAGCTTCTTTGGTGGCCTCACTGAGCGACGGGTGAGCGTGGCAAATGCGCGCGATGTCTTCACTGCTGGCTCTGAACTCCATTGCCACCACGCACTCGGCGATTAACTCGCTGGCCATAGGACCAACGATGTGAACGCCCAAAATTTCATCGGTTGCAGCATCGGCCAGCATTTTCACCATGCCGGTCGTGTCACCCAAAGCCCGCGCACGGCCATTGGCTAAAAAAGGGAAGGTACCGGCTTTGTAAGCCCGCCCAGCCGCTTTAAGTTGTTCCTCGGTTTGGCCGACCCATGCAATCTCTGGGCTGGTGTAGATCACCCACGGGATGGTGTTGAAGTTGACGTGTCCATGCTGGCCAGCAATGCGCTCAGCCACAGCAACGCCCTCTTCTTCGGCCTTGTGGGCCAACATCGGGCCGCGCACCACATCGCCGATTGCCCACACATTGGGCAAATTGGTCTTGCAGTCACCGTCGACCACAATTGCGCCTCGCTCGTCCAGCGCCAAACCCACGGCTTCAGGCGCAAGGCCAATAGTGTTGGCCACGCGGCCGATCGACACCACCAGCTTGTCAACTTCAAGCAATTGCGCTTCGCCTTTAGCGTTGGTGTACGCGACTGACACACCTTTTTTGCTCAACTTGATATCGCCAACTTTCACTGCCATTTCAATCTTCAAACCTTGTTTGGTGAAGGCTTTGTGGGCTTCTTTGGCAATCTGCTGGTCAACTGCGCCTAAAAACGTAGGCAAGCCTTCAAGCACCGTCACGTCAGCGCCCAAACGCCGCCAGACTGAGCCCATTTCAAGGCCAATTACGCCAGCGCCAATCAGGCCGAGCTTTTTAGGTACCTCTAGCATGCGCAGCGCACCGTCGTTAGACAAAATCGTGTGCTCATCAAACGGCGCTCCTGCCAATGCGCGAGCGTTGGAGCCAGTGGCCACAATGATGTGCTTGCCTTCAACCAGCTCTTCGGCGGCGCCAGCGACTTTGATCGCGTACAAGCCGTTTTTGCTAGACGCAAACGAGCCACGGCCATGGAAAAACGTCACCTTGTTCTTTTTGAACAAATACAACACGCCGTCGTTGTTCTGCTTGACCACGGTGTCTTTGCGGCCGATCATTTTGCCTAGGTCAAGGCTTAGACCATTGACCTCGATACCGTGATCGGCAAAGTGAAGGCCAGCATGCTCATAGTGCTCTGAAGATTGCAGCAACGCCTTCGACGGTATGCAACCGGTATTGGTGCAGGTCCCGCCAAGCGCAGGCCCCCCCTTGTCGTTTTTCCATTCATCGATGCAGGCTACGCTAAAGCCCAGCTGCGCTGCACGAATTGCGGCGATGTAGCCACCAGGGCCACCGCCGATGACGATGACGTCGAATTGTTTTGACATCCTGATTCCTTTTAGATATCAAACAACAAACGTGACGGGTCTTCCAGCGCTTCTTTCATCGCTACCAGGCCCAGAACGGCCTCGCGGCCATCGATGATGCGGTGGTCGTAGCTCATGGCAAAGTAGTTCATTGGGCGCACAACCACCACGCCGTTTTCAACCATTGCGCGGTCTTTGGTGGCGTGGACCCCGAGGATGGCAGACTGCGGCGGGTTGATGATGGGCGTGGACATCATGGATCCGAACGTGCCGCCATTGCTGATGGAGAAAGTACCGCCAGTCATGTCTTCAATACCCAGCTTGCCGTCACGGGCCTTGACGCCGTATTCAGCAATTTTCTTTTCTATGTCGGCAAAGCTCATCTGGTCGGCGTTGCGCAAAATCGGAACTACCAGGCCACGCGGTGAGCCAACGGCAATGCCAATGTCAAAGTAGCCGTGGTAGACGATGTCGTTGCCGTCCACTGAGGCGTTGAGCATCGGGAATTTTTTCAGGGCATGCACAGCAGCTTTAACGAAAAAGCTCATGAAGCCGAGCTTCACGCCGTGCTCTTTTTCAAACTTTTCCTGAAACCGTTTGCGCATGTCCATCAGCGGAGCCATATTGACTTCATTGAAGGTTGTCAAAATGGCATTCGTTGACTGCGACTGCAGCAGCCGCTCGGCAATACGGGCTCGCAGGCGGCTCATCGGCACGCGCTGCTCTGGGCGGTCGCCCAAGTCACCGGCTTTTGCCGGACTCGCTACTTGCGGCAATAAAGTGGCTGTGGCGCCCGTAGGTATTGCGCTGGTAGCTACTATTTTAGGAGCCGCAGCCGCAGCCGCAACAGGTGCAGACGTCGCCGCCAGCACATCGCCTTTGGTCACACGGCCATCTTTGCCCGTACCTGGGACGCTACCGGTTGCCATGTTGTTGTCGGCCATCAGCTTCGCGGCAGCAGGCATTGCAACGCCCGCCATGGAGCCACTTGAAACGGGGGCAGCAACTTGCGCTGCAACCGTTGCCGTCGCGGCTGGGCCTGGGGCTGCTGCTGCAGGCTGTGCTGAAGCAGGGGCCGACACAACACCGGCTTTGCCCTCGGTATCAATACGCGCAATCAACTGCTCGGCAGCGACTGTCGCGCCATCGGCGACGACCAGTTCGACCAGCACGCCTGCGGCAGGCGCGGGCACTTCCAGCACGACTTTGTCGGTTTCAATTTCAATCAAGATTTCGTCAGCGGTGATGGCATCGCCGACTTTTTTCTTCCACTGCAGCATGGTGGCTTCGGCCACTGACTCGGACAACTGCGGTACTTTGACTTCTACGATAGCCATGGGAACTCTCTTTATGTTTTATGTTTTACGAATGAATGCAGGGCGCGATGCGCCGCCTGCATATTTATTTGGTCAGAATGAAGCCTTTGAGCTTCGCAAATGCGCCATCAACAAGCGCTTTTTGCTGCTCCTGGTGCAGGTGTGAATAACCCACCGCTGGCGACGCGGACGCGGCACGGCCTGAGTAGCCGAGTTTTTGACCATCGGCCATGTTTTCATGGATGTAGTGCTGCACAAAAAACCAGGCTCCCTGGTTTTGCGGCTCGTCCTGACACCACACGATGTCATGGGCATTCGGGTACTTTTTCAGCTCACTTGAGAATGCCTTGTGCGGAAACGGATACAGCTGCTCCACCCGCAAAATCACCACATCGTCGATTTCTTTTTCCTCACGTTTGCGTACCAGGTCGAAATACACCTTGCCAGAACAGGCAATGATGCGTTTGACCTTGTCGGCCTTTTTAATGACGTACTCGTTGTTTTCGGGGATAACCGTCTGGAAACTGCCCTTGGTAAATTCACTGAGCGGTGACGCTGCATCTTTTGCCCGCAGCAAGGATTTCGGCGTCATGATGATCAGCGGTTTGCGCAAATTGCGCACCATCTGGCGGCGCAAGATGTGAAAAATCTGGCTGGCTGTTGTCGGCTGCACCACCTGCATATTGGTGTCAGCAGACAGTTGCATGAAACGCTCAAGCCTTGCCGATGAATGCTCTGGGCCCTGACCTTCATAGCCGTGCGGCAGCATGAGTGTGATGCCATTGACACGGCCCCATTTCACTTCGCCTGACGCAATGAACTGGTCAATTACCACCTGCGCTCCGTTGACAAAATCGCCAAACTGCGCCTCCCAGATCACCAGCGTGTTGGGGTCGTTTGACGCGTAGCCATATTCAAACGCCAGCACGGCTTCTTCGCTCAAAATTGAATCTATGACGACAAACGGTGCCTGGTTGTCGGTCACGTTTTGCAGCGGTACGTAGGTGCCGGTATCAAACTTTTCGCGGTTCTGGTCGTGAATGACTGCGTGGCGGTGCGTGAACGTTCCCCGCCCGCAATCTTCTCCTGACAAACGCACCGGGTAGCCGCTTGCCACCAGCGACGCAAAAGCCATGTGCTCTCCCATGCCCCAGTCGACGGGGATCTCGCCACGGCCCATCGCGGCGCGGTCGTCAAATACTTTCTTGACCAGGTTGTGCGGCGTGACAGTGGATGGAATGGTCGTGATTTTTTCAGCCAGGCGTTTCCACTCGGCCATCGGGATGGCGGTATCGCCCGCGTCGGTCCACTTTTTGCCAAGGTACGGCGCCCAGTCCACAGCGTACTTGCTTTTGAAGTTGGTCAGCACCGGGTCAAACGTGCTTTTGCCTGCGTCAAGTGCAGCGCGCGTGGCTTTGACCATGTCATCGCCCAGCGTATCACCCATGCCCTGGGCTTGCAACTTGTCAGCGTACAGCTTGCGCGTGCCGGGGTGGATGGCGATTTTCTTGTACATCAGCGGCTGGGTCATGGCCGGTGTGTCTTGCTCGTTGTGGCCGAGTTTTCTGAAGCAGATGATGTCAACCACCACGTCTTTGTGAAATTCCATACGGAAATCAAGCGCCAATTGCGTGGCCAGCACCACCGCTTCCGGGTCGTCGCCGTTGACGTGCAACACCGGTGCATCAATCATTTTGACAACGTCGGTGCAGTACAGGGTTGAGCGGCTGTCGCGCGGGTCGCTGGTGGTAAAGCCAATCTGGTTATTGATGACGATATGCACTGTGCCGCCCGTGGAATAGCCACGGGTTTCAGCCAATGCCAGCGTTTCCATCACCACGCCCTGCCCGGCAAATGCGGCGTCGCCGTGTACCAGTACGGGCAGCACCTGCAGGCCTTTCGGGTCAGCGCGGCGGTCCATGCGGGCGCGAACCGAGCCTTCAACCACCGGGTTGACGATCTCCAGGTGCGATGGGTTGAACGCGAGTGTCAAATGCACCGGCCCGCCGGGCGTGGTCACGTCAGAGCTGAAGCCCTGGTGGTACTTCACGTCGCCGCTTGGCAGGTCTTCAGGCGCGGTGTGGTCGAATTCAGCGAACAAATCAGCAGGCACTTTGCCGAGCGAATTGACCAGCACATTCAAGCGGCCACGGTGGGCCATGCCAATCACGATTTCTTGTACGCCCAGCTCACCGGCGCGTTGAATCAGCTCGTCCATGCTGGCGATAAAGCTCTCACCGCCTTCAAGTGAAAAGCGCTTTTGGCCGACGTATTTGGTGTGCAAAAACCGCTCAAGTCCTTCGGCGGCGCTCAGGCGGTCAAGTACGTGCAGCTTTTTTTCTTTGCTGAGCGATGGCTTGCTGCGGATGGTTTCCAGCTTTTGCTGCCACCAGCGTTTTTGGTTTTGATCGGTCGCGTACATGTACTCTGCGCCAATCGTGCCGCAATAAGTTTCACGCAGCGCGTTCATCAGCTCGCGCAGGCTCATCGTGTCTTTGCCGAAAAACGTGTTGCTGGTGTTGAACACGATTTCCTGGTCAGCATCGGTGAACCCGTAAAAAGACGGGTCCAGCTCGGGAATTTTGTCGCGCTCTACACGCTTGAGCGGATCCAGGTCAGCCCAGCGCGCGCCGACGTTGCGGTAGGCAGCAATCAGCTGCTGCGCGGCGGTGCGCTTGCGGCCCATTTCCAGATCGGCGCTGGCCACCACCACTTTGGTCTGGCCGCTTTTGGCGCGCTCGGCAAAAGCGTTGACTACTGGCAGGTGCGGTACGTCTTTGGCGTCGGTGCCGTCAACTGCAGGCACGTGCTGCAGCGCGTCAAAGTACTCGCGCCAGGTGGGCAATACGCTGCCGGGGTTGGCCAGGTAGTTTTCGTACATTTCCTCAACATACGGGGCATTGCCGCCAAAAAGATAAGTGTTGCCGCTGTAGGCAGAATAAATAGAAGACGCGGACGGTGCCGTGGGCACGTGCGGATTTGAACTCATATCGACTGACCTCCGTTTCCCTTGGGGAAACATTAGTGGACATCTTGGGACCAATAGCCAAAAGATGCCGGTTAATTAAACCTTCCGCTTGTCACGGCTTGACCGATTAGCGGATGCGACTGCGCCTGGAAGGGACTTCAGAAACATTTTTGATTGTGCCACTGAACTGTGACAACTCAAAAACCATTTAACTAAGCAAGACCCGGATTGCCAGCCACACCGATCAATTGCGGCGTGTTGGGCTTGACTGGTTTGATGACTTTGTTGGCCTTTAAATACGCCTCGATCACGTCCCAAACTGGTGGCCCAGCGTTTTTGCTGGCCTCAGCTACTGGCGCCCAGCCAGCGACTTTGTAGGTCTTGTCGGGCTCGATCAATTTGCCGTTCAGGCGCATGTTTTGAATGCGCGAACCCATCTTGGCACCCGGCTCGCAGGCGTACGTCAGCCCGCCAGTGCGCACCATGTCGCCGCCTTGCTGGTAGTACGGGTCGGGGTTGAAAAGGTTGTCACCTACGTCTTCCAGAATGGTTTTAATCGTTTCGCCGCGCATGTCGGTAAGCGTGGTCCATGGGTACGTGATGGCGGTTTGGTCCATCAGGTGCTCACGCGTGATGCTTTGGCCCGGCAGCAGCGACGTGCCCCACCTGAAGCCGGGCGAAAACGCGATTTCTGCGCCCCTCACGCTTACTAGCGCGTCCAGAATCAGCTGGTCAAACGTGCCGTTGAAGTTGCCGCGCCGGTACAGCGTACCCTCAGTGCTGGCCAGCGTTTCGGTCAGTTTTGCTTCAAAGGGCGCGCGTGATTTGGCAATCAACGCCGCCATGTCTTTGTCAGGTGCCAGCAGATTTGAAAACACCGGCAGCAAGCGGTAATTAAAACCAACCACGGCTTTGCCTTTGATGTCCAGGTCCAGTACGCCTAAAAACTTGCCATTGCTGCCCGCGTTGGTCACGATGGTTTGCCCGCCGGGGTTTTTAACAATGACTGGCACCGGTACACCATCATGCGTGTGGCCGCCCAAAATAGCGTCAATTCCAGTCACGCGGGACGCCATTTTCAAATCAACGTCCATGCCGTTGTGGCTCAGCAGCACCACGGCTTGCGCGCCTTTGGCGCGTGCTTCGTTCACCGTTTCCTGCATTTCGTGTTCACGAATGCCGAAGGTCCAGTTCGGCGTTAACCAACCGGGGTTGGCAATCGGCGTGTACGGAAATGCCTGCCCAACGATTGCCACGCGCACGCCGTTCATTTCCTTGATGACATATGGTTTAAACACCGCATCGCCAAAGTCGCTGGTTTTGACGTTTTGCGCCAGGAAATCGACCTTCCCGGCAAAGTCACCATCGACAATTTTTTTGATGCGCGCTTCACCGTAAGTGAAGTCCCAATGGCCGGTCATGATGTCAACGCCCAGCAGCTTTGCGGCGTCGACCATGTCCTGGCCTTGCGTCCACAGCGCGGTGGCACTGCCCTGCCAGGTGTCGCCGCCGTCCAGCAGCAGCGCGCCAGGCCGCGACGCTTTAAGCTGTTTGACCAGCGTG
Source organism: Polaromonas sp. (assembly GCA_031386895.1). GTDB lineage: Bacteria > Pseudomonadota > Gammaproteobacteria > Burkholderiales > Burkholderiaceae_C > Polaromonas. The sequence goes on from JANNCT010000030.1 coordinate 34,045, forward strand.
GCCAAGTGCGCAAAGCCGCCCACCTTGCCGTATTGCCGAGCGGCGTTTTCAAAGTCAAGGTAGGTGAAAGCGTGGGCTTCGGGCGTTCCGGATTTGATTTGTGCGGCTTTCAGCAATTGCTCACCGACCAAATGCGGCAGTTGGCCACGCATAGCGCCCACGCCCAAATTGACTGATGGCTCCCGAAAATAGCTGGGCAGCAACTGCGCATGGCAATCGGTAAAGTGCAGCAAATGCACGTTGCCGGTTTTGGGGACGTTGTACAGGCTAGCCGCCTGTGCGTTGGCTCCTTTTAATGGGAAACCAGCAGCCAGCGCAGCGGCCATGACGCTTGCAAACTCTCGTCGAGATAGATTCATGGCAACTTCACGGGTTGTGGCTACGAGCCTAATTGCTATTATTTAAGGAGCTTATTACGCCCGTATTTATTGGGCTACAGGCAAAAAATACTTAAAAATAGCTTAAAAAAAGCTTGGATGCACCTATTGGTTCACCGGAGACTTAGGGTCCAGCAACAACGCCATAACGTCTTTGATTTGCTGCTCAGTCAAAATTTTGGCATCGCCAAAGCGCGGCATTCCTGAGCAGGCATTGAACGCATGCGTGTTCCAGATACGGCCCCAGGTGTATTTAACGATTGGCAGTGACCCAGCCGCGTTGACATCTTTTACGCCGCGCAGCGCGCCGTATTTCAGCAAGCTCGGGCCCTGGTTGCCGTAAGAAATTTCACTTGGGGAAATTTGGTGACAGGCGTAGCAGTTGGCCCCGTTGGGTGCACCCGCGGCATCGCTGAACTGCATGCCGCGCCCGTTCTGAGCGACTTTTTCGCCTTCTTTAAAGTCACCAATAAATTTGCCATCGGCCGGGTACGGCAACGCGTTGTAAATCGCGGTTTGCAGCGCCGCGCGGGTTTTTTCTGGCACAGGCTCGCCAGTGGAAGCGGCCCGGCTGCAGACGCGCTGCAGCTCGGTTTGCTCCAGGCGGTCGAGCTTGGCAATGCCGCGCTCAGAAAATGATGATTTGAGTGAAGCCAGTACGTCGTCGTTGCTCGGGCGCGTCGCGCAGGACGCGAGCAAACTTGCCGCGCCAATAGCCGCGGTCAAAAGCACTGCCCGTTTGGCAAATCGGTACGTTGGGGTATCGCGAAATTTGGTCATTTTTTTCTTACCGCTTGATTGCAGGTGCCGCCATCGTGCCGCCATTAGCGTTCACTCCCATGAAGGTGATGAGGTCAACGGAAGTTTGACTCAAGTACTGCAGTTCAGGAAAGCGTTGCTGTCGAAAGCAGTCGTACAACCGCCACTGCATGGTGCGCACCGCGCCCTGGCTCACGCGGTACGCGGGCCACTGGGCAAAGGCGTCTTGTGCGGGTTTGGCTTTGGTCAGGTTTGGCAGGTCTTGCAAGCGAATGCGTTTGTTGTCTTCACCGTGGCACGACGCGCATGAAAAGTCGTAAGGCCCACCTTTGAAGTAAAAAACTTCTTTGCCCCGCGCGTAGGCCGCTTTTTCTTGTGGGTGCTGCTGGGGAAGGGCGATTTTGATACCTCGCGATTCGTCATAAATGTAGGCCACCAGGTCTTCAACGTTCGACGCCCGCTGGCCTTCACGTGAAAACACGGTTGCAGCTGAAAAGTCAGAAGCATTCGCGCCTTGCAGCGTCACCATGCAGTGCACCAGGCGCGACTCCAGATCCATCACCTTGCCAACGTCTGCAAAATACCGTGGCAACTGGGTGACCGCACCTTTGACCACGCCTGCGCCCAAGCCCAAATCGCACGCCTTCAAGCTGGCGTTTTTGGGCCCTGCAGCTTTGAGCCACAAGCCTTCACCGCGTGCTGCATTCAAGTCAGCCGGGTTGCCGTCTTGCAGTGACGCCCGGTAGTCTGCAATAGCGTCCGAGCTGCTTTTGACCTGCGCAAAAGCATTGCCATGCCCTGCGCAGATCGCTATTAATACGACAGCTGCTCGCGCGCATATTGATTGGGCTAAAGACTTATTTTGTGCTTGCATGGCGCGATTTCTATGTATTTTTCAATGACTTCCTGCTCAAATGCCAGGGCACCGGGGGTTGGACCAAAATCAGGCAATTACGGCTTCGTCGGCACGCTTTTCGCCCCGGTTGTCGACCCAGCTGACTGCTACCTTGTCGCCCGCTACGCCGCCCTTGAACACAAACTGCATGTATGGGTTTTTAGACACCGCTGTGCCCCACTGCGCGCTCATGACGGTTTTGCCTTTGTGCACCGCGCTGATGCTTTGAATAAACCAGGCCGGAACGGTTTTACCGGCCGCGTCTTTGCGCTGACCGCTTTCCATTTCATGCGCCACCAACACGCGCACGGTGGTTTTGTCGCCTTGGGCTTGGGCCCGGATTCTCATTGGATCTGACATGCTTTTCTCCTGAATTCAATTTGGTTGTGCGCAGCAGCCAAAACTTAACCGCCGCAGCCGCCCAGCGTTACTTTCACTTCTTTGACCGCGTAGTAAAACTTGTCACCCGCTCTGGCCAGTGCGTACACGTTGGACGACTGCGCCATCTTGATGTTGGTCTCCACGTTGGCGTCAGTACCTGCTGGCACGTCAAACGATGCGGCCAAAGCGCTTGGGTTTTTCTCGACCACGAACGCAATTTGTGTGGTGCCAGCAATGTTGCTTTGCGCACCAATACGCACCACGTTGCCGTTTTCAGCAATTTCGGGTGCGCGAAGTAGAAGCTCTTTGCTCTCGGTCGGGGCAGCGGTTGCGCCCATGGCTTTGGCTGCGTCGGCCAGGGTTTTGCTGTCGAACGCTGCTTTGTTCCAGCCAGCGGCATTGACCACCGCGCTTTGGGCATGCGCTGATGGCAGGCCAGTTGCAGCAGCCAGTGCGACGGCGGTTGCGCCCGAACTGCGGGCTAAAAAATCACGACGTTCCATTTTGAACTTTCTTAAAAATGACAGAAACCAAACTACTAACGCAATTGGACACCAAAGCTAAGACAAACGCAGCCGGACAAATACTTACATCGTTGCTACGGCCAATTCGCAAATTCCATGGGCATTTCAAACAAAAAACAGTCGTTGGCGGACTGGGCTGGCTGTGCGTTTTGCGCAGGTCAAGGCGGAGCGCAAAGCGCGGGGGACACGGAGCAAAACGCACAGCCAGCCCAGTCACGAACGCCCCACAAACATGGCTTGAATGCGCGACATAAAAACATGCGGCTTAAATTACTCAACCATACCCGCTGCCAACCACTGCGCTATTTGCGACGCATCTGCAAAGCTCAACGCCTGCGCTGGCATAGGCACCACGCCCCACACACCCTTCGAGCCGTTTTGAATCTTGCCTGCCAGCAGTGCGGTTGCGTCTGGCTGGGTTTTGTAGCGCGCTGCGATGTCTTTGAATGAGGGGCCAACCAGCTTGTTTTCAAGTCCATGGCAGGCCGTGCAGCTATTTTTATCGAGCAGGGGTTTGATTTGTGCCAACTTCAGCGAAGTAGTGATTGCTACTATTTCAGGAGCTGCTTGCGCCCATATTGATTGCGCTGTAGCCGTATTTGACCTTAAATCTTGTGAAACCTTGACTGCACCGGTTGCAAGGCCGCGGCTGGGGCCAAGGCTTCTTGACTGGTCTGCGAGGTTGCCGTGCGCGGTTTTGGCGTAGTCGGGCAGCGTGCTTCTAACCAAGGCCTCAGGCCCGCAATCGCGCATGCAGCTTGAGCCCTGTACTTCTGACTTTGTTCCGCCGCCGAGCTCACTGCCCGGCCACATGCTATGCGCAGTGGTTTTGCCCAGGCGGTTCGGCAGCATGGCCTGCACTTCGGGCATGTTCTGGTTAGACAGCACAAAGTCAGCCGGCAAGATGTTGCCCAAGTGCAGAATGTAAGCTGTGGCGGCGTACACCTCATCACTGCTCAGCGATTTGGGGCTGTTCCACGGCATGGCGCGGTTGATGTAGTCCCACAAAGTCGACAGGCTCGACAGCTTCATCAGCGTGGTGCGCTGCGGCTGGTTGGCACCGGGCAGCAGGCTTTTTACGCGGCCGGTTTTGATGTCTTCCGCTGTGGTGCCGCCTGCAATAGGCGTGAAAAATTCAGACGATTCGCCAAAGTGGCCGTGGCACGACTGGCACTGCGCGTCCCACAACACCTCACCTTGTTTTACCGAGCCCTGGCCTGCGGGCAGGCCTTTGAAGTCAGGCCGCACGTCAATGTCCCAGGCTTTGATTTCTTGCGGCGTGGCGGTGCGGCCAATATTTTGGAATTGCCCGGTTTGCGCCAGTACCAGCACCGGCGTTAGAAAAAGCACCGCGAAATTAGCCGACCTGAACATTTTTCACCTCACCGTTTTCGCTCAAAAGCCACGATGCAATAGCGTTGTTGTGATAGATGCTTCGCGCGCCCCGCACTGCCCGCAGCGCGGCGTAGGTGGCCTGAACCTGCCCCGTATCGTCTGTGGCGCGGCTTTGCAAAATCTGCGGCTTGCCGTCCCACACAAAATCGGTATTAAAACGCGTCAGGCATTTGGACAATACCGGGCTTTCAAGCCGGGCGGCCTTCCAGTTGCGCCCACCGTCTATCGACACATCCACCTTTTTAATTGCGCCGCGCCCGCTCCACGCCAGCCCGGTGATGCTGTGAAAACCTTTTTGTAGCACCACCTGCCCGCCGCTAGGCGAGGTGATGACACTTTTGACCTCTTGCACGGTGGTGTACTGGCGGTGTGTGCCGTTGGGCAATAAATCAATGTAGTGCAGCGTCTCGTCTTTGGTGGCGTAGGGCATGTCGCCCACTTCAATGCGCCGCAGGTATTTCACCCAGCTCACGCCCTGCACACCCGGCACCACCAGGCGCAGCGGGTAGCCGTTTTCGGGCCGCAGCATTTCACCGTTTTGCCCGTAGGCCACCAGCACTTCGCCGCTTTTGACCGGGCTCATGGGAATGGTACGCGTCATGCTGGAGCCGTCTGCGCCCTCGGCCAATATGAATTTGCCTTTAGTCAAATCTGCGCCGCACATCTCCAGCAGCGTGATCAAAGGCACACCGGTAAATTCACTGCAGCTCAGCATGCCGTGCGTGTACTGCACGGTGGGCACAGCGGTGTTGCCCCACTCCATTGCGGTGTTGGCTCCGCACTCAATGAAGCACATGCGGCTAACGCTGGGCAAGCGCATGATGTCGTCCATGTCAAACACCATCGGGCGCTTGAGCATGTTCGCGTCCGAGCCATTGACCATCAAGCGGTGTTTGCTGGGGTCAATGTCCCACCAGCCCTGGTGGTGGCGTTCAAAATGCAGGCCGCTGGGCGTGATGATGCCGAACATCGATTGCAGCGGAGAGAAGCTAACGCTGGCAGCGCCCACGCGTGTCAGGCCCGGGCTTTCACGTCGCTGCAGTGTTTTTTCAAACTCGCTAGGCAATCCGTACGGCCGTGCCCCGACTGGCTGGCCCAAACCCTTGGTGTGAGCGGGCAGATTGAGGATGTTCGGGTCGCCTGCGCCTGGTGGGTTCTGCGTTTGGGCTTGCACCCCCGCCACCGCCGACGCCAGCACGCCCGCCAAGAAACCGCGCCTGCCTGATTTGAGCTGGCCGACGTGCTGCGGCGTTAAAAAATTCTCAGGCGCTTTTTGAATGAATCTGTTCAACATGTTCGCTACTCGATGGTTGCCTTAGTCGCTGCTAACTGGTTGCAGCGCCAGCGTTTGGCCCGCATCGGCTGCACCGTGGTCGTCCATCTCAATAGCGATTTGCGTACACACACTGCGGCACAGCGCCACGGCTTTTTCGCTTTGCACCCGGTAAAAAACCTGCGTGCCGACCTTGCGCTTGGCCAGCACCCCGGTGCGAAACAGCACCGCCAAGTGCTGCGACAAATTGGGCTGCGTGGTGTCAATTTCCAGCAGCAGCTGATTCACCGACTTTTCCTCAAGGCAGACCGCGCTCAGCACCCGAAGCCGCATCGGCGTGGCCAGCACCGCAAACAGCGCGGCGGCGGATTCGAAAATCTGCGTTTGCTCGTCTTGATTGGCCGCTTGGTTCGTGGCTGGATTAGTGGCTGGGTGGATCGCTGTCATCGGGTTTGGCTAAATATAAGCATTGACTGATATTAGGCGCGTTGCCACCCCAGCGCCAATGCGTGCTTACCCGCGGAGCCTGGGCGGCAAACCACGCTGTAGGCCAAGCGCGTGACTTGGCAAAGTCAGGCAGTGCGCACCACCAAAACGCCTGTTGGCCTACAAGCGCCGCAGGGCTGCAGGTCTAAGCTGAAGCCCTTATCAATCTGAGCGTGCTTGCCCAAGCTCGAACGCTCGCCAAGGAGTTTTTCATGAGCAAAGCTGAAAGCCAAATCCCCACTGCCGCCACCAAAACCGCCGCCCCGCCGCTGCGCACCCCCACAGACCTGAAAGCGGCTGCAACCAAAGACATCGCTCTGGCGATGAACGGCGTACTGGCCGACGTTTTCGCGCTGTATTTCAAAACCAAAAACTTCCACTGGCATATGTCCGGCCCGCACTTTCGTGACTACCACGTCATGCTCGACGACCAGGCCACGCAGCTGTACGCCATGACCGACCCAGTAGCCGAGCGCATTCGCAAGATTGGCGGCAACACGCTGCGCTCCATCGGGCACATTGGCCGCCTGCAGAGCATTAAAGACAACGACAGCGAATTTGTAGCGCCCTCTGACATGCTCAGCGAGCTGTGCGACGACAACAAAGCCATGGTCACCAGCCTGCGTAAAGCGCACAGTGTGTGCGAAAAGCACGACGACATTGCCACCACCAGCTTGATTGAAAACTACATCGACCAGACAGAAGAGCGCACTTGGTTCCTGTTTGAAGCCAGCCGGCCGCAAGACGAAGCTGGGCATTGAGTTTTTGCTGATCGGGGATTAATCCAACCCGCGAGCGGTTTGTTAAAAATAATAGCTACTCGCGCCCGTATTTATTGCGCTACGGCCGTTTTTGATTCAAATTTTTGTGCTTTGATCAAAGCTCTAACCGTGAAACCAGAAGACGCCCCACAGCAAGGAACGATTGCACACGTGACCAGTGCAGAACGCGCTCACATGCACATGCGGGTGATTGCGCTTGAAAACCTGGTAATTGCATTGCTTGCTGAGGCAACAGAGGAGCAACGAGCGCGCGCCAGGGCAATGGCGGTACACATTTCGCCACGCGCAGGTTTTACTTCGCATGCCCTCACGCTCGAAGCTGCTGCCGAGATGAACCACTTGGTGGACCGGGCTGAACGCTTTAAAACCGTTGGAAAAAACCGCGTAACTTAGCGCTCCACCCGCCTTCAATGAAAATCCCGGTTGCGCCCTGCGCCCTGCTCTAGCCCGCCCAGCAGCGGGCTTAAATCTTCTAGCCGCTTGGCAATCAAATTGCGCACTGCGCCGAAGCCTTCTAACGCACGGGGTTTTCGGTGCCTGCGCAGCCAGGGCCTGAAGTTTTGAAAGTGTAATAATCATCGTATTACCTTTTTTGAGGGCTAAGAAATGACTATGACCGTCAAACTTGATGCGCCGCTTGAGCGCGCTTTGCGCACCCACTGCGCCAGCTTGGGGCGCTCTGCCAGTGCGGTGATGCGAGATGCGCTGGAAAGCTATTTGGCGCAAGCCGCAGTGCCTGCGCCTTCGGCCTACGCGCTGGGCAGGGATTTGTTTGGCTTGCACGCTGGCCTTGAAAACCTGGCCAGTGACGGCAAGGCTGAAGTGGCGCGAATCTGGGATGAGAAGCGGCCGCTGCAAACCGCGCAACCCAAAGCTGTGCGCCGTGGCAAAGCTTAAAGTTAAAGCGGGAATCAAAGTAGATATAAAGGCCGCGCCTGCTTTGCGCCAAGTCGTGGCAGGCAGCGGGCCGCTGCTGGCTTTGTTTAACCGTGCAGACCGCTGGCACGCGCCTGTGCTCAAGTGGTTGCAGGACAACCCGCAAGTGAGCTTGCTGACAACATGGCCTGTGTTAACCGAGGTGTGCACTTTGCTTGCCCGGCGCTTGGGTAACGCCGCTGCGCTGGACTTTTTGCGCTGGGGCCAACGCGGTGGCTTTACGCTGGATGCGCCGGCGCCTGATGCTTTGCCAGAAGCATTGGCACAGGTGCTATTGATCAGTGAACGGTTTCGTGATTTGCCGTTTGACTTGGCCGATGCGTCGGTTGCCGAGGTTGCTGCGAGGCACGGCATTGCCCATGTGCTGACGATTGATTCAGACTTTGACGTGTACCGCGACGCCAAGGGCAAAGCGCTGCGGCATGTGCTGCGCGATGGTTGGTGATTTCCGAAAAATTAAAAAATGATAGCGGCTCGCGCCCGTATATATTGAGCCAGAGGCACTTTTTTCTTCAAAAAAAGCCCTCAATGAAAATCCCGGCTGCGCGCTGCGCCCTGCCCTAGTCGGCCCAGCAGCGGGCTTAAATCTTCTAGCCGTTTCGCAATCAAATTGCGCACTGCGCCGAAGCCTTCTAGCGCACCTAGCTGCTCGGTGCTGCGTTGCCACACGCCATGTACGCCTAGCAGTGTGGAATGCAGCAGCTCGTCGCGTTGCGTCAGGCGGATGGACTTCCACACGATGACGTTAATCGGGCCGGTGTCGTCTTCGATGGTTAAAAAAATCACGCCCTTGGCCGTGGACGGCTGCTGCCTCAAGGTGACGATGCCGCAGGCGGCAACGTCTTCGCCGTCGGGTAGCGCGTCAAGCTGGGCGGCGGTTAAAAAACCTTTTTCTGCCAGGCGCGGGCGCAGCAGCGCCAGGGGGTGACGGCGCAGTGTGAGGCCGGTGGCGCGGTAGTCGAACAAAATGTTTTCGCCCTCGGGCGTGTCGGGCAGGTCGAGTGCCGCCTCATGTGTGGGTACGGCTTTGAGCAGCAATGGCTGGGGTTTAATCGCTGCGGCCTGCCACACCTGCTGCCTGCGGTGGCCAGCCAGCGGGGCGAGTGCGTCGGCAGCGGCCAGGGCGTTGACTTCAAGTGTGCCGAGCTGGGCGCGCAGGCACAGGTCTTCAACGCTGGTGAACGCGGCTTGTTCGCGTGCAGCGAGGATGCGGTCAACCGTGTTTTCGCTCAGGCCGCTGACCAGGCGCAGGCCCAGGCGAATGGCGGGCTGCTGGGGGTAGATGCCTGGGTGGGCAGATCTGAGTTGAAGTCCAGCATTCGCCTCGAGCGTGCAATCCCAAGCGCTACACGTCACATCAATCGCCCGCACATCCACCCCATGTTTGCGGGCGTCTTGCATCAATTGCGATGGCGAATAAAAACCCATTGGCTGCGAATTGACCAACGCGGCAAAAAAGCAGGCAGGTTCATGGCACTTCAGCCAGCAGCTGACGTACACCAGCTTGGCAAAGCTGGCGGCGTGGCTTTCAGGAAAACCGTATTCGCCAAAGCCTTCAATTTGCTTGAAGATGCCCTCGGCAAAGGCTGGTTCATACCCGCGCTCGACCATGCGGCCCACCAGCCGGTCGTAAAACCGCTTGACGCCGCCCTTGCGCTTCCACGCAGCCATGGAGCGGCGCAAATCGTCGGCCTCGCCCGCCGTAAAGTCAGCCGCCACCATGGCAATTTGCATGACTTGTTCCTGAAAAATCGGCACGCCCAGTGTGCGGCCCAAAGCAAGGCGCAGCTCTTCATTGGGGTAGGTTTCTTCCGCCGGATTGGCGCGGCGTTTTAAGTACGGGTGCACCATGCCGCCAACAATCGGGCCGGGCCGCACGATGGCTACTTCCACCACCAAATCGTAAAAGCAGCGTGGTTTGAGGCGCGGCAGCATGCTCATTTGGGCGCGGCTTTCAATTTGAAAAACGCCCACCGTGTCGGCTGCGCAAATCATGTCGTAGGTTTGCTCGTCAGCTGACGGGATTTGGTGCATCTGCAAATGCCCACCGCGCCACTGGTCAATGAGCTGCAAGCTGCGGCGAATGGCTGACAACATGCCGAGCGCCAGCACATCGACTTTGAGTAAGCCCATCGCGTCCAGATCGTCTTTGTCCCACTGAATGATGCGGCGCGCCTCCATCGTGGCGGGCTGAATCGGCACCAGCCGCGTGAGCTTGGTTTGCGTCAGCACAAAGCCGCCAACGTGCTGGCCCAAGTGGCGCGGAAAACCCAGCAGCTGCACCGTCAAGTCAAGCCACTGCAGCACTGGGCCAGCGTCTTTTGCTTCGCTGATGTTGGCTTCTTGCAGCCGCTGGGCAAGCAGGCCACCTTTGTCGAACCAGAAGTTTTCTTTGGCGAACTGCTCAACCATGTCAGGTGCAATACCGAGCGCCTTGCCCACGTCCCGAATCGCGCTGCGGGGCCGGTAGGTGGTGACGGTGGCGGCAATGGCTGCGTGCTCGTGGCCGTATTTGGCGTAGATATATTGAATGACTTCTTCACGCCGCTGGTGTTCAAAGTCAACATCAATGTCAGGCGGCTCTTTGCGTTCGCGGCTGATAAAGCGTTCAAACAAAAGCTGGCTTTCAGCCGGGTCTACCGCGGTGATGGCCAGGCAGTAGCACACGGCAGAATTGGCAGCCGAGCCGCGGCCCTGGCACAGAATATGGTTGTCAAGCGCGAACTTCACGATGTCGTGCACGGTGATGAAATACATGGCGTAGCCCAGCTCGTCAATCAGGGCCAGCTCGTGGGCTACTTGGGTTTGAATTTTCTCGGGCATGCCAGCTGGGTAACGTTGTTGGGCGCCAGCTTTTGTCAGGCGGCGCAGGCAGCTAATTGCCGACTCTTCACGGCGCACCGCGCCTTGCGGGTAGCGGTACAAATCGCGAATTTCGTCCAGGTTAAACGTGCAGCGGCGGGCAACTTCCACTGTGGCGGCCAGCAGCTCTGGCGGGTACAAGCTGGCAAGACGCATGCGCGGGCGCAGGTGCGCCTCAGCGTTGGGCGCTAACGCAAAACCGCAGTCGTGCACTGTGCAATTCAGCCCGACGGCGGTCAGCACATCGTGCAGGGGCTTGCGTGAACGCACGTGCATCAGCACTGCGCCGCTTGCTACCAGCGGCACGCCGGTTTGCTTAGCTATGGCCTGCAATTGCTGCAAGCGCAGCGCGTCGTCCAGCGCCTGCAGCAGCTCGACTGCTATCCATAAATTGATGTCGAAAATGCCTTTTAGCCAATTGATGTGGGCGCAAGCAGCTTCTGTATTAATAGCGCCTTGCGGCGAGCAAAAGATAATTTCACAGTACTGAAGAATGGACAAGTCAGTCTTTGGCGTGACCAGGTAGCTGCCCTTTTCAATCACATCACCCGCTGCCTTGGCCTGGGTAATAAATTCGCACAGGTTGCCCCAGCCGTCGGCGTTGTGCGGCAGCACGACCAAGCGAAATGGATCTGCAGATTGCACTAGAAATTCAGCCCCTGGCAGCAACTGCAAGCCGTGTTTTTGTGCCTCGCCGTGGGCGCGTACCACGCCAGCTACCGAGCATTCGTCGGTAATGGCAAGGGCGCTGTAGCCAAGTGCAGCGGCGCGCTCGACCAACTCTTCAGCATGCGACGCGCCGCGCTGAAAGCTGAAATTACTGAGCGCGTGGAGTTCTGCGTAATCCGGAAGCATCATGCGAACACGCCTTGCAAATACCATTCGCGCTGAACGTGGTCACGTTCGCTGAGTGCCAGGCGCTCGCTGTAAATCCACAGCAGCACGCCCTGCTTGGTGCGATAAATAAAGTAATCGCGCAGCGCGGGCGCTACGTCGGCCTGGTCGGCAAGCAGCCAACCCGTCGCTTCCAGGCGCTGCGGTCCGGCCAGTTTGACGAGTGCACCCTGGTGCAGCGGCGCGCCTGCTTTGGCGCATAGTTTTAAGGGCTGGCGCAGCAGCCAGGTGGGGAACAAACTATCGGTTTTAAGTGCTTTTTCAGCGTCTTTTATGCCTTTTATGACTTTTGACGAATCAATACGGGCGCGAGCAGCTCCTGATTTAGTAGCAATCACATCAGTTGCTGAAGTTACCCATCGCTGCATGGCCTCGGGCCGGTGGTCGGCTTGTGGTTGCCACACCTCGACACTGGCGGCGCCCAGCCGTGCGCTCAGGCGCTCAATGAATTGCGTGCTGCTCGCGCCCTGCTGCTTGGGCTCAACCAGCAAGCTGGCCGTAGCTAGAGCGGCGTCAGACAGGCTCACGGTTTCAAGCGACGCCAGCGTGATGCTGTGTACCGGCGCAGCAAGGCGCTCCTGGTTAAGCCGCTCGGTGATCAGCCGGGCCACGTGCCGCAAATCTTGCGCGGGTTGGGCGGTGCGCACAGTCAGCTCGCCTGTAGAAGGTACATCGCGGCGCTTGTCCAGGTGCCAGATGACTTGAAGCGCGCACAGCCCGCTTTGGCGGCCCAGCAGCCAGGCGTGCAGTTGCACCAAGAGCACATCAACGCCGGCCATCAGCGCGGGCGCATGAATGACCAGCGCGTCAAGTTCGATTTTTTGCTCAAACCGCTCAGGCAGCACGTGCCAGATGTAGGCCTCGGGCAGCGCGCCCCGGGCCTGGTCAAGTGCGGCAAGCAGGGGCGCGCCAAAGCGCCTGGCCACGCCATCACGCGGCAGGCGGAGCAAGTCACCCCAGGTGCGGCAGCCGGTGCGCTCCAGCACGGCCAGGTGCGGGTGCGTGGCTGCGAGCGTGTGCATGGGCATATCTGCCACGTGAAGCGGAATTTTCTGACGCGCACGCAGCAGATGCAGCCGCCCAATTGCTATTAAAGATGTAGCTGCTTGCGCCCGTATTATTTGCGCTACAAGGCTATTTTGCTTGAAAAACGCGTGTATATGCGCCTCCAGCAGCGCAGCCAGCTTGAGCAGCCCGCCAAACAGGCGCAGGCTGCCTGAGACCTCCAGCACCACAGCGTTGCCGCACAAGGCCACGCGCGGGGTGAAGCTGAGCGAGATGGCGCAAATCGCCCGCGTGGCGACCTCCACGCTCATCGCCTGCTGCGCGGCGGCTCCGTCCATGCTGGCCGCAGGCTCAATGCTGCAGGCTTGCAGTGCGATCCAGCGCATAAAGCGGCTTTCTCAAAATGTCTGACAAATCAAACAGTGTGGGCACGGGTTCAGGCGCATGCTGGTGAACACGCTCACGGCTGGCGGCCAGAAGCGCGGCCAGCCGGGGTGGGCGGGTGTCTATCAGCACTGGAGCAGCTACCAAAGGCCCACGGCGCTTAAATACATCAATTTGCAGGTTATGGATGCTTTGAGCAGTTCCCGCCAACTTGAGGCGCAGCGGCGCGGGCGATGCGTCGTGCTGCGCCTGCAGTGGTCTGAAGACAAACAGCAATTTGTTGGAGCTAAGCGCCGCAATTTGCAAACGCCGCAAATGCGCGCTGCGTGCATCGGGCAGCCAGGCCAAAACCGCCGCTACGTCGGCACATTGCAGCGCCTCACGCGTGGCCCACAGCATGGCGGGGCCGTCATTTTTAACGGGGCTTTTCACTGAACTGACGCTCAGGAGGCGCTGCATGTTGATCTGCCGCGCCCCAAGCGCCGGGCCAAACGGACAATACGGCGCGCCCACCAGCACCACCAGGCCAGAAGGCGATGCAGATTGCAGCGCGCTCAAGGCAGGCGCGACCAAACCCCACTCGTGCTGGCCCGACATAGATTGCAGCACCTCCGTCATCGCGCCGCAAGGCCAGCCACCGCCGGGCAGCACCTGGCTTAACGCGTCGTAGCCAGTACTGATGGTTTGCAAGCTGGCGGCGCCTAGCTCGCCCGCACGCCAGACGTGGGGAATGTCGCTGATTTTGGAAGTCGTGGTCACGTTAAAAGTTGATAAAGCTCTGCATTTTTACTGTATTTATGTACAGTAGTTTGCCTGACTTTTTAACTTTGGCAAGTGCGTTTTTCAACCCGGTTTCAGGCCGCACGCAGCCGATATACGGCGCTATCTTTTTCAAACCAGCCCAACCACCAGGTTGCATTAAGGTAGATTCAAAGAATGATTCAAAGCATGACTCAAAGCCTGGTTCAGCCGCAAGATTTGTTCGCCGACAACGCCGATGTGCAGGCCCTGTTGCCCGGTGTGTATTTGCTGCCGCGCATGGCAGATAGCCAGGCCCTGCTGGCCGAAGTGGCCCAAGTGGCAGCGGCAGCACCTTTTCGCCACATGGCAGTTAGCGGCGGCAAGTCGATGTCGGTGGCCATGACCAATTGCGGCGACCTGGGCTGGACCAGCAGCGCCAGCGGCTACCAGTACACGCGCTTTGACCCCCAGTCAGGCACGCCCTGGCCTGCCATGCCAGAGGCCTTCAAACAACTGGCCAGCAGCTGCGCCCTGCGCTGCGGATTTGCAAATTTTGAGCCCGACGCCTGCCTGGTCAACCGCTACGCTGGACCCGCCCACATGGGCCTGCACCAGGACAAAGATGAGCGCGACTTCAGCCAGCCCATCGTGTCGGTATCGCTAGGTGCCAGCGCAGTGTTTTTACTCGGCGGCAACCAGCGTAAAGGCAAAGTTCAGACCATTGAGCTTAGCGACGGCGATGTGCTGGTCTGGGGTGGCGAAGCGCGGCTGTATTTTCACGGCGTACGCTCGCCTGAAGCCGACGCCAGCGGACAAACGCCAGTGCGCACCAATTTAACTTTTCGCAAGGCAGGGTAAGCAATGCTTTGCCCGAAAGTTGGCTAAAAGTTACATTGATAATCACTGCATGAACCCCCTGCTTTCCAAACTGCAACCCTACCCCTTCGAGCGGCTGCGCGCGCTGCACGCCAGCATTACTCCCAACCCGGCATATACACATATCAGCCTGGGCATGGGCGAGCCGCGCCACGCTACGCCGCAGCTGATCAAAGACGCAATTACCGGTAATCTGGCTGGGCTGGCCAGCTACCCCGGCACGCTGGGCGAGCCGAAATTGAGGCAAACGATTAGCGACTGGCTCAAGCGCCGCTACAACCTGGCTGTAGACGCAGCCACGCAAATATTGCCGGTCAATGGCTCACGGGAAGCTTTGTTTGCGCTGGCGCAGATGGTGATTGATCCGGGCAAGCCGGGTGCCCAACAGCCACCCATAGTCGTGTGCCCGAACCCGTTTTATCAAATCTACGAAGGCGCAGCGCTGCTGGCAGGTGCTGACGTGCACTTTGTTCCGAGCGACTCGGCGCGAAATTTTGCGGTTGATTACTCGGGTGTGTCTGACGATGTCTGGGCCAAAACACAATTGCTATTCGTCTGCTCCCCCGGCAACCCGGCAGGCGCAGTGATGACGCTGGCCGAATGGAAAATGCTGTTTGATTTGAGCGACCGCCACGGATTTGTCATTGCGTCTGACGAGTGCTACAGCGAAATTTACTTTAGAGACGAGCCGCCGCTGGGCGGACTGCAGGCCGCAGCGCTTCTTGGCCGCCACGATTTTAAAAACCTGATCGCCATGACCAGTCTGTCAAAGCGCAGCAATGTGCCCGGCTTGCGCAGCGGTTTTGTTGCAGGGGACGCGGCACTCATCAAGCCCTTTTTGCTTTACCGCACCTACCACGGCAGTGCCATGAGCCCGGTGGTGCAAGCGGCCAGCGCAGCCGCGTGGGCAGACGACGACCATGTGGTGGACAACCGCAACAAATACCGGGACAAGTTTGCCCAGGTTACGCCGGCACTTAGAGCCGTCATGGATGTTGCGCTGCCCGATGCGGGGTTTTATTTGTGGGCGAGTGTGCCAGCGGCTTTCAAGAGCGACGACGAAGCCTTTTCACGCGAATTGCTCGCTGCATACAATGTGGTGGTTTTGCCAGGCAGCTACCTTGCACGTGAGGCGCAAGGACACAATCCAGGCAAAGGCAGAATTCGCATGGCGCTGGTCGCAGAAACCGCTGAGTGCGTAGAAGCGGCGCAAAGAATTGTTCAATTTATCCAATCCGCAAAAGCATAAAAACATGACCACAGACAACACGAAGCTAGAAGCCATCATCAACGCCGCATGGGAAGACCGTGCCAATCTGGCCATTGCCACCGCACCCAAAGATATTCTGGAAGCCATTGAAAGCACCATCGCCCAGCTCAATGGTGGCCACATTCGCGTGGCCACCCGCCAGGGCGTTGGCCAATGGACGGTGCACCAGTGGATTAAAAAAGCCGTGCTACTTAGCTTTCGTTTGACCGACAACGCCGTGATGCGCGCTGGTGATCTGGGCTTTTTTGACAAGGTAAAAACCAAGTTCAGCAACCTCGACGACACGCAGATGCGCGCTGCTGGTGTGCGGGTGGTGCCGCCAGCAGTGGCCCGGCGCGGCAGCTACATCGCCAAAGGCGCGATTTTGATGCCAAGTTACGTCAACATTGGCGCTTATGTGGATGAAGGCACGATGGTCGACACCTGGGCCGCAGTAGGCTCATGCGCGCAAATCGGCAAAAACGTACACCTGTCTGGCGGCGTCGGCATTGGCGGCGTGCTGGAACCCATGCAGGCCAACCCGACCATCATTGAAGACAACTGCTTTATTGGCGCGCGCTCAGAAGTGGTTGAAGGCGTGATTGTTGAAGAAAACTCGGTCCTGTCAATGGGCGTGTACATCGGCCAGAGCACACCCATTTATGACCGCGAACTCGACACCGTCAGTTACGGCCGCGTGCCGGCAGGCTCGGTAGTGGTGTCAGGCAATATGCCCAAAGCGGGCGGCAAATACTCGCTGTACTGTGCGGTGATTGTGAAAAAAGTCGATGCCAAAACACGGGCAACGACAAGTTTGAATGACTTGCTGCGCGATTGATACTGGCTAGTGGCACATTGAACAAGGAGATCAGGAGTTCAAGAGAAAAACGCAATCAGCTTGCTTTTTGCTTTTAGTATTTCCTTTTTTACTTCCTTGATCTTTTTGTAAAAACTGTTTTTTTGACTCTTAAAGTGGGCTGAAGCAATGAGCACAATGCAGAAAATTTTGCACCTGATGGCTGAAAAAAAAGCATCAGATGTGTACCTGTCGGCCTATTCCCCGGCACTGATCAAAATCAACGGACAGGCGGTGCCGATTAACAACCAGGTACTGCCTGCTGATGCGCCTCTTGCGTTGCTTTCTGAAGTGTTGCCACCCGAGCGCATTGAAGAGCTGCGGGAGATTGGAGAGATGAACATGGCGCTGCCCATGATTGGCGTCGGTAATTTTCGTATCAGCGGCTTCAAGCAGCGCGGCAGTTTTGCGTTTGTGATTCGTTTTATTCCCAACGAAATTCCGCCACTCGACACGCTGGGAGTGCCGCCTATTCTGACTGAGCTGATCATGGAAAAACGCGGCTTACTGCTGATGGTGGGCGCAACCGGCGCTGGCAAAAGCACCACGCTTGCGGCAATGATGGACTACCGCAACGCCACCACGCTCGGCCATATTTTGACGATTGAAGACCCGGTGGAGTTTTTGTTCACCAACAAAAAATCAGTTGTCAACCAGCGTGAAGTCGGCAGCGACACGCAGTCGCTACAGATTGCACTGAAAAACGCGCTACGACAGGCACCCGATGTAATTTTGATCGGCGAAATCCGTGACCGCGAGACCATGTCGGCCGCCATTGCCTACGCCCAGTCAGGCCACCTTTGCCTGGCTACCATGCACGCCAACAACAGCTACCAGGCACTGAACCGCATCTTGAGTTTTTACCCGGTAGAGGTGCGCAACACCATGCTGGGCGACCTGGCAGCTGCCATGAAAGCCATCATCTCGCAGCGACTGCTACGCACGGTGGCCGGCAACCGCACACCTGCCGTTGAGGTCATGCTCAACACCAAGCTGATTGCAGAGCTGATTGAAAAAGGCGACTTTTCGGGCGTCAAGGAAGCCATGGAAAAATCCATGGCCGAAGGCTCGCAAACCTTTGAGCAAGACATTGCCCAAATGATTGCCGAAGGCACCGTTTCTCGCAAGGAAGGCCTGCTGAATGCCGACTCGCCGACCAACCTGATGTGGCGGCTTGAAAACGACTTTCATCTGGCTTCAAAAGCTGCTGCTGAGCAGCCTGACGAACATGACGACATGGCCTCCTTCACCGAAATTACGCTGGACGTGCGTGCCGAGAAAAGCTCCAAGTACGGCACTACCGGGTTCTCGGTGCTTTGAGCCTCGGCGCCAAAGGCTGGCCGTGACGGTCATTGAGCTGATTGACGACGCGGCCGCTCAATTGGTTGCCGCCGGTTTGACGCTGGCCAACGGGTTTGGCCAAGGCACATTGAACGCATTCGACGAAGCCGCTTGGCTGGTACTTTGGCGTCTGGGTTTGCCGCTGCATGACCTGGATTCAGTATCAAACCAGCCTGTAGACCAACAAAAACGGGCGCAAGTAGCTACTCTTTTAGGAGCGCGCATTGCGAGCCGAAAGCCGCTCGCCTACCTGACAAATGAAGCCTGGCTGCAAGGCGTGCCGTTTTATGTGGATGACCGGGTCATCATTCCGCGCTCTTTTATTGCCGAGTTGATCGTTGATGAAAGCATTGACCCGTGGCTAAGCGAAAGCACCCACCGCATTTTGGACTTGTGTACGGGCAACGGCAGCTTGGCTGTGCTGGCTGCTATGGCCTACCCGGACGTGGTGATAGATGCAGCCGACATCAGCCTGGACGCGCTGGCAGTTGCGCGTATCAACGTTGACAAATACGACATGGACAAACGTATCGCGCTGATCGAATCGGATGGTTTGGCAGCCTGCACGGGGCCGTATGACCTGATTTTGTGCAATCCACCGTATGTGAATGCGCAGACCATGGCCACGTTGCCAGCCGAGTTCAGGGCGGAACCGGCTCTGGCTTTGGCCAGCGGCACCGACGGCATGGACTTTATTCGAAGCCTTTTTCTAAACGCCGCACGCCACATGAGCGAAAATGCGGTGTTGGTGCTGGAAATAGGCAACGAACGGACAAACTTTGAACGCGCCTTCCCCACGTTAGAACCTCTGTGGTTCGAGACAAGCGGTGGTCCAGACCAGGTGTTGCTTTTGACAAAGCAGCAGCTGCAATAAATTCGGATTCGCGTTTTTTGGATGCAGTTTTGCATCCTTCTTCAAGATTAGTTGAAACATGATTACCCTCAAAAACGTGGTGCTGCGTCGCGGCGCCAAAGTGATTCTTGACAGCGCTTCTGTCACCTTGAACCCCGGCGAGAATATTGGCCTGGTGGGGCGCAATGGCGCGGGCAAGTCGTCACTGTTTGCCATGCTCAACGGCACATTGCATGAAGATGGTGGCGAATTTTTCATCCCCAGCCAGTGGCGCATGGCGCAGGTGGCGCAGGACATGCCCGAAACCGAGCAAAGCGCCACCAGCTATGTGATTGAGGGTGACGTTGTGCTGCTGGCAGCACAAACTGAGGTCGCCGCCAGCGAGGAAAGCGGCGACGGTGACCGCATGGCGCACGCCTACATGGAGCTGTACGACAGCGGCGCGCACGATGCTGAAGCGCGTGCACAGGCACTTATTTTGGGCCTGGGTTTCAAGGTGTCTGAGCTGAATAACCCGGTCAACAGTTTTTCAGGCGGCTGGAGAATGCGCCTGCAACTGGCCCGCGCGCTGATGTGTCCATCAGACCTGCTGCTGCTCGACGAGCCGACCAACCACCTGGATTTGGACGCGTTGGTCTGGCTGGAGGCTTGGCTAAAGCGTTACCAGGGCACGATGCTGGTCATCAGCCATGACCGGGAGTTTTTAGATGCCGTGACCGACGTGACGGTGCACATTGAAAGCGCCAAACTGACCCGTTACGGCGGCAACTACAGCAAGTTTGAAGATTTGCGGTCTGAGCAAATGGCGCTGCAACAAGGCGCGTATTCCAAGCAGCAAGACAAAATTGCCCACCTGCAAAAGTTCATTGCCCGCTTCAAAGCCAAGGCCAGCAAGGCCAAACAGGCGCAAAGCCGAGTTAAAGCCCTTGACCGGATGGAAAAAATCGCGCCCCTGCTGGCCGAGGCCGACTTTACCTTCGAGTTCAAAGAGCCCGCCAACTTGCCCAACCCGATGCTGTCGATGCAAAACGCATTTTTCGGATATCCCGCACCGGAAGACGCGCCTGCAGGAACAAAGCCGACCGTGATTGTGCAAAACGTCAGCAAATCGGTGCTGGCTGGCCAGCGTATAGGTATCTTGGGCGCCAACGGCCAGGGTAAATCAACGCTGGTCAAAACCGTGGCTCGCGCCCTGACACCCATCAGTGGCGACATGACAGAAGGCAAAGGCCTGAATATCGGCTACTTTGCCCAGCAAGAACTCGACGTGCTGCACCTGAACGACAACCCGCTGGAGCACATGATTCGCCTGGTCAAAGAAGTCACTGCCGCCGGCAAGTTGGGCAACCAGCCGACGCGCGAGCAAGACCTGCGCAGCTTTTTGGGCAACTTCAACTTTGGTGGCGACATGGTCAAGCAAGCCGTGGGCAGCATGAGCGGCGGCGAAAAAGCCCGGCTGGTACTGTGCATGATTGTGTGGCAGCGCCCTAACCTTTTGCTGCTTGACGAGCCGACCAACCACCTGGACCTTGCCACGCGCGAAGCGCTTTCCATGGCGCTCAATGAATTTGAAGGCACAGTGATGCTGGTCAGCCACGACCGGGCTTTGCTGCGCGCCGTGTGTGACGAGTTCTGGATGGTTAGCCAGGGCGGAGTAGCGCCGTTTGATGGCGATCTGGACGACTACCAGAAGTATCTGCTCGACCATGCCAAAAAGATGCGCGAAGATGCCAAGAAAGCCAGTGCAGCGCCTGCAGCCAAAGCAGCAGACAAAGCAGCAGTTGCTATTGAAAAAGAAGCTTATGGCGCCCATAAAACGGACACTAAAGGCACTTTTGATGCTAAAAAACCCGCAAATAACCTGTCTGGCAACGCTGCCAAGCAATTGCGTAAAGAGTTGGACAAAATCGACGCGCAAATGCAGCAATTGATTGCCGAAAAGGATGTGCTGCAAACCCAGCTGGCCAGCGCAAAAGCTCCGGCTGAGTTGGCCCAAACCGGCAAGCGCTGCAAGGCAGTTGACGCAGAGATAGGCACATTGGAAGAACGGTGGCTGGAACTCACTGAGCAGCTGGACACGGCCTCGGTGTAGAGTTGCGGGTAAGGAAAAACCCACCTATGCCCAACGCTCTTCATATGGCCGCTGACGATGTAGCAATGCAAGCTGCCGTCAAACGCAGCCGCAAGTTATTGAATAAACGCGCGTTGGTCGCTGCCGCCGCCAGCGCCGTCCCCGTGCCTGGCCTGGACTGGGCGGTAGACGCTGCCATGCTGTCAAAGCTGATTCCAGAAATCAACAAAGAGTTTGGCCTTACGCCGCAGCAGCTCGACAGCCTGAACCCGAAAAAGCGCGAGCAAGTGCAAAAAGCCGTGACCATGGTCGGCTCGGTGCTGATTGGAAAGCTCATCAGCCGTGATTTGGTAATTGCTGCCGCCACCAAAATAGGCATGCGCCTGACGACCAAACAATTGGCCAAATACGTTCCGTTTGCAGGCCAAATCGTCGCTGCCACGGTAGGCTACGCGGCTATTCGTTATCTGGGTGAAGAGCACATGAAAGACTGCATTCGGGTGGCGCAACAAGCGCAGCTGGAGTTGCCGGTTCCGCTGTTGGGGTATTCGGGCTGATCCGCACCGCAAAAAACGTCCGACAATAAAAAAGCGCCTGATGTTGCCATCAGGCGCTTTTCAAATTTTGGTGGGACCTGCGGGGGTCGAACCCACGACAAACGGATTAAAAGTCCGCTGCTCTACCAACTGAGCTAAGGTCCCAGGGAACATCAAATACAAATGTTTGACGTTTCCAGTTTTGGCTGCCGTTGAAAACAGTCAAGCCTCAAATTATAGCGCGGTTTTCAAGCCTCCAGCCAAATTCAATGCGCAATTTTGTCCAGCAACCAGCCCGCTGCACAAATGCCGAAAGTTGCCGTCACGCTGACAACTGAGCCGTAGCCGTGGCAGTTCAGGCTGCTGTCGGTTTGCGCATTGTCAAGCGGTGCTTCTGCTGCCTCTACCGTGCCTGCTGGGCGCACCACTGACTCACGGCTAAACACGCAGCCCACTCCTATCTTGCCCAGCCGCGCAGCGCCGTGCTCTTTGCGCAACCTATAGCGCAATTGGGCCAGCAAGGGGTCATGCGTAGTCAGGGCCAGGTCGTCAATATCGACCTTGTGCGCGTGCCGCTTGCCGCCTGCTGCGCCCACCGTGATAAAGTTAGCTTTATGCTGCAGCGCCCAAGCCGCCATGGCTGTTTTGGCTTTGACCTGGTCGCACGCATCAAGCACCGACAGCGATGGTTCTGATTTCAAGTCAAGCCCCGCAACCTCCGGCCAGTTGGAGTTGTCTACAAACTCTTCAACGCAGCGCACATCACACTCAGGGTTGATATGCGCAATGCGTTCACGCATCGCCTGAACTTTTGACTGGCCTAGCGTGCTGTCCAGTGCGTGAATTTGTCGGTTGATGTTGGACTCTGCGATGTGGTCAAGGTCAATCAGGCTCAAGCGTGCAACTCCGCTGCGTGCCAGGGCTTCAGCAGCCCACGAACCCACGCCACCAATGCCCACTACGACCACGTGCGCCTGCCTGATTTGCGCAGCACCTGCTGCGCCGTACAGCCGTGCCAGGCCGCCAAATCGGCGGTCAAGATCGTAAGTATCTTGCACTACACGCTGCGTTCGAGGCGCCACACCTGATACTTCAAAGCGACCACCGCGCCCGCGATGATGGCAGCAACCGCTACGATACTTGTAGCACTGAGCGTTGCAATGCCCGACAAGCCCTGCCCTACAGTGCAGCCCATGGCGCACACACCGCCCACGCCCATCAACGCCGCGCCCCCCAGGTGGTTGGCGGTGTCTTCTGCATCCCGAAATCCTTCCCAGCGAAAGGTGCGGCTGGCCAACGCGTAAATTGCAGAGCCGGTGACCACACCGAAAACGGACACGATACCAATTGTCAGCACCTTGGCTTTGTCACTGAAAAACATCAACCAGTCGATGGTGTAGGCCACAGGCGATACAAAGCTCAATGCCTCCATGCGGCCAGAATTTGTGGCCACAAACGCCTCTTGCAGCGTCTCCGGGTGCTCAGCCACATAGCCCAAATGCCCGCTGACCCACCACATGGCAGTGATCACCGCGCCCAGCCCCAAACCGGCCAGCAGGTTGTCGCCAGTCAAGAAATCCCGACCCATTGCAGCCCAGCCAACAAGCGCCACGCCGATGATCAGGGCCAATGCCAGCCCTGCCGTAGCCAGTGAAATTCCAGTTGCACTTGCCAGCCAGTTAGGCAGCGCGGCATTGGCAGAAAAGTCGACGGCAATGCGGTCAACGCTGGCCACGCGCAGCACTGCAGTGATGCCTTTGAGCGTAGCAAAGGCTGCGACGCCCATCACGACAAACACCACAACAGATTTAAGGTTTCCGCCGCCAATACGCACCAATGTTTTGCTACCGCAGCCGGACGCCAGCACCATGCCAAAACCAAACATCAGGCCACCAACCAGTGCCGAAAGCCAGATAAAGCGATTGGATGCGTACAGCGTTTTTGCCGGATCAATCAGGCCCAGCGCAGCCATGGCGTAAAAGCCAATCATCGCCACGCCCACTGCCATGCCCCACATGCGCATGCGCGTCCAGTCGCCCATGTTGACGATGTCGCTGACTGCGCCCATGGTGCAAAAGTGGGTGCGCTGCGCAATGGCGCCGAAAAGTATTGAAACAATGAAAGCCGCCCACAGAACTTTCGTTGTGAGGGCAGTG
The DNA here is from genome assembly GCA_031386895.1 of Polaromonas sp. Classification (GTDB taxonomy): domain Bacteria; phylum Pseudomonadota; class Gammaproteobacteria; order Burkholderiales; family Burkholderiaceae_C; genus Polaromonas. The sequence continues at coordinate 57,677 of JANNCT010000030.1, forward strand.
AGTTGAGTGATATCCATGCCCCAATTTTAGGGGCAACGGCATACGCGCTTGATGCGCTACTTCATTTTGGCAAGTCTGTCCTTGGCGACTGAGGCGGCTTCAGACTCGGGGAACACCTTGACCAAGTCTTCAAGTGTTTTGCGTGCCGCTTTCGGGTCTTTCAACTCGACCTGACAATTGGCAATCGACAACGCCGCCTCAGGTGCGCGGGGGCCATCGGGTGCGAGCGCTACGACGGACTTGAAATTGGCAATCGCTTCCTTGTAGCCGCGCAATGCGTACTGCGCATTGCCCAACCAGAAAAAGGCTGATGGCTTGTAGCCAGTGTTGGGGTAACGCGTCAGAAAATCCAGAAACGCAGTTTGTGAGGGTGCAAATTCACCTTTACGCAGCATCGCCAACGCGGCATCAAAGTCGCGAACCTCTGCCGGGCTGGCCACGAATTCTTTGCCATCCGCAGTAACTTTTGAAGGTTCGAACTTGCGCAAGCGGTCTTCAACACCCTGTGTCATGTCTTTTTGTTTGCGCTGGAGCTCAGCCACTTCACGCGCAAGTTGCTCATCTTGACCGCGCAACTTGGCCAGCTCGGAGCGCAGGCCTTCTATCTGGCTGGCCAATTCAAGAACGCTGCGGCGCAGCTGCGCGTTATCGTCATTGGCTTTTTTCAAATCTTCAACATTGCGTACTTGTTGCGCATCGACTTTCTGGCGCAACTCAAGAATCGCCTTGCGCGCTTCATCGTCGCCAAAAAGCGCATGGGCGTTAAACGCCAAAAGCCCAAACGTCGCGCCAGCAAGTGCTTGCCGGATGGTTCTAAAAAGTGGTGCGGTTTGCAGCTGCTTCATGGCTCTTTCAACGGTAGTTCAGTTCAGCGCGGCGGTTTTTTGCAAATGCAGCTTCGTCTGCGCCTGGCACTGCCGGTTTTTCTTTGCCAAAGCTGACTGCTTCAACCTGTGCATCTGTTACCCCCAGCAAACCCAAGGCCCGGCGCACAGCCTCAGCCCGCTTTTGGCCCAGCGCCAGGTTGTACTCACGCCCGCCGCGGTCGTCGGTATGGCCTTCAATGGCCAGCTTGCGTGTTTTATTGGCCGCCATGTAACGGGCATGCGCTTCGACTACGTTTTGAAATTCTGGCTTCAACGTAAAACTGTCGTAATCAAAGTAAATGATTTTGGCGACGCCAGTAGGCCCAGCCACGCCGCTGTTGCTTGCAGCAATTTCTACAGGCGCTACTCCGGTTGTAACTGTTGTACTGGTGCCCGACGGTGTAGTTACCGCCGCACCCGTGCGGCTTTCAACCGGCACGTCGTCCAGCTTGACGTTCGAGCCGCAGGCCGCCAGCAAAGCCGCAATGGCCAAAACCGGAATGGCTAAAAAAGTAGATCGATTCATAAGGTAACCTCCCAAAAAAAAAGTAGTTGAAATAATTGTCGCGCCGTCATGTGGAAATCTGTGTAGGGCGACACCACCAGCTGAGCCTGAACCGTTCAGGCCTAGCGCGAAAAAGGACTCCAATCGGGCTCGCGTATGTCGCCACTTGAGCCCGCCAATCTGGCTTTTATTTTGCCGTCAAGCGTAGTGGTCATCAATGCCTCGCGGCCTTGCTGCTGGGTAGCGTAAACAATCAGGCGACTGTTGGGCGCAAAGCTTGGGCTTTCATCGGCAGATGTGTCCGTAATTTGTGTCGCTGTGCCAGACGCGATGTCCATTAGCTGCAACTTGAACGCACCGCCGACCCGCGAAATGTAGGCAAGATATTTTCCATCGGGGCTGAGAGCCGGCGAGATGTTGTAGTTGCCGCTGAAGGTTATGCGCTCAGCATTTCCGCCAGATGCAGACATGCGATAAATTTGCGGCGCGCCGCCCCTGTCGCTGACGAAGTAAATGGCCTTGCCATCAGCCGAGAAAGCCGGTTCGGTGTCAATGCTCGACGACTGCGTCAGCCGGCGCGGCTCGCCACCAGCGGCGTCCATCACGTACAACTGCGAGCCGCCGTCCCGGCTGAGAGTTGCGACGATTTGGCGGCCGTCGTTCGACCAGGCCGGTGCGCTGTTGGAGCCGCGAAAATTGGCGATCAAGCGGCGTTTGCCACTGGCAACGTCGTGCGAATAAATTACCGGCTTGCGCGCTTCAAACGACACATAAGCCAGCTGCGAGCCATTGGGCGACCAGGCCGGGGAAATAATAGGCTCTGGGCTGGCCAGTGCCGACTGCGCATTTTCACCATCCGCATCAGCTACCCACAGCGTATGGCGCGGCCCGGCTTTGGTCACATAGGCAATGCGGGTTGAGAAAATGCCTTTTTCCCCAGTGAGTTTTTCATATACAAAGTCGGCAATTCGGTGCGCTGACAAGCGCAGGTCGCCCGCTGAGACCGCGTAGTTTTGCCCACCCAGGTCTTGCCCGCGCACCGTGTCCCACAGCCTTAGGCGCACATCAAAACGCCCATCCGCTAGCGGCGTAACGCTGCCAGTTACCAATGAATCAGCGCCCTTTTGTTTCCAGGCTGCCAGGTCAGGCCGGGCGCTTTCGTCAATTATTGCGCCAGCGGTGTCTACCGATCGAAACACACCGCTGCGTTCGAGGTCGGCTTTGACGATGGCTCCAATCTTCTGCGGGGCCTGCGACTCACCCCGAAAAGTGGCAATCGCTATCGGCATTTGGGTCAGACCGACGCCTGACACCTCAACCCGAAATTGCGCCGCTGCGGGTAGCGCAATGGTCAATGCGCACAGCGCCAGTAGTTGCTTGAATTTTGTATGTATGGCAATTGAGATGGTGTGCATGGATGTAAGTGAGACAAAGCATTGCGGCAAAGGTTCAACGCTTTTGGACTGTGCGCAAAGCGTATCCGACTACCGCATGAAAAAAAGTCAGCCTTCTGAAAGTTGGTAACTGGTTGAAACGCGAGACCAAAGTCACGACTTAATGCTCGGTTTTCTGCGCACCAGCCGCTCGCCCCAGCATCCACAACTTGACGTACCGGTGGTAGGTGGTTTGTGCCACCGACGTGGCCAAAACAAAACCAAGCCGTCCATCCAGAACACCACGACGCAACACATAGGTACGAAAAAACGCCCAAAAAGCATGCGCTACCGCACTGCCTAGCGTTGCAGACTGACCGCGTCTGAACATGTCAGCAGCGCCCGCTGTTGAATAGGCATCGGACTTGCTCAGCATTTGCTCCAGGTTGCGATACGTCTCGTGCAGGAGGTCGTTTTCAAGCTGACCGACCCCAGCCTGAGTCAGCACCTTTTCATGCACCAAATCCTCAGAAAACTGCGCATCACCGCGGCGAAACAAGCGCAGCACGCGGTCGGGGTACCAACCCGAATGGCGCATGTACTGGCCACAAAAACTGGACAATCTGGGCATGCTGTAAGCCATGAACTTCGCAGCAGCCAAGGCTTTTTGAATTTCAGACTTCAGCTCAAGGCTGACCCGCTCGTCAGCGTCAATTGACAGCACCCAGTCGCAACGCGCCAGCGCCAGTGCCCTGCCCTTTTGAATGCCAAAGCCCAGCCAGTCGGAATGCAACGTAACCTCAGCGCCCAGCCGCTTTGCGATGTCTGCCGTGCCATCGGTGCTGCCTGAATCAACCACCACAATTTGATCAGCAAAAGACACCGAGGCCAGGCAGGCGGCGATGTTGTGCGCTTCGTTTTTCGTGATGACGATCACGGTCAGGCTGGGCAAGTCAGGCTTTCATGCATTTAAGTGGTTTTACGCAACGAATATGGGCGCGAGCAGCTATTATTTAAATAGCATAAAAAGCCGTGGTCATAATGAACCCGCAAGAGCCCAACCGGCCTGTGAAACAAGCCGCTATTTCTGCACACAGTCCGCGTAATAACGCAGCTTGCCTTTGGCGTCCGTCTGCTCCACCAGGCCATGAATGTCGGTTTCAAAACCCGGGCATTGCGCATTGAACTCACGCGCAAACTTCAAATAGTCAACAATTTTTTTATTAAATACTTCGCCCGGAATCAACAGCGGAATACCCGGCGGGTACGGCGTAACCAAGCCCACGGTGATGCGCCCTTCGAGGTGGTCAATTTCGACCCGCTCTGTGGTGCGGTGGGCGATGTTGGCGTAAGCGTCGCTGGGCTTCATGGCTGGCAGCAAATCACTTTGGTACACCTCAGTGGTTAACCGGGCGATGTCGTACTTGGCATACAACGCATGAATGTGCTGGCACAAGTCGGCCAGTCCCATTTTTTCGTAGCGCGGGTGCTTTTGGCAGAACTCCGGCAATATACGCCACATCGGGGCGTTCTTGTCGTAGTCGTCTTTAAATTGCTGCAGGGCAGTCAGCAGCGTGTTCCAGCGGCCTTTTGTAATGCCAATGGTGAACATGATGAAGAAGCTGTAAAGGCCGGTTTTTTCAACAATCACGCCGTGCTCGGCCAAAAATTTGGTGACGATGCTGGCCGGAATGCCGGTCTTGGCAAACTTTCCGTTCAAGTCCATGCCCGGCGTAACGATAGTTGCCTTGATCGGGTCTAACATATTAAAACCGGTGGCCATTTGCCCAAAGCCGTGCCAGTTGTTGGCGCCGTTTTTGGCGGTTTTTGCACTGCGCGATTCGCCTTTGATGATCCAGTCTTTCGGCTTGCCAATGCCCTCGTCGCCAACGCCGTCGCCTTCAAACTTGTCTGGGCCCCAAACCTTGAACCACCAGTCGTCGCCGTACTCCGCATCAATCTTGCGCATGGCGCGGCGAAAGTCGAGCGCCTCGGCAATGCTTTCTTCTACCAGCGCGGTGCCGCCAGGTGGCTCCATCATGGCGGCGGCCACGTCGCAGCTGGCAATGATGCTGTACTGCGGGCTGGTGCTAGTGTGCATCAAATACGCTTCATTGAACAGATGTCTGTCTAGTTTGACGTCTTGCGAGTCCTGCACCAGCACGTGGCTGGCCTGGCTGATGCCCGCCAGCAGCTTGTGAATGGATTGGGTGGCGTACACCACCGCTGTCTTGGGTCGAATGCGGTTTTTACCCATCGAGTGGTAGCTGCCGTAAAACGGGTGAAACGCGGCATGCGGCAGCCAGGCTTCGTCAAAATGCAGGTTGTCGATGTAGCCGTCGAGCATGCCTTTGATGGTTTCGGTGTTGTACAGCACGCCGTCGTAGGTGGACTGCGTGAGCGTCATCACGCGCGGCTTGACCTTGTTGGCATTCACCCCTTTTAGCAGCGGGTTTGCAGCAATTTTGGCTTTGATGGCGTCGGGCTCAAACTCGCTTTGCGGAATCGGCCCGATGATGCCGAAGTGGTTGCGCGTGGGCTTGAGAAACACCGGAATCGAGCCGGTCATGATGATGGCGTGCAAGATCGACTTGTGGCAGTTGCGGTCAACCACCACCACGTCACCCGGCGCTACTGTGTGGTGCCACACTATCTTGTTGCTGGTTGATGTGCCGTTGGTGACAAAAAAGCAGTGGTCGGCATTAAAAATACGCGCTGCGTTGCGCTCGCTCGCGCCAATCGCGCCGTCGTGGTCCAGCAGTTGGCCGAGCTCTTCAACCGCGTTGCATACGTCGGCGCGGAGCATGTTTTCGCCATAAAACTGGTGGTACATCTGCCCCACCGGGCTTTTCAAAAACGCCACGCCACCTGAATGGCCGGGGCAATGCCAGCTGTACGAGCCGTCTTCAGCGTAGTCGAGCAGCGCCTTGAAGAACGGCGGTTGCACGCCTTCAAGGTAGCTTTTGGCTTCACGCAAGATATGCCGCGCCACAAACTCGGGCGTGTCTTCAAACATGTGAATGAAACCGTGCAGTTCACGCAAAATGTCGTTCGGTATGTGGCGCGATGTTTTGGTTTCGCCGTAAACGTAAATCGGCACATCCAGGTTTTTGCGGCGTACTTCTTCAATAAAGTTGCGCAGGTTTAAAACGGCCGGGTCAAGGTCGGGGCCGGGCGTGAATTCTTCATCGTCAATTGACAAAATAAACGCGCTCGCCCTGCTTTGCTGCTGCGCAAACTGGCTCAGGTCGCCGTAGCTCGTCACGCCCAGGACTTCAAAGCCTTCGGTTTCAATGGCTTGGGCCAGCGCGCGAATGCCCAGACCAGAGGTATTTTCAGATCGGAAGTCTTCATCAATGATGACGATGGGGAAACGAAATTTCATAGAACGAGTGTATGGTGTGGTCAGTGAATTTGACAGGGTGGCAGCACTTGCGGCTGACAAACAACTTGCGAAGTGTACGGAAATAAAACGGCATCCATATTTTGCCAGTGGCCAATTGCATCAGAATGTGGCCTGTAGTCCACAAACCAAACACGAAAGAAAAATGACTATGGAGCAATCAACCATCTGGTGGGTTTTGGCCGGCGTGATGGTGGCAGTTGAGCTGGCTACCGGAACCTTTTACTTATTGATGCTCGCCACAGGAATGGCAGCAGGCGCAATAGCTGCGCATTTAGGCATGCCGGTTGTCGGGCAAATCGTAGCGGCAGCGGTAATCGGCGGCGGCGCGGTGGTGCTGCAGTACTGGCGCGGTCGCAACCAGCCCAAGGCCGCTACGGCAAACGCCAACAAAGATGTGCATATTGACATCGGCGAGATGGTGAGCGTAGTCGGGTGGGCACCCGATGGCACCACGACGGTGAAATACCGTGGCGCTAGCTGGACGGCAGTCATGGCCAACCCAGCCGAGCCGGCAGACAGTGGGCAATTTCGCATCATGCAATTGTTGGGGAACCGGCTTGTGCTTGAAAAAGCTTGAGCCAGCCTGAAACGTTTTTAACTCTCGGAGAAAGCCATGGAAATTGCATTGATTATTTTGGTAGTGGCAGGCATATTTATTGTGCGCAGTGTCAAAGTCGTGCCGCAGCAAAACGCGTGGGTGGTTGAGCGGCTTGGCAAATACCACGCCACGCTTACGCCAGGGCTGAACTTTTTGGTGCCCTTTGTAGACAAGGTGGCCTACAAGCACTCACTGAAAGAAATACCACTGGATGTGCCGAGCCAGGTCTGCATTACCCGCGACAACACGCAGCTGCAGGTTGACGGAATTTTGTATTTTCAGGTCACCGACCCGATGCGTGCCAGCTACGGCTCGTCTAACTACATCATTGCCGTGACGCAACTTGCGCAAACGTCTTTACGCTCGGTTATTGGCAAACTTGAGCTCGACAAAACGTTTGAAGAGCGCGCCATCATCAATGCACAAGTGGTAGCGGCTATCGATGAGGCGGCACTGAACTGGGGCGTGAAGGTGCTGCGCTACGAGATCAAAGACCTGACGCCACCCAAAGAAATTTTGCACGCAATGCAATCGCAAATTACCGCGGAGCGTGAAAAACGTGCGTTGATCGCTGCATCTGAAGGCCGCCGCCAGGAACAGATCAATATTGCTACTGGCGAGCGTGAGGCATTTATTGCACGGTCCGAGGGTGAAAAGCTCGCCGCCATCAATAACGCGCAAGGCGAAGCGTCAGCCATCCTGGCCGTAGCAGACGCAAATGCAAAAGCCATCGAGCTGGTAGCAAATGCCATCCGCATGCCGGGTGGAGAACAAGCGGTACAGCTTAAAGTCGCTGAAAAAGCGGTTGAAGCGTACTCGCGGGTTGCCAGTGACGCCGCGACAACCTTGATAATTCCGAGCAACATGACCGACGTGGCCGCTCTGATCACTTCCGCCATGAAGATGGTGCAAACCAGCAAAACTTAAAACTCACCATGACCCAATCAGCCGAAATAAAAAACGTCCTTGGCACCGCGCTGGTGCCCTGCTCTTATGACCCGCTGACGGGCTACTTCCGTGACGGCTGCTGCAAAACAGACGCCTCTGATTTGGGCTCGCATTTGATTTGCGCGCGTGTCACTGGCGAGTTTCTTGAATTCTCACTTTTGCGCGGCAACGACCTGAGCACACCGCGGCCAGAGTACCGCTTCAAAGGGTTGACAGCGGGAGACCGCTGGTGCCTGTGCGCCAGCCGTTGGGCAGAGGCGTTTGGCGCAGGGGTTGCCCCTCCGGTAGTCATGGAGTCAACCCACGCAAACGCGTTGAAATTCGTGACCATTGAGCAGCTTGAAAAGCACCGTTATCACGCCGCTGTGTAGCAAACACTGAGCCGCTCCGGCCGCTCGGCGGCGCATGCACTGTTAGAATAGAGGGCTGTCGGAAGGGTGGATGAGCGGTTTAAGTCATACGCCTGGAAAGCGTACGTAGGGTTATACCTACCGCGGGTTCGAATCCCGCCTCTTCCGCCAGAAAAATACAAAAAGCCGCATGCTCCCTGGGTATGCGGCTTTTTCGTTTTGGAGTTGAAAAGGTGCTGCAAACCCAAACCAGGGATGCCAGTTTGCGGACATTGGATTATTCTTAACGCTATGAAAATAGCAGCTGCTTGCGCCCGTATTTATTGCGCTAGAGCCATTTTGGATACGATCTGTAGACTTCAGGCGAAAAAAAGCCACCTTGCGGTGGCTTTTTCAGCTTCTAAAAGCTCAGGGGGTGATTAACGCACCACAGCGATTTGATCGCGCTTGCCGGCCTTGTAGGTGTACAGGGTCAAAGCGCCGTTCTTTACGTCGCCTTTTTCGTCAAACGAAATGTCGCCAGTCACGCCTTTGAACTTCTCGGTTTTAGCGAGCACTGGCAGGTACTTTGCTGGCTCTGAAGAACCGGCTTTCACCATTGCAGCGACCATGACGTTCAGTGCGTCGTAGACGTATGGTGCGTACACCTGGACGTCAGCATTGAACTTCTTTTTAAAGTCAGCATTGAACTTGTCAAGGCCAGCTTTTTGCGTGCCTTCAACGCCACCAGCTTCTGCGCAAACTACCTGGCCGTCGGCCATGCCGTCACCAGCCAATTTGGCCAACTCGCTGGAGCAAATGCCGTCACCGCCCATGAACTTGGCAGTGATGCCAAGGTTCTTCATCTGGCGCATCATTGGGCCTGCAACAGCGTCCATGCCGCCGAAGAAGATCACGTCAGGCTTTTTGCCTTTGAGCGTGGTCAAAATTGGCATGAAATCGGTGGCTTTGTCAGTCGTGAACTCGGTACCAACAATGGTTCCGCCAGCTTTTTTAACTGCTTTGGTGAACTCTTCTGCAACGCCCTGACCGTAAGCGGTGCGGTCGTCGATCACGGCAATTGACTTGCCCTTCAGGGTTGTCACTGCGTACCGGCCCAATGTGCCGCCCAAATGCACGTCGTCAGCAACCACGCGGAAGGTGGTTTTATAGCCAGCGCGGGTGAATGCCGGGTTGGTGGCTGATGGGGAAATTTGTGGAATACCAGCTGCGCTGTAAATTTTTGACGCTGGAATGGACGTGCCTGAGTTCAGGTGGCCGATAACGCCAGAAACTTTCATGTCAGCAAGCTTTTGCGCAACAGCGGTGCCCTGCTTTGGGTCGCCTGCGTCGTCTTCAAGCACCAATTCGAGCTTGACTTTCTTGCCGCCGATCATCACGCCTTTTGCGTTGAGTTCTTCAACGGCCATCTTGGCACCGTTTTCGTTGTCTTTACCCAGGTGGGCGATGCTGCCTGAAATCGGGCCGACGTGGCCGATTTTCACGACCATGTCTTGGGCCGATGCCATGCCGGCAACAGACACAAGTGCCGCGAGAACTGTCAATTTGAATTTCGTTTGCATGAAAATACTCCGGTTAAAAATGATTCAGGGTCCAAGAACAGATTTTGTCCTGCGGCGTACGATAACGCAATTTTCACGCCCGCAACATAGGAACGTCCCTAAGTATTTGCGGGTTGACAGGAAAACCATCCGGTGTGCAAGAGCAGGCCTGGTAGCTACTTCTGGCCAGCTTCTTGAGCCAGTGCCTGGGCAATTGAGTCTTTCACCAATGCTTCAATTTCCGTTCGAAGCCTTGGGACCAGCTCCTGCGTGTGTTCAAGAATCACCTTGCCTACAGCCTCTCTCAGGCGGCGCTCCAGCACAACGTCTACACGCTGCATGACCCGCTTCAAGAGCTGGTCATCACTGGATACCGCATAGTCGCTACCACCAGCGGCGTACCGGGTCGCGCTGTAAGCCGAGTGGGGACGAGCAACAACATCGGTCAGCGTTGGTACAAATCGCGGCGGGGCGGACGTAGTGCTCATCCGTTTGCTCCGGCAGCAGTTGCTTCGTGACGTTTGAGCGGGTAGCCGCGGCTTTTGTAGTGCTTCCACCGGGCAAGGGCCGCAAGCCGATCTTCTGGTTCAACCGAAGCAATTTCTATCAGCCGCTCAAACTGTTCAAACTTGGTGGGTATGGTTTGCCCCAGATTGATCAAAATACTGCCGGTGGGGTACTGGCCCTGCTGCGCCAACTGCTCCGTTAAAAAAACAGGTGTTAAAGCCTTGGTTTGCGTGGGTGATGCGCCTGTGCAATGGGGTAAAAACTCGGTGGATGAATACTCCCAAAGCAAGCAGTCAAGGGCAGCCAGCAAAGGTACATCGGCAACCACCACCGCCTTCGCTCCGCTGCGTACAGCCTTGCGAAGTAGCCGGCAGCTAAAGTTCAGCTTGTCCGGCACATTAGCGTGAAATTCGATCTCGGTCATGCAGTGCTGATGCGTTTTTTCAAGGCTGGTTTACGCGGTTTGACAGGGTCAGGCTTCGACTCGGATTGCGCCAGCAAATAGTCAATCAGCAGGGCTACTGGCCTGCCGGTAGCACCCTTGGCTGACCCGCTTTTCCAGGCAGTGCCAGCAATATCAAGATGCGCCCAAGCAAACTTGGCAGTGAATCGTTGCAGGAACTTTGCTGCAGTCACTGCTCCTCCTGCGCGCCCGGCTATGTTGGCAACATCTGCAAAATTTGTTTTAAGGCCCTCAGCGTATTCATCGTCAAGAGGCATGTGCCAGCACAAATCACGGGAGGACTCGCCTGCTTTGACCAGCGCAGCAGTCAGGGCGCTGTCGCTTGAGAACAAACCACTGCGGACACCGCCCAGCGCCACCACGCAGGCACCCGTCAGGGTTGCAATGTCAATGACCACGCGCGGTTTGAAGCGCTCTGCATAGGTCAAAGCGTCACACAGCACCAGGCGCCCTTCCGCGTCGGTATTGAGAATTTCAATTGTCTGGCCACTCATGCTGGTCACCACATCGCCAGGCTTTACGGCGCGTCCATCGGGCATATTTTCGCAGGCAGGAATCAACCCAATGACATTCATGGCGGGCTTTAAATCTGCCAGAGACCGGAACACCCCCAGCACGCTTGCCGCTCCGCACATGTCAAACTTCATTTCGTCCATTTCAGACGCCGGCTTGATAGATATGCCGCCAGTATCAAACGTGATGCCCTTGCCGACCAAAACAACGGGCGAGTCTGCCTTGGTGGCGCCGTTGTAGTGCATCACGATAAATTTCAGCGGCTCATTTGAGCCTTGCGACACCGAAATGAATGAGCCCATGCCCAATTTAGCCACTTCTTTCAGACCTAAAACGTCCACTTTCATGTTCGGGTGTTTTCCCAAGGCCTTCGCTGCATCAGCCAACAAAGTGGGTGTTGCGTAGTTGGCGGGGCGATTGGCCCATTCTTTGGCCAGGTTGATGCCGCTGACCAGTGCCACGCCTTTGCCAAAGCCAGCCTTGACTGGGGCTGCATTTGCAACCGCCAGCACCACAGTTTTCAACTTCGAAGCCACCACAGAAGGCTTGGTAGTTTCATAAATGTAAGCTGCGTCGCCGCAAGCAACTATTGCCGCGCAAACCACATCATCATTTTGCTTGCTGACCGACCCAAGGCTGATGACCACTTTCAGGGTGTTGCTGCCTTTTAATGCACCCATTGCCGCCAGTACCGCCGCGCGAACGTTTTTGGAGCTGCCATCCCCCGCGCCCACCACAATCAGCCGGACAGTGGCCAGACCTGCAGGCCGATAACTGGTCAGCAATTTGCCCGCCTTAGGCTCAAAGTCACCCGATTTAACGGCAAGGTTGATAAATTGTGAGCAGGCATCTTTGCTTTTCGAAAAAAACTCGCCCGGTGGCTGGCTGGCCACCAGCACCACCAACGCGTCGCATTTTTCGCCCGACAATTCCTCGTGCGCCAATGTTTTGATTTCAAAGTTCATAATAGAAAAATAGTCTAGCGGTAAAAAGAAATTAAGCCAGTCGGCGCAACAAAAATTCGACAGCAAAAGCAAGCCCTGGTAACTCTCTAGTGCCTGCTGCATACCCAACCACGCCAACTGCGAGCTGCCATGTTATTCCAATCCACAATTCGCAGAGAACTCGCGCGCAGCTTTGGCGCGACCTTTGTCGTGCTGCTGACCATTGTGCTGACAATTGTTTTAATCCGCACGTTAGGGCAGGCATCACGCGGCTCCGTCAACCCGCAAGATGTAGTGCTTTTTATGGGATATGCGGCTTTGGGCCGGCTTCCAACCATTTTGGCGCTTTCGCTTTTCGTGGCGATGGTGGCTACGCTCAGCCGGATGTACCGCGACAGCGAGATGGTCGTGTGGTTTAGCAGCGGACAAAGTTTGACGAGTTTTTTAGTCCCCATGTTTCGCTTTGCATGGCCGGTACTCGTGATTATTTTTCTCACTGCGCTGTTTGTCTGGCCATGGACCAACCAGCAAACCAAAGCCATGCAGGATACCTATGGCAACCGCAGTGACATAGACCGAATCGCGCCGGGGCAGTTTCAGGAATCATCCAGCGGCAATCGGGTGTTTTTTATTGAGCGCCAGGGCAAATCTGAAAATAGCGCAAGCAACAATATATTCATCGCCACCAACGAAAAGGGCAAGAGCTCAGTAACCACTGCGACTGCTGGACGAATTGAAACTCGGGGGGACAGCCGCTATGTTCTGCTGGAGAACGGCCAGAGGCTTGAAACTGAAAACGGAAACGCGGCTCAAAAAATCAGCCTGTTCCAGGAGTACGGAACCAAAGCTGGCAACGCCGTAGCGCCCACTTTAGATGGCGGGGACCAACGCTTACTTTCGGTCAAAGAGCTGATTTCAGCAGCATCTTCCAGTGCGCTGGCAGAGCTGGCCTGGCGAATTGGCCTGGCGGTGTCGGCCATCAATTTTGTTGTGTTGGCGGTGGCACTTACCAGGGTAAAAACGCGTGGCGGTCGCAACACAAGCCTGGTGCTTATCGTTCTGGCGTTTGTTGCCTATAACAACCTCATCACTGTGGGACGAAGCTGGATTTCCAGCGACCAGGTGGGGTTTGCTGTTTTGCTGCTTGCCTTGCACGGCGGCGTACTGGCAGCCGGTCTGGCGTGGCTGGCCAAACGTGACTCCAACTGGACTTTGCGCAGCCTGTTCAGGCGCAAGCAGGCACTGGCAAAGGAGCCCGCTTGAAAACCGTCCGCAGGCTGATCTACAGGGAGGTTTTGACGGCTATAGCATTGGTTGCTGCAGGCTTTTTGGCGCTGTTTTTCTTTTTTGATGTGGTCGACGAGTTGCAGGACATTGGCAAATTGGCTGGCCTTGCTGGTGCGACCCAGCCCTATGAGTTGCGCCATGCGCTGCTTTACGTTGCACTTTTGATACCTACCCATCTGTACGAGTTGCTGCCAATTTCAGTGTTGATTGGCACTATTTTTGTCATGGCAAGGCTGGCGCAAAGCTCCGAGTACACGATTTTGCGAACCAGCGGTTTGGGCCCGTGGCGGGCACTGAGGTTGCTGCTTGCAGTTGGCGCCGCTTTTGTTGTCATGAGTTTTTTGGTCGGGGATTACCTGGCTCCTTTGAGCGCGCGAGCAGCGCAGCTGGTCAAAGCCAGATTTCAGGGTGACTTGACCGTCGGCCAGACCGGAGCATGGCTGAAAGAAAAACAAACCTACAACGCCTATGTCGCTAACGTCAAAACCTTGAGCCCAAACAACACCATGACCAATGTGAAAATTTACGAATTCAACAACAGCGGCCTGGTTTCATCCATTACCCAGGCAAGTAGCGCAACGTTTGGGCAAGATGGTGCGTGGCTTTTAAGCAATGCAAGGCGCGACGAATTTTCAATCGTCACCAGCCCACCCGGCCAAGCTCAGATCAACTTGCCCAACAAAGAGACTTCTGCCATCAAACGCAGCACACTTGCCGAATTGCGCTGGCCTACTGGCATCACGCAGGAGATGGTTTCAGTTGCTCTGCTAAAGCCCGAACGGATGGGAACACTTGATTTGTTCAACTATGTGCGCCACCTGGACAGCAACGGGCAAACTGCCCAGCGCTATGAAATTGAACTTTGGCGAAAAGTTTTTTACCCCCTTAGCTGCCTGGTCATGGTGATCCTTGCGCTGCCATTTGCGTACCTGCATTTTCGGGCGGGCGGCATTTCTACCTATGTCTTTGCTGGCGTGATGATCGGCATCAGTTTCTTTTTACTCAACAACGTGTTTGGCTACATTGGTAATCTGCAAAACTGGACGCCGTGGCTGGCCGCAGCAACTCCCAGCCTGATTTATGCGCTGATCTCGCTCGGTGCGTTCGGCTGGTTGGTGGTCCGCCGATGAGCACTGTTCAACCTGACGCCGAACTCGGCATTGTTTTGTTTGCGCATGGCTCCAGAGATGCGCAATGGCGTCTTCCCATAGAGGCTGTGGCAGAGCAGATCAGGCAAAGCAAAAGTGCAGCGCCGGTGCGCTGTGCCTACCTTGAGCTGTGCACGCCCAACCTGGCCGATGCCGCTATTGATTTAATAGCTTATGGCGCCCGTAAGATAAGGATATTTCCGCTTTTTTTGGGTGTTGGAAAACACGCTCGAGAGGATTTGCCCTTGCTGATGGTGCAGCTCAAGGCTGACCACCCTGATATCGACTTTGAATTGCTGCCAACCGCAGGCGAGAACGCAGGCCTCATTGCACTGCTGGCCGAGCTTGCTTTGTCCTGACTTTGACGGCACGGCTTAGGTCGCCAAACATATAATGAACCAAGTTATTAGCTTGGGTTTGATATGAATCTTCACCAGTTCCGTTTTGTTCAAGAAGCCGTGCGGCGCAACCTGAATCTGACCGAAACAGCGCAGGCGCTGCACACGTCGCAGCCGGGCGTTTCCAAAGCAATTATTGAACTCGAAGAAGAACTGGGCATTGAAGTTTTTGCAAGGCACGGTAAACGCCTGAAACGCGTCACTGAACCCGGCACCCATGTTTTAAAAAGTATCGACATCATCTTGCGCGAGGTCGGCAACCTGCGCCGCATCGGCGAGCAGTTCTCCAAGCAGGACAGCGGTACGTTGTCGATTGCCACCACCCATACCCAGGCGCGCTATGTGCTGCCGCAGCCAGTGGCCAGGCTTCGCGAGGCTTTTCCCAAGGTCAACGTCAGCCTGCACCAGGGCTCGCCCGACCAGGTTGCGAAAATGCTGATCGATGAAGTTGCTGAGATCGGCATTGCCACTGAGTCGCTCACCCGTTACCCAGACTTGGTCACCCTGCCCTGCTACGACTGGCAGCACATGCTGGTGGTGCCAATTGGCCACCCGCTGGCCGGTATTGCAGACATCACACTGGCAGACCTGGCGCAGGAGCCACTGATTACCTACCACCCGTCTTTTACCGGGCGCACCAAAATTGACCAGGCCTTTGCAGCCGCGCATCTTGAGCCGCGTATTGCGCTTGAGGCGATTGACTCTGACGTGATTAAAACCTACGTTCGCCTTGGCTTGGGGGTCGGCATTATTGCTGAAATGGCGATCAGGGAAGACGGCACCAACAGTGATTTGGTGGCACTGCCTGCGGGAGCTTTGTTCGGCAGGAACGTTGCCAGAGTTGCGTTCAAGCGCAGCGCCTATTTGCGCAATTTTGTCTACACCTTTGCGGAGCTGCTCAGCACCGATTTGACCCGCAGCGCGATTGAAAAAGCCATGTCGGGTGCAAGCAGCGACTTCTGAGCTGCAACTTTTAACCAGCAATTTTTAACTTCACCAGCACAACGCCATGAACGCAGTTCTTGAAAAAACGCCGCGGCTAAAAACCAAACTGCCAGCGGTTGGCACCACCATTTTCACGGTAATGTCGACCTTGGCGGCAGAGCACAACGCGGTGAACCTTGGCCAGGGTTTTCCGGATTTTGAGTGTGACCCGAAGCTGGTCGGTGCAGTTACCAGCGCCATGACCAGCGGCTTGAACCAGTACCCGCCAATGCCAGGCGTGCCGGTATTGCGTCAGGCAATATCTGCCAAATTGCTGAAATTGCATGGCCGCAATTACGACATGAACACTGAAATCACGGTCACTGCCGGGGCAACCCAAGCCATCATCACGGCAATGCTTGCGGTAGTGCACCAAGGCGACGAAGTCATTGTGCTGGAGCCCTGCTACGACAGCTATGTGCCCAATATTGAACTGGCAGGCGGCGTGGTGGTGCGCGTACCGCTCACGCCCGCCACTTTCAGGCCAGACTTTGACAAAATTAGCGCGGCCATGACGCCCAAAACGCGCGCCATCCTGATCAACTCCCCGCACAACCCGAGCGCCACCGTGTGGCTTGAGGCAGACATGCTGAAGTTGCAGGACCTGCTGGCACCGACAGATATTTTGCTCATCAGTGACGAGGTGTATGAGCACATGGTGTTTGATGCCGATAAGGGCATGGGTCACATTCATCAAAGCGCAGCGCGCTTTCCAGGTCTGGCGGCACGCGCATTTATTGTCAGCAGCTTTGGCAAAACGTACCATGTCACTGGCTGGAAGGTGGGCTATGTAGCAGCACCTGCCGCGTTAACGGCAGAGTTTCGCAAGGTGCACCAGTTCAATGTATTTACCGTTAACACACCGGTTCAGCACGGCTTGGCCAGTTACATGGCTGATGAGAATGCGTATCTCGGCCTTCCGGCTTTTTACCAGCGCAAGCGCGATTTGTTTCGCGCTGGTTTGGCCAAGACGCGTTTTAAATTACTGCCGAGCGAGGGGAGTTATTTCCAGTGCGTGGACATTTCAGAAGTCAGTGATTTGAACGAGGCTGATTTTTGCAAATGGCTGACGACTGAAATCGGTGTGGCGGCCATTCCACTTTCAGCGTTTTACGGCAACGGATTTGACCAGCGCGCGGTGCGTTTTTGCTTTGCCAAAAAAGACGAGACGCTGAACGCAGCGTTGCTACGCTTGGCGGCGCTGTAGCCACCACAATCGGCATTAGCTGACGACGCTGTGCGCCTTGTGCTTGCTTGGTTTTCTGTATTGCACATGGAAAATCACTGCACATAACAAGGAGCTTTTCATGTCGCTTTCCCTCATCTTGCTGATAGTTTTAATTCTTATTTTGGTGGGCGCATTGCCGACTTGGGGTCACAGCCGCAGCTGGGGTTACGGGCCCAGTGGCGGCATTGGTTTGGTGGTGATCATTTTGATTGTGCTGCTGCTGATGGGGCGAATCTAAGCCCCAAAACCGCAGGCGTAACTGTTCGGCTTTTTAACTGGCCAGTTGTTGAGTTGCTGCCGCATCTTTTAGTCTCAGCGTAACAAGCCTTCGGCTATTGTTAGCCTTTTCTAGAAAGCTGGCATCAACTTACCAGTTGCTGCCAGACTTTTTCAAGTCGCTTGATGCTGACCGGCTGTGGTGTGCGCAGCTCTTGAGCAAAAAAACTCACCCGCAGCTCTTCCAGCAACCACCTGAACTCCTGCATTCGCGCATCCGTTGCGCCTTTTCGTTCGGCTACCAGGCGCCAATAACGCTGCTCTTGTGGTTTGAGCTCGACCAGTCGAGCAGCATCACGAGCTGGGTCTCCCCGCCATTTTTCAAGGCGTGCGGTGATGGCTTTCAGGTATCTTGAGAAGTGCTGAAGCTGGACGTACGGCGTTGCCGTTAAAAACCGTTTGGGGACGAGCCGCTGCAACTGCTGGGCTGCATCAGTAGAGGCTTCTACCGCGTTTTTTGAGTCCTTGATTTTGCGCTGGGCCACTGCAAACTCCAGCAAAATTCCAGCTGCAAGGCGCGCTATTTCATTGGCAATCAACGTCAGGCGGCCTCTGCCTTCTTCCAGCCGTTTTTTGAACTCGGCCTCGCTCGTGGGCAACGGGTCGAGCAGAAAAGTGCGGTTTAAAGCGACCTCGATGATTTGCTCTCGCAGCTCCTCGATCGTGCCGCCGCCAGTGTTGTCAGCAGCGCGGCCCACCAATATGAAGGCAGTGGCCATTTTTTGCAGCTCAGGCAGATTTTTTTCCAGATACTTGATGGCGTCTTTGATTTGCAGGGAAAAAAGGCGGCGCAAACCGGCGCGGTGCCTGGCCACGGCCAGCTCCGGTTCATCAAACACCTCTATGGTGACAGCGTCCTGCAGGTCAATCAGCGCCGGAAAACCAATCAATGTCTGGTTGCCTTTTGCAATTTCCATCAGCTCGGGCAGCTCGCCAAAGCTCCAGGAGGTGTAGCGCTCAGGCACCTTGGCTACTATTATTTTAGGAGCTGCTTGCGCCCGTATTTGTTGAGCTAGAGGCCTATTTTGTTCAATATTTGACTCTTTTACGGTCTCAGGCAACCGATTGGTGAGACTTTTCAAACCCGCCAACGCTTGAAACGCACCACGCGCCTGCGCGCCCAGCTCGCCCTTTAGTGCCGCCAGGCTGCGGCCAGTGCCAAGTTGCCGTCCGTGCTCATCCACCACACGAAAATTCATGAACAAGTGCGGGGGCAGCATGTCGAGTTTCAAATCGCCACGTTTGACATCCACCGCAGTAGCGTCCCGCACCAGCTTCAGCACGGCGTCAGTAAGCGATCCAGTGCCGAACACTTCTGCAACCTTTAGCAGGTCTGCCATGCGGGTAGCGGTATCAGGCAGGGGCACCAGGCGCGAGCGGGGCCGCTGGTGCAGGGTTTTGATCAGCGCCTGTACTTTGTCTTTCAGCATACCGGGCACCAGCCATTCACAGCGCTCCTCGTTGACCTGGTTCAGCGCAAACAGCGGCACATCAACCGTCACGCCGTCTTTGGTGTCGCCCGGTTCATGCAAATACGTCGCCGCACAATCCACACCGCCGAGCCGCAGCATTTTCGGAAAAGCCTGCGTCGTTATGCCGGCGGCCTCGTGGCGCATCAGCTCTTCTTGCGTTAGTAGCAAAAGCTTGGGTTGCTTTTTGACTTCTTCCTTGTACCAGGCCTCGCAGCTTGCGCCGCTGCACACGTCAGGCGGCAACTGCTGGTCGTAAAAAGCGTAAATCAGTTCTTCATCTACGAGCACGTCTTGCCTGCGCGCCTTGTGCTCGAGGTCTTGCACTTTGGCAATCAGTTTTTCATTGAGTCTCAAAAACGGCAACGTCGTGTCCCAGTTGCCCGCGACCAAAGCCTCACGAATAAAGACTTCGCGGGCGGCGACTGGGTCAACCCGGCCGAAATTAACGCGCCTGCCGTTGTAGACCATCAGGCCGTACAGCGTGGCACGCTCCAGCGCGGTGACTTGCGCGGCCTTTTTTTCCCAGTGCGGGTCAAGCAACTGCTTTTTGAGCAAATGCCCAGCGACCTGCTCTATCCACTGCGGGTCAATATTGGCAATGCCCCGGCCAAAAAGGCGGGTGGTTTCTACCAGCTCGGCGGCCACGATCCAGCGGCCCGGTTTTTTGCTGAGCTTGGCACCCGGGTGGCGGTAAAACTTGATGCCGCGTGCGCCCAGGTACCAATCTTCCTCCTCGCTCTTTTGACCCAGGTTGCCCAGCAAGCCGCACAGCATGGACTGGTGCAGTTGCTCGTAACTGGCGGGTTTTTTGTTCAGTTCCCAGCCTTGTTCGCCAATGGTGCCCATCAACTGTGAATGGATGTCGCGCCACTCGCGGACACGCCGCATGTTGATGAAATTTTCTCTCAAGAGGTTTTCGTGCTGCCTGTTGGTCAGCTTATGTACGGCATCATGACCACCCCGGGAATCACCCAGCCACTTCCACAACTTCAAATACCCCACAAACTCGCTTTTTTCATCGTCAAACTTGGCATGCGCCTGGTCGGCTTGGGCCTGTTTGTCCATCGGGCGGTCACGCACGTCCTGCACGCTCAGGGCGCTGGCAATCACCAGCACTTCATCGAGCGCGCCCCGGGTTTTGGCTTCGAGAATCATGCGGCCCACGCGCGGGTCCAGCGGCAGCTTGGCCAGCGTGTGGCCCACCGCGGTCAATTCGTTGTTGTCATCCACCGCGCCCAGCTCGGCCAGCAACTGGTAGCCGTCCGTCATGGCGCGGCGCTGCGGTACTTCGATGAAGGCAAAGTCTTCAATCGAGCCCAAATGCAGCGCCTTCATGCGCAAAATAACGGCTGCCAAAGAGCTGCGCAAAATTTCGGGGTCGGTAAAACGCTGGCGTCCCGCAAAATCCTGCGCGTCGTACAGGCGTATGCAAATGCCGTCGGCCACCCGGCCGCAGCGCCCGGCGCGCTGGTTGGCTGCTGCCTGGCTGATGGGCTCGACCATCAGCTGCTCAACCTTGCTTCTAAAACTGTAGCGCTTGACGCGCGCGGTGCCTGCGTCAATCACATACCGGATACCTGGTACGGTCAGGGACGTTTCGGCTACGTTGGTGGCCAGCACAATGCGGCGGTTGTTGTGGCTGGCAAAAATCTGGTCTTGCTCGGCGGGGCTCAGGCGCGCAAACAGCGGCAGCACGTCTGCGCCCCGGTTCAAAGGCTGGTGTGCCAAATGCTTGCGCAGGTGATCAGCAGCTTCACGAATTTCTCGCTCGCCCGGCAAGAAAACCAGAATGTCACCGGCGTTATGTGGGCTTAGCCACAGCTCGTCTACTGCATCAGCAATCGCGTCGTTCAGGTCGTAGTCGCGTGATTCTTCAAACGGTCTGTAACGCTGCTCTACAGGAAACATCCGGCCCGACACCATGATGACCGGAGCCGGAACTGTGTGCCCCCACGCACCGCGCTGCGCGTCGTCACTGCCCCCCGAGGGGGCGCCGCTTGCCTTGGGGCGGCCCGGCGGCGGCGGGGCGTCATGCCCCCACGCTCCGCGCTGCGCGTCGTCACTGCCCCCCGAGGGGGCGCCGCTTGCCTTGGGGCGGCCCGGCGGCTGCGCGCTTGTCGTGATCGCAAAATACTCCGCAAAACGATTCGCATCAATCGTGGCCGACGTGATGATGACTTTCAAATCCGGCCGGCGCGGCAGCAACTGGCGCAGGTAGACCAGCAAAAAGTCAATGTTTAAGGAGCGCTCATGCGCCTCGTCAATGATGATGGTGTCGTAGGCGTTCAGCTGCGGGTCGGTTTGTGTTTCGGCCAGCAAAATGCCGTCGGTCATGAGCTTGACGGACGCGTCCCGGCTCAAGCGGTCCTGAAACCGCACCTTGAACCCCACCACATCACCCAGTGGCGTTTTAAGCTCTTCGGCAATGCGCTTGGCTACGCTGGATGCAGCAATTCGCCTGGGCTGGGTGTGGCCAATCAGCCTGGCGCGCTGGCCGGGTGGATAGTTCAATTTGCCCCGACCCATCGCGAGCAAGATTTTTGGCAACTGCGTGGTTTTGCCTGACCCAGTTTCACCACACACAATCACGACCTGGTGCGCAGCAATAGCGGCGGTAATCTCATCTCGCCGGGCAGATACAGGCAGCGATTCAGGGAAATCAATCAGCAAAGTGGGTGGCTTATCTGGCGGCAAGGGGGTGGTGCTCAAAGCTCCGTATTATCAACAGCTTTGCTCCGGTAGCGCTGAACAAATCAGCCCGGCAGCGTACCGTACACTTTCGTTTTTTGCCCGCCCAGAGAACGCCCGCCCATGTCCGCCGTCTTTAACTTCACGTTTGTGCCCTGGTTTCGCTCGGTGGCCCCCTACATCCACACGCATCGCGGTAAAACTTTTGTCGTTGGAATAGCCGGTGAGGCCATCGCGGCAGGCAAGCTCGCGCACATTGCGCAAGACCTTGCGCTGATCCAGAGCATGGGCGTCAAAATTGTGCTGGTGCATGGTTTTCGCCCGCAGGTCAATGAACAGCTGGCCGCTAAAGGCCACGCCGCAAAATACTCCCACGGAATCCGCATTACCGACGAAGTGGCGCTGGACTGCGCGCAAGAAGCCGCCGGTCAATTGCGCTATGAAATTGAGGCCGCTTTCAGCCAGGGCCTGCCCAACACGCCGATGGCGGGGGCCACGGTGCGCGTTATTTCGGGCAACTTCATCACGGCGCGCCCGGTCGGTATTGTCGATGGGGTGGACTTCAAACATTCAGGGCTGGTGCGCAAGGTGGACACGCTGGGCATCAACCGCACGCTCGACTTTGGGGCCATGGTGCTGCTGTCGCCTTTCGGTTTTTCACCAACTGGGGAGGCGTTCAACCTGACGATGGAAGAAGTCGCCACCAGCGTGGCCATTGCGCTGGGCGCAGACAAGCTGATCTTTTTGTCTGAAGTTCCAGGCATTCGTATCGACCCCGACTTGCCCGAGAGTGAAGACAACCCGATTGACACCGAGCTGCCTTTGGCTGCAGCTGAAAAATTACTCAGCACCCTGAAGTCGGGCGAGCGCCCGACCGACACCGCTTTTTACCTGCAGCATTGCGTGAAAGCCTGCAAATCAGGTGTGGAGCGCAGCCATATATTGCCGTTTGCAGTTGACGGCGCTTTGCTGCTGGAGATTTACGTGCACGATGGCATTGGCACCATGGTGATTGACGAAAAGCTGGAGAGCCTGCGCGAAGCCACCGCTGACGATGTAGGCGGCATTTTGCAATTGATTGAGCCGTTTGAAAAAGACGGAACACTCGTCAAACGCGACCGAACCGAAATTGAGCGCGAAGCCGACAACTACACCGTCATTGAGCACGACGGCGTGATTTTTGCCTGCGCGGCGCTTTACCCCTACCCAGAAGCCAAAACCGCCGAAATGGCGGCGCTGACCGTGTCACCCCAATCGCAAGGCCAGGGCGATGGTGAAAAGGTTTTAAAACGCATTGAGCAACGCGCGCGCGCCGCGGGCCTGCAAAGTATTTTTGTGCTGACCACGCGCACCATGCACTGGTTTATCAAGCGCGGGTTTGTGCAGGTTGACCCGGAGTGGCTGCCTGAAGCCCGCAAGCGCAAGTACAACTGGGATCGCAAATCTCAGGTGCTGGTGAAGAAGCTGAGTTAACTCAGCTTGGCTCGCCTGCCGCCGCCAGCAATTGCTTTTGCAGCGCTGGCGACAAAAAATAGCCATGCTTGTGCCAAGCCTTCAACGCAGGGCGAATGCTGGTGATGGCTCCCGACGACTTCAGCGCCAAAAGTACCGCACCGCTGCCCACGACCGCCACACCCAGTTGCTGCGCAATGCGCCTTGCGCGGCGTTCATCAATCAGCGCAACCAGGCGGTGATGGTGCGCATAGCTCAAAACGGCCACCTCACCTGAGCCCAAACCCATCTCATATGCACTGTCAAGCGCCTTGATAGAGCTATTGGGAATCAAATTGAAACCCTGCTGCAGTGAGGCTTCAAGAATCGGCTGAGAACCGGGTGCGTAGGGTTCAGCCAGACATTCGTCCAGCACCGCTTGCGGTACGCACAATTTGAACTGCTGAAGCACCAGCGGCAACAAATCAGCCACGGCGAGCGCGATCAGCGGACCAGCGTCGGCCACAACCAACTGCATGACGATTCAGGTCTTCGTCAGCAAAGCCAGCTCGTCTGCCAATGGTGCACTTTCATCCAGCAAGCTGTAACCCATGGCACCCAAGTGCTGCAAGTAGCGCGCATAAGGCATGCCCGAGAGTTTTGCACCAGAAGCTACAGACAACTCACCGCTTTGCACCAGCTTGTCAGCCAGCGACACGGACACCCCAGCAGCTAAAAGCGCAGCTGTAAATGGCATAGCCACGAACAAAGGTTTGCCGTGTTTGGACACAACCGACAGCTGCCCGCTTTCAGCATTGCGCACAAGCTCACCTGTGTGTTCACGCAAATCTCTGACGGCAAATGCTTCCATGACCAAACCCCTTGTTTTGGATAATTGTGCCATCAAGTGATGGCTAAATGCCATCTTTTACAGATCAAAGCGGTTGAATCAACCCCATATCAGGCTTAAAAAGCCATTGCTGCCACTCCTCGGCCAATTGCTCGCTGCTTGATGCCGCAGCAGACCAAGCTTTCACCCGCGCCTGCAGATCAGTGCCGTAACGCTTGAAATCAGTGCGGTCTGGCAACTTGCCGTTCGGCAGGGTTTTGACCCAATCCGGGTTGGGCGCCAGCAGCAACATGTTGTCTAAAAACGGCGTAGCTTTGTGCCGCCATTTCAGGCTTTTGTCGAGCCAGCCAGGCACCACTGCTTTTTGAAAATGCGGGTACAGCACTAAACCCGCGTTTGAGGCTGTTTTATTCTCTACATTGGCATCATTTAGGGCTGTAGCGCATATTTTATGGGCGCTAGCAGCTATTAAATCAGGAGCGTAATTCAAATGTAAATGGTAGTCGGTGATACCGCCGTCCCAGTAAGCACCGGGTGGTGCGCCGGCAATGGCGTGCACAGCGCGCAGTACAAACGGAATCGAGCAACTGGCTTGCAGCGCCTGATTGAAGTTGGCCGCCGTCAGGTCGATTTGGCGGGTCCGGTAATCGCGGGCATCAAACGGTAGCGCAGCGTTCTGGCTTGAAAAAACCACCCGCTCCAGCCACGCACCCATGGCCTTGCGGCGCACGCCGTTGCTTAAAAAAGCCCCGAGGTAGCCGAGCGGCGTGGCCAGTTTGTGCTCGCGACGCAAAATGTGGCGACCCCGTGAGGTGATGATGTGCAGCTTGTAGCGCTTATGGCTCAGAACGTCGTCTATCTTGCCAGCATAAAAGCTGGTCAGATTGCGGGCAAAGTCTTCACTTACTGTGTCGGCCGAAGGAAACTTTTCACCCGGTTTTAACGCATAGTCCTGGCGAATGTAGTCATGCTCTAACTTTTCAAAGCCCTCCACTGGGTTGTTCTGGCAAGCAGTTGCCATGCGCCATGCACCGATGGATGCGCCGACCAGATGAACATCATGGTTTGACTGCGCCAGCCAGTCGCCAAAAATAAACCGATCCAGCGGCCCCAAGATCAACCCTTTGGGCCCACCCGCCGCGCCGGGCACCACGCCAATATCGGCTGGCTGCAAACCGTTTTGGGCGATGTGCCGCATCGCCTTGGGGCCTGCATAGATTCGGAGTGCTTGCATGGGTTTTTTAACGATTGCTATTAATTCAGAAGCAGCTTACGCCCGTATTTATTGTGCTGCAGCACTTTTTAATACGAAAAATACAGTGAGGACATGCTTTAAATGCATCTATGCGTGTTCTGAAATGCTCTCGTCACAGGCTTTTTGCCATAAATGCAAGGTAGAACTCGCCAGCATACTTGGCAATTCGGCCAGTCTCAGCATAACCATGCTTGCCAGACGGAGCCGACTGCCAATGGCGCCAGAACGAACTTCTTCTTCCGTTGCTCGGTAAATGGTCATATGGTGTTTCGAACTACGAACGGCATGGTGGATTTGGCAGATATGCCGAACCTTATTTTTTCAACCCAGCCAACTTTCCAAATGCAGATGCCATCGCTGAAGGAGCAGCGTGCGGTGCTTTATGTTCACGGCTTGGGTTTTGATCGAACTTAGGACGGGAACCTTCAAAGCGGTTGTCTCTTGGCGCATCGCGTCTGGCAGGCATATCGCCCAATTTCATCGTCAATCCAATCCGCTTTCGCGCCACATCAATTTCAGTCACCCTCACCTTCACGATGTCGCCGGTTTTAACCACCTCGCTCGCATCGGTGGTGAACTTGTGGCTGAGCTGGCTGACGTGTACCAGGCCGTCTTGGTGCACGCCGATGTCGATGATTGCGCCAAACGCTGCCACGTTGCTGACGGTGCCTTCCAGCTCCATACCTTCGCGCAGGTCTTTGATGTCTTCAACACCGTCGTTGAAGCGTGCTACTTTGAAGCTGGGGCGCGGATCACGGCCAGGCTTTTCAAGTTCCAGCAAGATGTCTTTGACGGTGATCACGCCAAACTTGTCGTTGGCGAAGAGCTCGGGTTTCAGGGTTTTAAGCATGTCGGCGCGGCCCATCAGCTCGGCCACGGGTTTGCCGGTGTGCAGCATGATTTGCTCAACGACGGCGTAGGTTTCAGGGTGAACGCCCGTCATGTCCAGAGGGTTGCTGCTGCCGCGCAAGCGTAGAAAGCCTGCGCTTTGCTCGAAGGTTTTTGCGCCCAAACCAGTGACTTTCAACAAATCAGCGCGGCTGGCGAAAGCACCGTTCGCATCACGCCAGCGCACGACGGACGTGGCCACGGTTTGGCTCAGCCCCGACACCCGCGCCAGCAGCGGCACGCTGGCGGTGTTGAGGTCCACGCCGACGCTGTTCACGCAGTCTTCCACCACCGTGTCCAGGCTGCGCGCCAAATCGCTCTGGTTCACGTCGTGCTGGTATTGGCCTACACCGATTGATTTCGGGTCAATTTTGACGAGTTCTGCCAGCGGGTCTTGCAGGCGGCGCGCAATGCTGGCGGCGCCGCGCAGGCTCACGTCCACGTCGGGCATTTCTTGGCTGGCAAACTCACTGGCCGAATACACCGATGCGCCTGCTTCACTGACAACTACTTTTTCTACTATGAAATCAGTAGCTGCTAGCGCCCGTATTGATTGGTCTACAGGCATATTTGATGCATTTTTTGCGCTCTTTTGGAGCATTTTGATCAAATCTGCAGCCAATTTGTCTGTCTCGCGGCTGGCGGTGCCGTTGCCAATTGCAATCAGGTTCACGCCGTGCTTTTCACAGAGTTTGCTGAGCGAGTGCAGCGAGCCGTCCCAGTCCTTGCGCGGCTCGTGCGGGAACACGGTGGCGGTTTCTACCAGCTTGCCT
This sequence comes from Polaromonas sp., assembly GCA_031386895.1. Taxonomy (GTDB): domain Bacteria; phylum Pseudomonadota; class Gammaproteobacteria; order Burkholderiales; family Burkholderiaceae_C; genus Polaromonas. The sequence goes on from JANNCT010000030.1 coordinate 84,369, forward strand.
GTAGCGTCTACCACCGCCACCTTCACGCCAGTGCGTATGCCGGGGTCCAAGCCCATCACCACACGCGGCCCAGCGGGTGCGGCCAGCAGCAGGTCACGCAGATTGTCGGCAAATACCTTGATAGCAACTTTTTCAGCGTCTTCGCGCAGCCGGGTGAAAAGGTCTCGCTCCAGTGACAAGCTGAGCTTGACGCGCCAGGCCCAACCCACACATTTGCGGATCAAATCGTCTGCAGGGCGGGTTTTATGCGACCAACCGAAGTGCAGCGCGATTTTTCCTTCAGCCAATGAAACCACTGGGCCTTTGGCTGGCGCATCGCCCAGCGGCGGCTCGGGCAACAACAACTTGGCATCCAGAATCTCCAGCCCCCTGCCCCTGAAAACAGCCAGCGCCCGATGCGACGGCACACGGCCGATCGGCTCGTCGTATGCAAAATAATCGCGAAACTTGGCGTTATCTGGCGCGTTCTCGTCTTTGCCCGGCACCAGTTTTGACGTGAACAGCCCTTCAGCCCACAACCAGCCACGCAGCGTTTGAACCAGGCTCGCGTCTTCCGCCCAGCGTTCGCTCAAAATATCTCGCACGCCGTCCAGCACGGCCTGCACCGTGGTGAAGTCGTCGCCTTGCTCGTTTTTATCAAGCTTCACATATGCCGCTGCCTCATCGATCGGCACGATCGACGGGTTTGCGAACAGTGCGTCGGCCAGCGGCTCAATGCCAGCTTCACGCGCAATCTGGCCCTTGGTGCGGCGCTTTAGCTTGTACGGCAGGTACAGGTCTTCCAGGTCTTGCTTGGTGGCGGCAAATTCAATGGCGGCGCGCAGCTCGGGCGTCAGCTTGCCCTGACTTTCAATGCTGCTCAGCACGGCCTCACGCCGCTCAGCCAGCTCACGCAGGTAGCCCAGTCGGTACTCCAGCTCACGCAGTTGAATGTCGTCCAGACCGCCCGTGGCTTCTTTGCGATAACGGGCGATAAAGGGCACGGTTGCGCCGCCATCCAGCAGATCTACTGCGGTTTTGACTTGGGCAGCGTGCACTTTAATTTCACGTGCGATTTGTTCAATGATTGCTTGCATGTATTTGGTTTAGGTGGCGTTTGTAACGCGGCAGTGCGGGTTGTAGATGCACAAATTGATACGCACCCTGACGGCGCGGCTGGGCATTGTCCCACAGGAAAAACAGCTGTTTTCAGCGATGCTGATGGACGAACTTTGCCGATCGTTCAGGTTCAACTATCGCTACTCAAGGAGCTTCTCATGCGCGCAAGAACTGTTTTTTTAATCATCACCATCGCATTGCTGGTGGGCTTTGCGATGCTCAATGTCGATGAGTTCACGCGGGCCAGCACGCTTAATCTGGGCGTCACCACAATGCAAGTACCGCTTGGCCTGATGATGCTTGTTTTGTCGCTCGCAATTTTGCTGATTTTTTTAGTCACCACGCTGTACATGCACAGCGCCAGCCTGATGGAGAACAGAAAGCACTCCAAGGAGCTGAGCGCCCAGCGCGACCTTGCAGACAAGGCAGAGGCCTCGCGCTTTACCGAACTGCGCAAGTTCATAGAGTCGCAAAACGCGAGCAATCTGCAGCGCGAGTCTGCCGCCACGGCGGCATTCAACGACCGTTTGGCGCAAACCCAAACCGCCCTGCTGCACCGGCTGGACCAGTCAGACAACACCACTGCCGCGTACATCGGGCAAATGCAAGACAGCATAGTGCACGGCAGCCGGAGCACAAACCACCACTCGGCTGCAGCTGCCGCTTCGGCTGCAGATATTGATGCAAGGCTGTGATGTAAGGTGCTAACCGGTCGGCGTACTGGACCGTCACAGAGTATGGCCACCATTTCAAAGTACCGACTGGTGAAAACGCTGGCGAGTTTTTAAAGCACGACTTTGTGGTGCGCCAGCTGATTCAGTCAGGCCAATACGAAGCAGGCAAAAGCGTTGCAGGAGCGCCCCAAAAGCTGACACTACTCAGCATTGCACCAACGCCAGGACATGCCCGGCAAATCAATCTTGTATTGTTTGAAACCAGCTCGGGCCAAACCTTGCAAGCGCTCAGCCGGTAGTGCGAAACGCCTGGGCTGCAGGGCTGACATTAGCTGCGCAGGGCCGGCTTTGGCTGCGCAGGTCAGCTTGTGTGCTCGGTTTCAAAGTTTTCAGCCTGTGTCGGGCGTTCAGGTTTTAGCCTGAGGTGCGGCAATGGCAGAGTGAGCCTGACCCGGGTACCCTCGCCAGGTTTGCTGTAGACGACAAGGTACCCGCCCACTGCGGCGGCACGGCGGCGCATACCCTCAAGGCCATGGCCTTCAGGACGTTCACTTTTTTCAAGCGCCATGCCCTGGCCGTCGTCACGCACTTCCAGCACCAGATGGGAAAACTCCGGCACATACCGGCAAGTAACCGCTACCGACTTGGCTTTGGAATGGCGCATGACGTTGGCAATGCTTTCTTGCGCAATGCGCAGCACCTGCTGCGCCTGGGCACCCCTGACGGCTTCAAGCTCGTCCGAAATATCGACATTCCAACGCATGGTGATACCGTGGCGATCAAGGGCGTTTTGAATCCGGTAGCGCAACCGCCCGAGTGCCTGAGTGACGTTTTCTTCAAAACTGTCTAGCGCGTCCACCGTCATTTTCAAGTCGGTCAGGCACTGCTCGATAGACGTCATGACCATCCGCTTTTGCGGCTGCTCGGACGCTTGCATGGCAAACAGCAGGCTGACAAGCTGGGAGCCGATGTTGTCATGCAATTCAAAAGAAATGCGCTGGCGCTCACCGCGCAGCGCCAGCGCTGTGAAGTCGTCGTCTGAGGAAATGCTAGCCAGCGGCCTAAAGTTGGTGGTGCCAGAAAACGAAGTCATCGTGCCTGCCAAACTCTTTTCAGAATCAACATTGAGCGAAATCAACCGCCAGATCACGAACAAAAACAAGGCGTACAAATAATGTGCAATACCCGGTAATGTGCGTGTCTCGCCAGCCGATGTGAGTTGGTCCAGCCAGAGCACCAGGCCCATGGCGCACCCGGCCAGAGCCAGCCAGCTTCGGCGGCTGTGGGTATGGCGCACCTGGCGTGCCACCAAGGCGGTCACGGCAATTGCGCCAACAATGTTCAACACCAGCCAGGCCGATTCGCCCGTTGGCGCAGGCAACTTCTGCCAATCCATCCAGGTGATAAATCCAAGCAAGCCCAATCCACCAGCGGTCTGAACCAGCAGCAAAGGGAAAACCATTGGCTGAATTGCCCCGGCCGCTGACAGCAGAAAAAAACCAACGCTCACAAAAAGAAGTTGGCAAAAATACGGCTCAAGCTGCAGCACCAGCCCGGCAGAAAACAATGTCCACCCGGCAATCGCGAGTTGGGCAACAAAGACCAGTAAACAAAGGGTCCAAAGCAACGCCATTGCCCGCATGGCAGCATCGACGGGGTGGTGCTCCACGCGCCAGGCCAGGCCAGAACGCCTGAGCGCAGCACCCGTCAGCAAAAAGCTGGTGAGGACAAAAAAGAGCTGGGCTGCTGCTGCCATGGTCCAATTACCCGAAAGCGCCAGAGCGAATTCAGACCTCAAAGCAATCCACGCTGCAGGGCAGAACTCACCGCATGGGCACGCGTTTTCACTTGCAGTTTGCGGTAGATATTTTTGATGTGCGTATTGACCGTCAAACCGCTAATGGTGAGACTGGAGCCAATCTCGGTACTGGTGTAGCCGACTGCCACCATTTTTAAGATAGCATGCTCTCGCTCGGACAATGCCTTTTTGTGGGGCTCCGCACGCTGCCCGCTGTCTGCATGGGTATGGTCCAGCCGGTGCAACAAGCGCCTGGCCAGATTGGGCGTTATGGACGCGCCGCCATTGACCACCTGCAAAACCGCCTGCGAAAAATTACCAAACCAGGAATTTTTGACGAGGTAACCAGTGGCACCCAGTTCAAACGCATGCAGCGCATGTTGCTCGTCTTCCATGGCTGAAATAACGATGGCTTCGGCCATCGGCCGCACGGTCTTGACATGCTCAATCAGCTCAAATCCATTGCCGTCGCCCAAATTCAGGTCGACCAACAACACGTCAAATTCACAGCTCGAAATAAGCCGTCGGCCTTCGCGCATGCTGCCGGCCTGGCCTACCAGGTCGCACCGCCGGTCGGTCATCAACTCGTTGGAAATCACATTGCGAATGCTGCTGTCATCGTCTACTAACAGCACACGCACCGGCCGCGCGACCTGCCCCACTAAAAATGGCGGCCACGGCAATGTGCTGGCGCTGTTTGATATGGGCGCAGCAAACGTTTGCCCGCTGGTTTGCAGCTCAGCGGTAAACAGTGCACCAGCCTGTGTATCTGTTCGCAACGCGGTGGGCTGGCTGGTAAATGAGGCTTTGGCCATAGTGGCTCTCCTGAAGAAACTACCTGCTAATCGGACTTCTGCATCCATTCATGTAGAAAACTCGCGCAAATCAAACCGGACTGTGTCAACGATTTACACGTTTGTTTTGACAAGAAATGTTTGTAATTTGTCACAGATGTTGGTTGTACCGCAAATTTTCAGACGCCTGATGTGCGATAACGCACATACACAACATGTTGTTACTTTTGTAGCATATAAAAACTACCTAGCGTTTTCGATTCCGTCGATCACAATTTGATAGCACTACACGACCAAAAAACTGGCTTTTTGGGGCATTTACGGCATTCGTTCTTGCATGGCGCGTCGTTTTGCGGTGTAGCCCGTGGGAAGGATTGAAAACCTGTGGCGCGACGCCGAAACTTCATCCCAGACAACGCCACGAGTTGTAGCCACTTAGAAAACCAGGCTCGACTTCAACAATGTCCAAAGCGCTGACGGTTCACAAACTTCCAACGAAGCTGGCGAACACAAGGCAAATTTTTTAACTTTGTATTTGGGGAAACATCATGAAAAAACTTGCATTCTTCGCGCTCAGCGCATTTGCCGCAGCTGCCATGGCCGCCGGTCCAGTGTCGCCTTCGTCTATCACCATTTCCGGCACGTCCAACCAGACCGCTGCAATGGC